>NZ_JBFTSK010000002.1:0-544222 GCF_056399985.1 Chitinophaga sp. 01L420
TCGGTATGCCATGTGGGGTTATGTTCCAGATAGCTTCCATCTGTATAAATTTCCGGCATATTGATTTATTTTAATCAATTATACTTTATTTCCTCTTTTATTTCAAATTTAATTACGCAAAGCCACCCCCGATTTGTGAGCATGATAACTAAATAATTAAAAAGGAGCAGCCAAATGCTGCTCCTTTTTAAGATAGGCTTATAAAGCTTATATTAATTACTAAATAAATTTTTATTCGCCATTATCCCATCAATAGCATTCTGAGTGACTTTAGAGATGTTCGGAAAGGTTTTATATGAATAAATCGTGCACCAGTTAGTAGAAGGAAAAGTAACTACTATCCCTGACTTTTTCCTTTTCCGGAAAATGATGGCTGTCGGAACTGTTTTTACTGATCTAAATCCAAAATCATACCCTATGAGTTCAACTTTGTCAAATTTCAAAGCCTTATTATCGATAATGGGCGTGCCTTCACTATCAAATCCCTTTAAGGGAGCACCATCATATTCATTTGAAGGACATTTAATAATATCTCCTTTTTTCAGGTTCATCCCGGTCAATAGCGGCGAATTAGGATTCACTATTTTGAATCCATCCCATCCGTCATTCTTTGTTGCTATAGAACCATTCCCTCCCCGATCATAATCCACTCCAATGCTTTCGGTGATTTGATACCTAAGACTGGGACTAATCCAAAGCCACGTTTTAAGAGAGTCTGCAACACGTGGCTCCCCAACCGCTTTATAACAGATAAGTTTGGTCTTATCCTCGTTGTAGCGTACCTGCCACCACATGGTATTACCTGAAAGCACAATTGCATTTTTGCCTTCATCAATAAAACGATCAAAATTCCGTCTTGCCTTTCTTGACCAATATTCACTATGGCCGATAATAACAACAATCTTACCCTTTATATTATCGTAATCTTCCAGATCAATATCTGAAATCATATTGTAAGAATACGATTGTTGGCCAATCCATTTTAAGAATCCGGCGGCAAATGCAGAATACGGTATAGGCCTTTGAAATGAAACTATTTTGGCAACAGGTGTTGTATATAAACTCCTTCTTCCTGTTGCGCAATAAGCATTCTCAGTATTGTAGGGATAAACGACGGTGAAATCTACGGTTTCGTCTTTTGACTTTACTATCAACGGGATCTGGTTCGCAACAAGGTAAGTTCCACTTTTAAGTGTTGGAACTTTAAAAGTTACAGGATCACTATATCCAAATCCGTCTTCATATGGTTTTTCACCGGATGCTTCCTGCTTTGTCAGTCTATTAACCGGAACGCTGAACATAATCTTTCCGTCCAGATTATATACATTCAACGCTCTCTTAACAATTACTGATTGGGTAGACAAAAATAAAGCAACACTGTCTCCAACGTTGTACGATTGCTTATCTGTATATCCATTAATTACCAACTTATCCGGGATCGCGGTGCCTTCTTCCCCTGGGACTTCGGTATTGATGGGTTTTGTATTGTTTTTCCTACATGCTAAAAGACTTGCGCAAATTACAAGTAGGAAAACGAGTCTGTAGGCACCCTGCCTATAGAAGAGAGCATTTGATTCCAAAGGTATAATGTTTAGTCTGGGTTAAAGAACTTGCCAATTTAGTATTTAACTATAGCTGAATAAATAACGGAGCAAATTCTCATCCCCCCTATCAGGTCAGGATTTATTTTTGAGCGGTATCTGAAAGCGCATATAAAAAGGCGATAATCTGTCGCTGTTCAGTTGTTGTGAGCTGCAGCTTTCTTGCAGGAAGTGTTTGATTAGGCACGTGTATCCCCAAGCCAATTCCCCCTCCTTCATTATAAAAGTCCAGTACTTCTTCCAAAGATTTAAAGGCACCATTATGCATATAAGGCGCTGTGATGGCAACATTACGCAAGGTGGGCGTTTTAAAGGCAAACTTATTGGGAGCTGCCGGGATAACAAGGTACCGGCCCAGATCCCTGTCAATAATCTTACCATGTGGCTTTTCAGGCACTCCTAACACCTCAGCATCTTCTTTTACAAAATTCGGGGGCAGTACGCCATTAAACAATGGCACGAAATGACAGGTTGCGCATTTGGCTTTACCCATAAATAGATTAAATCCCTTTATGGCCGAGTCGCTGAGCTGCTCTTTTTCCCCTCTCATGTACCTATCAAATGGAGCATCCAAACTTACTAAAGAACGTATATAGCTTCCTATAGCATTCTGAAAATGATACGCAGTAACTGTTTCCCGTGATTCCGGAAATGCTTTCTTAAATAATTCGATATAACTGGCGCTAGCCTTAATTTTTTGTAGCGCATTACCAACAGAACCATGCATCTCATTTTCACTAGAGATAACATCAGTTACCTGATCTTCGAGAAAAGTAACCCTCATATCATAAAACAGCGCTGGCTGAAGGCCAGCATTATATAACGTAAGCGTATTACGCTTTGTTACAGATCGATTGTCTATGGATGGACTTTTAGCCAAACCGTCTGTAAATCCTTTAGCAGGTAGATGACAGGTAGCACAGGATCGCTTACGGTTGCCAGATAGTATAGGATCGTAAAAAAGCTTTTTGCCTAATAAAACTTTCTCACTGCTAATATGATCGCTCTCATTATCAGTATAAAAGTTATAGTCAAAAGCATCCGGTACAAATAAATTCTCCGCACTACTTTTTACAGGGCTATGCATGTTACCCATATCCACAGAAAGTGCGTTGGCTAACTTTATCAGGGAATGTGATAGCGGATTAGCATATGTAGTAATAAAAGTCAGTCTGTCGAAATCATTAAAACTCACCCCTGTAGCAAGATTACGGTCCCCTCCAGCAATAATACTGTCACATTGTGCCACAAGTCGCCCATCAACTTTCAGAAGAGATTCCTTATACAGACCAAGTACTTCACCTACCGATTGCCAGGCAGCTCTTGACTCTGGAATAGCATTTCGGGTAAGGTCTGCATCATAACCAACAACACCCAAGGCGATAATACGGAATACTTCCTGTCTAAGTGATTTAAAAACAAGGGAATCTGATAGTATTATATTTGAAGATTGTGACAACACAAAACGGATACTGGCGCTCAACTTATCCACTTCCTGTAGTAGTGTTGCTTTACTCATTGTTCCATGTTCTGAAAACAATATGGATTCAATGACCTGGAAACCTTCCGGTTCTATGATCGTATTCAGATTATCTTCTGTTTCCACTTCTGGTACAGCCGCACCATTGATAAGTGTAGCCATATGGGGTATGGCATACTCGATAAGAAATTCGGTCCGCTTGTAGGATATTTTGCTTTCTTTAAAAAGCTGTTGCTGTTTCGCTAATGAGTCATTTTCTATTACACTCTTCCGAAACAAAGTAATAAGGCTATCTGTATCAACTAGTTTTCTCTTGAAATACTCGTCAAGAGCTTCCACTGCTGGGCGACGTGGCAAAGAATTACTGCATTGGACACAGCAAGCTATTATCAATATACAAAGGATAAATAAAGAAACTTTCATCGGTACTTGGCTTTCGATTTAACATCGAAATGCAATGTAAATTATTAAATCTTCTCCCAAACACCTGTATGCCTATTAAATTTTTTAATTGCCCTGGCCGGTGAACCAACGGCAATAGTGTCGGGAGGGATGTTCTTCGACACAACAGACATGGAACCGATAATTGAGCCTTTTCCAATAGTTACTCCAGGCAAGACTGTAACAAATTCACCTATCCAAACATTATCTTCTATTGTTACACTTTTAAAAGTGATAGGCCTATCTGCCGGGGGCTCATCTGGGTGCGATTGCAGTACGTGTTCTTCGTTGTATCCTCCATGATTGTGATCCGTAATAAATACCTTGCTGGCAATTAGCACATTGTTGCCAATTTTTATCGAATTCACTGCTGTAATATGAACATAGTCATTTACCTGTACATTTTCTCCTATTTCTATAATAATCTCGTTAGCCGACTTTACATACGGAACATCTATCCGCATCCCTACTCCTGATGTAAATCCCTTTCCAAATTTAATTTTACCTTTTCTTTTTATATAATAAGGAGTTCTAACCAAACGACATTTCGGAAAAAACAACTTCGTATTAATGACATCTTTCACCAGTTTTACAAATCCCCGGAACCCATAAATGCTTAGGTAGTTTTCCATAATAATCAATGCTGTGTTGACTTAGTATATTTAAAAAATCCGTCAATACGACCCGAAATAGCGAAACGTCGTCTCTCAGCAGCTTTTTTATCCCTTTGCAGAATGGCTTTTCCCAGCTGCAATATCTGCATGACGGTAGAACTCATATAGAGCAGCAGCAAGGGGGTATTTACATGCTTACGCAATACGGCGCCATATCCGCTTGCATACCTATATATCTTATCTGCAGTCATGGTATTAACATTCAACTCCGGGTGCCACACTTCAATCCTGTTGGTATAAATAACGTTGAGATTCTTTTTTAGGGCATTCACAATATAGTCGAGTTCTTCACCTGAACCATAAAAAGCACCAACGCCGAAATGAGTATCAAATAATAAATCCTTCCTTTTACTAAAGCAGGTAATTGCAGAATAATTGAGATGAAAATTGAATGGATTCAACTTCTTCTCTCCTACAAACCATTCCCGCATGATATTCTTATTTGCCTTCCTGTCGAATATCCGGCCATATACCACATCAGCTTCCGGATGCTCTTTGAAAAAGGTGAGCGCACTACTTACCGTATCGTCATAGAACATACAATCATCGTCTGGGAAAGTAACTATATTGCCACGGGCTAACGTCACTCCTTTATTCTTACTCTTCGCGAGTCCTTTCTCCAATGTTTTTACATGCACAAGATACGGCAGTCGTGTACTATACTTACTTAAAACAGGTACCAGGTCAATTTGATCATTCTGATCAACTACTATTACCTCAATAAGTTGAAGATCATGCGACTGCCGGGAAATACTATCTAAAAGTGCATCCACCTCATCACTTCTCCCGTACGTTGAAATTATCAGACTTATGTCCATGTATTAAATACTTACAATTCGCAAAAGATATATTTCTCCTGTACTAACCTTAGATGTACAATCCTTTGGCCTTCATTTCCTCGATAGATTGAGCATACTTGTCTTCCTGTATAGCCTGCTGCAATACCCAATCAGTAAAATATTTCAATCCGGCATGAAATTCGAATTTCGGATAAAAACCGAGTGTAGCGGAGATTTTAGCAAGGTCTGCAAAATTATGGCGGATATCGCCCATCCTATAGTTCCCACTAATTGTAACCGGTACATCAATACCGTAGTTAGTTATCAGGGCTCTGGCAACTGTAAGCACGTCAACAGGCGTACCTGACCCCACGTTAAAAATCTCTCCGTTTGCTGCGTCTTGTTCTATTCCCAAAATAGTGGCATCAACTACGTCGTCAATATAAACAAAATCCCTGCTCTCCTTTCCGTCTTCAAAAATGTTGATCCCGTTATTATTTCTTATGCGCGTAGAGAAAATTGATAAAATACCGGTATAAGGATTTGATAGCGATTGTCCTGGACCATAAACGTTCTGATACCTAAAGGCAACAGGCGCTATACCAATAGTGGGACAAACGGTCATCACCATCTGTTCCTGATTTTGTTTGGTAATTCCATATACCGAAGAAGGATGTATTCTAGATATTTCATCGGTAGGCAACAGCTTCAGCGGTTGTTTACTGCCGGGATAGGTCACTTCGAAATTATTCATACGCATATCCGCTTCCTTTCGGTGTTCAGGATATACAACGCCAAATTCCTCACTTAAATACTTGCCTTCTCCATAAATGGATCTGGAAGATGCAACTACGACTTTCTTTACCAAACCGGGTTGATTTGCCAACAGATCCAGCAATATAGCAGTACCTCCGATATTTACATCCGTATACTTCTGAATTTCGTACATGGATTGCCCAGTACCGGTTTCGGCTGCGTAATGCACAACGATGTCCTGACCAATCAATGCCTTTTCCCAATCCGCGCGGGATGTAACTGTTCCTTTTATGAATTTAACTTCATTTTTGATACTATTATATAGTGGCGACGTTGTTTCAGGTGAATTCCCATGAATCTGAGGAGACAGATTGTCTAATACTGTTATAGTATATCCCTTTTTGATCAGCTTCAACGCCAGGTTGCTTCCTATGAAACCCGCGCCACCGGAAATGAGTATATTTTTATTCTTCATTATTTCTTGTCTTTTTGCTATTAAAAGTGTGTACAGATAATGTTATTCCAAACAAATATGCAATTTAGCCGATTAATTGTAATTAAATATAATTCCCTATTATCGGCAGGCTTCTACCTTATTAATTGATTTCAGCAAACATTTTCATTAGCCATTCTTTGACAGTATACATATTTGCAGGAGGCGAAGTAGGCTGAATGCGTAAAAATTGTTCGTCTATTTTTGGATTATCCTCATCAAAAAAAGCTACGTATTCTGATGAGTAAAATTTATCTTCCTGTAACTTGTAATTATTTGTCAACACTTTAGTTCTACAAGCAAATGCTTCAATAATACGCATAGCCAATCCCGTTTGATCAGGATTACTAACGTCTACCATTACGTCTGACTTTACCAGATTCTCCAGGTATTCTGCTCTCTTCATAGGCCTGGTAGAAATCACAGAGCGATCGAGACGTTTACCGTCTAATCGTTCCTTTACATAAGTAGTAAAAGGAATGAATAAAAATGCCTTAAGTTTATAATTATGCGCGTCGGCATATTCTTTAAATTTCATCAATGCCTCATATCTTTTCGGAAAATACCATCCCATAAAAAAGAAATCGTATTCTTTCACCTGTGTTTTATTTCTGGCAACCCCGGCTACATCGTCTATATAAAAAAGCGGCAGATACTTCAATTTAGGGTTATGGTCACAATCATCGAAATCAAATGAAAAAACCTTATCAAAATTTGCTACTTGTTTTAAAAATGGATTACTCTTATTGGAATCCCACTGGTACATAATTGTTTGGGCACGGGGATTCATTTGTTTAAACCTTCTGACGAAGTTATCAGGAAGCATATAACCTCTGATCACGAATAAAACATCATACTGAGTGGTCCCAATTTGCTGCAGGATCTTATCATAATGCTTCTCCTGGTACCGTTCCAGATACTTCTTCCTAAAATTATTAATCGCCTTAAATAAGAGGCCATACTTTCTTTCCGGGAAAAAAGATACAGTTGCTCCTGCCTCTTCTAACTTTCTGATAATAGCCGTATGATAACTATGAAAGATTGGTCCGATGAATAAAATACGTTTATCTGAAATCATCTCACTTTATTAACAACATCAATTTTTTACAATAAGTTTTGTCTTGACTTTAAAATAATCGACGATACCTTTTCTGAAAATAGAATATCCATATATTGTTAGCATAGTAAGCATGGAAGGAAAGATAATCAGGAACCACATCACCAGATCAAAAAAGTAAAGCAAGTGGTAAAGACCAAGTAATAAGGGCAGTAAGATATATGGCTTATTATAAAATCTATAACATAAAAAATAATAAAATAGCAATACAGAAATGGCAACCACTACAGTAACAAATTCATTGAAATACATATAAAGGTAAACAGGCAATGTCAAATTTATCGAGGTATATACGTTCTGTACAAAGTCTTCTGAATACCCCAGGAACAAAACCCTATAATACTGATTTGGCATTATATCCGGCTCAAAAACATTACCTGGAATTAAGGCATCGATCATCATTTCCAGTTGATGAAACGGAGAATATTTTGCGTAAAAAAGGTCTAGATTCAATGTTCCGTTCTCTTTATAGTGTATAGGCAGCATCGATGTTTCCAAAAAAGACATCCGCCCGGCAATCTGATTAAGAATAACGTCCGTACCAATGCCGAGATCTGCCTTTCTGATAAACACAGTTGCCACAAAAAACAGGACAGGGGAAATTATCATCATCAGGAGCAATACCCTTTTTAGCTGCTGCTTATATCTTGAATAGTTTTCAAACAGCGGATAAATAAGAAAAATCACAAACATACTTATAACCCCACTCCTGCTCCCCATTACCATGGTATAAATAAGATATACGATAAACAGTAGTGCTGGCCTCGTTTTTCTTTGCTGGTAGAACAGGATGGCAACTAGTATGGCGTTACTTTTTAGGAAAAGATCAATATAGCTCATCCCCGAACCACTCATACTACCACTGATCGCCCCGCTGAAGCCCCCTTTGAGAATATACAACCCAATCGAAAATCCGAGTGCCAAATAAAAAAGCTTACTCAAATTGTAAAAACGAGGTTCTATCTTGTATTTTTTATCAGGTAAAAACATAATAATGGCAATGGCGCCGAGAATCATGAAAGTATTCAGATAAAAACCCTTCAGAGTTGCATTCGTGTCATATACATCCGAATATATATTAACGTATCCGTTTATAAGATAATAAGTTCCGGGTATAAGAAAATGTAACGTATAATAAAATAACAGTATGCTTATGAAGACCTTTTTCATTACCCCAAGTTTTTTTTAACCCTGTTCCGAATACGAGGTCGGGACGAAATTAATTAAATACCCCGAAACTATTCCGGGTTGAAAAAATTACATTACCTGGTCATTTTAAGTTTTAAGCCCGTCCACCACTTATAAATAATATCATTAATATAATTCCTGAATTCCGATGTGAATAGGTAGTAAATCGATATGGACATTAAAACACCAACACCAATTGCAATAATCACTTCAATTAGATGAATACTGCTCTTACTACCAGGCAAATATGGGTTTAAGAAATACCCGTAAATAGCGAGAAACAATAGCGACGGAATAACCTTTACAATATATTTATTAAAGAACCCTATAAAAGTAAGCTGCAGATATTTAATAGAATAAATAGCATAGAATATACCCAAGCAGATAAAGGAAAAAAACTTCATAAAGGAAAATGCAGTAAATCCAAATTGAGGAAAAAACAACATCACTCCCAGCCAATAAATAACCGGCAAAAAGAACCCAACGGTATATAGCAACCGGGCCTGTTTTCTGGCGACAATAAGTACTCCCGCAGGATAGGTAATAAACGCCAGCAGATTACTCAATAATAAAAAATTAGCTGGTACGATAGCCTCTTTGAAATTGGTACCAACCCACGATAATATAAATGGTGAAATAAAAATATTGATGGCTACCAATGGAAACAGTGTGAGAGGCAACATCACTACTATTACCCTACTGTATAAACTCCTCAATGTTGTCCAATCGTCCAAACCAATCATGTGATTGAACCTGGCCGTAAAAGGGTTAAACACAGCGCCGAAAAGAGACCTCACAAATGAAAGCAACATTAAACCTACTGCATACAATGCAACAATAGTAGGAGTAGAAATTTTTGCCAGCACATAAGCATCCAATTCATAATACACAATCCATGACAAACTCAAAAGAAAAGTACTTAGTGCCAACGACTTTGTTTTTTCATATACTGCTTTTGAAAAACGTATATGGGGTATGAGAGAAAACAGGGATGAATGGTACCTCTTCTCTGCCACCAAACTTGTAATAATAATGACAACAACTGTTATAACCTGATTGAATAAAAAATAGCCAACCAGATCATAATTTCCATTTTTGAAAAAATAGAATACAGAAAGTATCTTTAACAGATTTCCTACAATATTTATACTTTGAAAAATAAAGTCTTCCAGCCTTATGCTATAGATCATTTGCAAAACCCGTTGAAGAATAATAGCTGGGGCAAATAATGCAAGTGTCAGCAGTAATTTGGACGCAATGAGTTGGTCTGCTCCCTCCTTCATGTTACTGAACAACCATTGCGGTTTGTAGGCAATCGCCAAAATGGAGCAACTGAAAAAAACAGCGAAAAGCAACAGTATAAACCCGACAAAGCCAATTATCTGTTTTTCCTCCGCATAGTGTTGCTTCGCATAATCTTCAGAAGCATATTTCATGCCTGCGTTTATAAATCCCAAATCTGCATATGCGAAGAAAACGCTCAGCGATATGCAAATACTATATATCCCATACAGCTCCTGATTATTGGAAATAACAGGTAAGACAACAAACAAGGAACAAATATTAAGTACAATAGCCGAAATATTAAGTACGTATATTTTCAAATAATTCAGCGTATATGATTTTTTTACACTATCACTCATAATCTATGTGCATCATTTATCTCCAGTAATGAAAAAATAATTTCCTTTGTACTTGTATGCTGGGTATCTAAAGAAGTGAGGTATTTGTATTTATAATCCATATAAGCCTCTTCATGCACAAAAAGCTTGTTTAACTTTATATTATCCTCGTCTATATTAATGAGTGGGGCTTTTAATACTTCGCTGAAATGCTTTATCTGCTGAAACATATTGTGCTTATATGATTTATAAATTTGGTTATTATAAGCAAATAGAACAGGCTTTGAAAACAGGACCGCGAAAGACACTGCAGTGCTTATATGTGAGATTACAAAAGAGGCATCACTTACCAGGTCAGCTGTCTTGTTCATCAGAATAGTTCTTCCATTATATGGATTCACTGTATAATCTGCTTTAGGATGAGCTGCTATCACCACTTTAACATGGTAGGTTGACTCTAGTTTATCAAAAAACATATTGAGTGACCGGAAATATTCTTCCGCATCTATCGACTTCATTCCCACAATGGCAAGATCTGGATGGTAAGGAAGGTAAATATCAAGGAACACCGCATAAGGCCCTTCTATCAACCTTTGTCTGTGCTGTTTTAAACTCAAATAATGGTCATAATCCAGGGAGTTAACTGGTATTAGCCTGGCACTACTTCTCTCTTTTTCAGCCCCCATCCCGACGGTATATATTCCTTCGCTCCCGGCAGTAAATACGATGTTATGCGTTTTAATATATCCCAGTCCCTTCACCTTGCTGAGCAAATAATTTGAAATAACGCGATTAATATAGCGGAGACTGGTCAATTGCCCCGCCTTCTTTTTAAGCTTGGTCAAAAAAGGAGCATTCAGGACAGGCGCCGGCAACATTCCTCTGGCAAAAAAACAGGTTTGCACATCTGCTTGTGCCAAAACCCTGAATAGGTCTGAGACTTCGTGTGTTAAGGTGATAAACACAACGAATAATGCGCCTTTATTTCTATTTAATGCAAGCCTGATCTCTTTTATAGAAGAAAAAGGCTTTACATAGGCGGCAGTCAGAGAATGATTAAGTTCTAGACCTGGCTTATATATATTTGTAAGATCCCAATACTCAATTTCAACACCTGCTTCCTGCAGCTCTTTTATGTAAAAGTTCCGTTCAAAAATTGCTGTCAGTGGCTGGTATGAAATATAAATAATCTTTGAGTAATCCATTATAACAGTAATTGAGACCCTATTTTCTTTAATCCTTTTGATAAAGCAGTTGCATACGAAACCTACTTATCGATATATCTAATTATTTTGGCCGGTATACCTGCCACTACCACCTTATCAGGAACCGACTTAGTTACAACCGATCCTGCTCCCACTACACTATTGTGCCCGATGGTAACACCTGGAAGTATTATAACATTGGCACCAATCCAACATCCTTTTTTTAATGTAATGCGCTGTGCAGCAGTATGCCCCTGATCAATAATTGGTATATCAGGATTATCAAACGCATGATTATTTACATAAAAATGTACTCCACCTCCCACCAAAACATCGTCTTCAATCATAATGCTTATGTCCAAATTCTTCGCTTCTCCAAACAAATGTGTACCTGGCCTTATAACCACTCTTTTACCGATTGAAATTTTGGAGCAGGCAACCGCATATGCTCCCGGCCGGAACTCTGCAGTATCATCAAAATGATAAAATTTGCGTTTGCAGAGCTTCTGCATAGCCGTTTTAAAATATAATCGCCAATGGGTTAGGGGAATATCCGGACCAATCCGATCAGTTCTTTTCCAGAATCTTATCCTACCAGGCAATTCACTTATTATCATATTTTTTTATTTGACTAAATCAAATATACCATTCAAATCTTAAATAGCAGTCCACCCACCATCTACTATAAGGTTATGCCCTGTGATATACCGGGCTCCATCTGATAACAAAAAACTGATGGATGGTGCGATATCACCTGGATTTCCTAGTCTCCTCATAGGAACTTTATCTTCATAATTTTTTACAAAAACAGGATTTTGATGATCGAAAATTCCCCCGGGAGAAACACAATTCACCCTCACATTATAAGGCCCATAAAATGCGGCCATGTAACGGGTAAAATTAATCAATCCTCCTTTTATAGCAGCATAGGCTCCTTCGTTCAACATGGAAGTGCCATTATAAATAGTAAAATCAGGACCAACTACCCCATAAATAGAAGACATATTAATCAGTGAACCACTTTGCTGCTGTTTCATTTGATTTAATACGAGCTGACAACATTTAACATACCCTCCCAGATGCCACTCTACATTCTTACTAAAAGACTCCATTGACTCCTCATCAAACGGCTTCTTCCCCCAATCCTCAGTTCTCGGATAAGCATTGTTTACCCACCCGTCAATCCTGCCATACTTCGCTAATATCAGGTCCATCGCATGTTGAATGGACGGCTTATCTGTAATATCACAGTTAATTTCATTCTTATTAAGATCTGTGGTTGCATTGTTGTCCAAAACAATCACCGTCCCTTCCTTCGCCAGTAGTTCCTGTACAAAAGCATTACCCAATAAGCCTTTACCACCAGTAACAACTATAATTTTATCTTTCAGCATATTCATTTCAAACAAATTTTCAGTATTTTAAATGCCTCCTCAATATCATTCATGATAACACGATCTTCATGAATGTTCTCAAGAAAATATTTCATCTGCTCTACATAGGTAAAATGGATGTCTGTTTTCCTTTCAAATAATAGCTGATTATTAAGGACTACCGTTCCTGTTAATAAATCTGCTTTGAGCGTTCCATCTTCCAATAATATTTCTATTTCTCTTTTTGAATCCCGTCTGTAGTAGTTAAGTGTAATGTTTGCTGTGAAGCCAGCATAAGACAGATTATAATGCGCATAGTCAACCGCTCTTATATCAAGGCAAGAGTGATTTGTAAGTTGCTTATAGCTGCTTATTGGCGCCCCAAATAACCAATAGGAATAATCCAGTTCATGGATAAGGTCCAGATGAACTCCCCCTCCCAATTCAGGATGAGCGCTATAAATGGTTCTGAAATCCTTTTGTGGACGCCAATCAGGCAAATAGGAACCACAATAGATATTTACTTCATTGATCCGGCTAATATTATTTGTCAGGTATTGCTTTAGGAACTGAACGCATGGATGGAATCTCAGATTACAAGCAACGTAAGTCTTAATACCCTCGTTAACGCATTTATTCACCAAAGCCTCACCTTCTTCCAACAAATGGAATAATGGCTTTTCAATAAATAAAGGGATCTGCAGTGGTAAAAGTTGTTCTATAGTTTTATAATGAACAGCAGTTGGATTGGAAATAATAGCAAAATCAAATGACAACTTTGCATGATTAAGTTCATAAATATTTATAACATCTTCTATCTGATCATTATTATCACTTGATCGAAGTGCATAGATATTTATTTTATCCGACAATGCTTTCAAAGCATATATGTGCTTGCGCGCAATAGATCCGAGACCAATAATCAGAACATTCATACCAAAAAATCAAGCTTCTGGTTCTCTAATAAGTACTCCATAAATTCGAAGTCAATTGGATGATCCAAATCAAAGCAGATATGCGGCATTTCATAAATCAAAGACCTGGATGTAATAGCACTGGAAAAAGCAGTATCAAAAAAATTACGCCTATACACATAAAAGGAAGCATTCATGTCATATACCTTGGGGGCAGACTGGCGGGTAATAAAATCTCCCTTTTTACATAATTCATAATAGCCTTCCTTATTTTTTTCCACCATATTAAAGTATGGATTTCTATTCGCCGGATTAACTGAGAAGATATTAATTGCATGTTCATCTTCCATGATGATCTGCAATGCAGCTTCAATATCATCATTAGTTCTTAATGGAGAGGTAACATCAAGATCGATGATATAGTCAAATTTCAATTGTCGTTTTTCCTCTTCGAATTTAATCAGATCAGCAATGACGCCCAACTTTCCGGCAGTATCAGTCGCGAGAGCTTCTGGCCTCCGATAATCTGTAACCAATCCCGCGCTTTTTGCCGCCTCTATTATTTCACTACTGTCAGTAGACAATCCAATTACACATTTCTTACCTATAGCAAACTTGACTCCCTGATCAATGGAATAGTTAATCAAAGGCTTACCGGCCATATTCTTAATATTTTTTCCTGGAATACCTTTCGATCCACCCCTTGCACAAATTGTTATTAGTATATTCATTTCAAAGCTTAATATGTTTTATATCTATCTGCGCTTTTTCAAAATCCTCTGGCCGACCGATATCCAGCCAATAGCCTAATATTGGATAATGAGATACTTTCTTATTGGCAGCGATCAATTCTTCCATAAAATCTGTTGCATTGTAAAACGTATTTTGCGGTACTAATTCAAGCAAGGATTTTTTAAAGAGGTAAATCCCTCCATTTGAATAGTAATTATAGGTAGGCTTTTCGTCAAAGGAAACTACGTCACCGTTCTCTATTTCAAGTACGGCGTAAGGTACTTTCACTTGATATGGAACGCTGGCAATCATTAAATCAGCGCCCGATGCGATATACGAGCTATAAAAATCTGTAAAATCTATATTTGTCAGAAGATCCGAATTCATTAACAGAATATGATCCGAATCGAAATCAGCAACTAGACTAAGAGCGCCAAAGGTTCCTAAGGGCTCAATTTCTTCAATATACTCAATGGACAAATCCTTGTCTGTACCATTTCCAAAATATTCCCGAATCTGATGGCCCAGGTAACGAATCGAGATAATAACCCTGCTTATCCCATAGGTAGCTAATCGGTCGATATTATGTTCAATTATAGGTTTATCTCCAATTTTCAACAAAGGTTTAGGACAATCAGCTGTAAGTGGCAACAGGCGCTCTCCTTTTCCACCGGCCATTATTACTGCATTCAATGGCAACAACGATGACTTTAAACGTAGATTGAGAATATCAACTATATATCTTTGATCATCGACAATAGGTATTATTCTAATGTTTCTTCGCTTATATTGCTCAAGCTCTTCAATAGAATAATTCTGTAATACAATACAAACTGGATTGGGTTGAATGAACTCCTTAATGGGAGTTTCAAAGGTAAGCTCTTTAATGAATCCCCTTCTAATATCTCCATCAGTAAGCGACCCAATTAGTTTTTCACTACTGGATATAACAAACAGGATGGCATCGGCACCAAGCGCATTTAATTTTTTAAATGCGTCGGTTATACTTTCGTGTTCAAAAATTAAGTGTTTCCGGAATTCCATCAATCTCAATAAATTTTTAATAATTGAATACTTCTGTATAGCTCGGAAAAAAACGTCTATAAATCATAGAATCGCTTTTTTATTAAAGAATCAAGTGGTATCTTCTTTAGAATGTCTACAATTTCGTCGGAAGCATTTCCTCTACCATAAGGGTTTTCAACATCTTTTATTGTATCCTGGAAAACATTATCCAATGCCAATTGAATAGCTTTTCTCATCTCATCAATATCAGGATGACAATCAATAACACTCTCTGCCTTAATTCTACCTTTCTGTCTGTCACCAATGTTAACAGTTGGCTTTCTGAACGAAGGGACTTCAAGAACACCACTGGAGGAATTACCTACTACGGCATCCACAAAATTAAGCGCCGATAGATACCTCAATTGACCCAGAGAAGTAAAAGCAATCGCCTTTTCTCTTCTGTCAGAAACAAACTTGTCAATTAACTGATTGATTATCCTGCCATCTGTATCTGCATTTGCCTTTGTAAAAATAAGCTTAACATCGGCTAACTCATCCAAAACCCTCAGCAAATCTCCAAACTGCTTTTCAGCAGACGATACTTCCAATGTGACAGGATGAAAGGTAATAAGCAGGTTCTTTTCCCCTAACTGGAAATCGATACTTTCTTCAAACTCTTCTCTGGTTAATAGTTTGAGTTTATTAATATTCTCAATTCCCAGCGCCCCCACGTTAAATACACGGGCTGGTTGTTCTCCTAATTGTATAACTCTCTTGTGATAAGCTTCAGTGGCGGTAAAATGAATCTGGGACATTTTGGTTATTGCATGCCTGATAGATTCATCTATAACTCCCTCTGTGGCTTCGCCACCATGACAATGGGCAATAGGAATTCTACTTATCATAGCAGCTGTAGCGGCCGCAAAAATTTCAAATCGATCACCCAACAATAGAACCAGGGATGGTTTAAGCTCTGCAAAAGCATCCCCAAAGCCAATCATACCCAGTCCTATACTCTTGTTCACGCCAATAGTGGTATCTGATGATAGCAGCATCTCTACTTTCTTGTCTATCCGGAACCCGTCTGCTTCAATCTGGTGATAAGTAAGTCCGAATTCGGGAGATAGGTGCATGCCAGTCACCAATAGCTGCAGCTCCACATCAGGATCATCATTCAGCTTCTTAATAGTCCAGTACAACAGGCCATATTCGGCCCTCGTACCAGTTACCACGCATACTTTTCTCTTATTCGTCATAAAGTAATGATCTCATCTTCTAAATAATCCTTATTGGCTATGGTACCTACCACATTATCCCACTCCATCGGGCTTATCCCTGTGCCAGGACGCTTTACGTCCAGATTTTCTTCAGTTAAAATCTCACCCTTCTTTATATCCCTACCGGCAACAATGCTTTTACGCGCAATGGCAATATTCTTCGTTTCAGAGGCAGACTTCCGTTTGGTCCCATCTCCCAATGCACTTTCTATATTTCGTATGGAAGCTACCATACAACGTAATTCTGCCGGATCCAATGAGGCTTTATGATCTGGCCCTTCCATATTCTTATCCAATGTGAAGTGCTTTTCTATCACCTTTGCCCCGAGCGCCACGGCTGCAATAGGGACCTCAATACCTAAAGTGTGATCTGAATACCCTATTTCAACGCCCAGTTCCCCGCCTATGGTATTCATTGCTTTCAAATTCACATCCTGCATAGGGGTGGGGTATTCTGTATTGCAATGCAGGACCGTTATATCCTCCAAACTCCTACCCGCTTTAATTAGTACCTGAATGGCACTCTTTATCTCATCCATATCGGACATTCCAGTGGACAAGATAACCTGGGGGAATGTTGCTGCTATTTTTCTCAGAAAGGGAAGATTGGTGATCTCTCCAGAAGGTATTTTACCTAGGGTAATGCCTAATTTTTGCAACAAGTCAATACTTTCAAAATCAAAAGCACTAGATAAAAAGTTTACCCCTTTAGTTTTAGCATAGCTAATTAATTCAATATGCGCAGTTTCATCAAGTTCGAGTTTTTTCAACATTTCCAGTTGCGACTCCGTTCCGGTTCCTGCCGCCTTTTGGTAATCTGCCTTTCCTGCAAATTTACTTGCCAACTTCTCTGAGCGAAATGTCTGAAATTTAATATAATCCACTCCGGCACTAGAGGCTTCATCAATAAGCAACTTCGCATTACTTAAACTTCCATTGTGATTTACTCCGGCTTCTGCGATTATTATAACCTTATTCTTCATATTCAATTAATTTGACGACAAGGATTACCTATGTACATTCCTGAAGTCGCGATTACCCGATTAACCAGTGTCCCTGCACCAATAACAACCTTACTGCAAACTGAAACACCCTGCACCAAAATGCTACCACTTCCTATAAATACTTCATCTTCAATGGTACAATTGCCGTTGATATTGACGCCTGTTGAAACGTGTACAAAATTTCCTATTTTACAATCATGTTCAATGTTGGCATTCGTATTAATAATTGCATTTGCTCCAATCACAACGTCTGCATTTACTTTTGCCCCATGCATCAGAATCGTTCCCTTTTCAAATATGCTTCTTTTTGAACGAATAGCAAATGGCGATATAACGGTAGCTAGCTCCCCACCAATGTTGGCTATTCTTTCTGCAATTTTTATCCGCGCTGCTGCGTTCTTAATCTGCCCTATTGTAATCAAGAATAGCATACGCTCGTTAACAAAGAAAGGAATGTCTTCATCTGAACCTAATATATCATAACCACAAACTTTCGCTCCTTTTTCTTTCAGTGGATCAAGAACTCCTCTTATTATGAAACTGTCTGTTGATTCTATTACCTCAATACACGATTTACAATGGCCTCCACCTCCGATTAATATCAATTCTCTTTTCATAATGGCAGTACAATTAAAATCTTACACTACTCGGGATGTTCACTACCCTTTTCTCGAGCCAACTGGCATTAACCAACGCATCTGTTTGGCAATTGCTATAGATAGGTAGTTTATTCATTAGCGTCCAGATTGGTCGGGTCATTACGCTGCTTTCGTTACTTTGTTTCAGAAAGTTCTGCTGTTCCTCTTGTTCTTGAAAAATAATGGTATTCAGCCAATAATTAGCAGTACTTCCAATTCTTTCTGTTACAAATGTTATATTAGTTTCAGCAAAAAAACCATGGTATATATTGCTGAGTTCCCGCTTGTTCAATAAAAATTTATCCAGCTGTTCTAATTGTGCACACGCCAAAGCTGCATTCAGATTAGGCATACGATAATTATAAGCGATTTCATCATGTACAAATTCCCAGGCATGAGGCACTTTCGCCGTAGTAGACAAATGTTTACCTCGCAATGCAATTGCTTCATTATTTGTAATTATCGCTCCGCCACCACCACAGGTAATCGTTTTATTGCCATTAAAGCTAAACACCCCAATATCTCCAAACGTTCCGGTATGACGGTTATTCACATAACTCCCCAAAGACTCTGCTGCATCCTCGACCAACACAATATGATTTTCTTTGCAGATATCTGCTATTTCCTGAATTCTTAAAGGGAAACCAAAGGTATGCATGGGCACACAAGCCACAATTCTTTTGCCTGTTTCTTTATTGATGCAGTTGTTGTTTTTATCCCTGAAAGTTTTTTCTTCTAAAAATAGCCTGAGCGCCTCTGGAGACATCCCCATTGTATCTCTGTCTACATCCACAAAAACCGGCGTTCCTCCAGCATGACTGATAGCATTGGCAGTGGCTACAAATGTTAGTGGTTGCGTAATTACTTCATCCCCATGATTTACACCTGCCAGCACCAAAGCCAGGTGTAAGGCAGTTGTACCATTTACAGTGGCAATGGCAAATTGACTTCCCGTCACCTCTTTCATCATTTCTTCAAACCTTGTAACATAGGCTCCAACAGAAGAAACAAAAGTTGATTCAATAGTATCTAATACATATTGTTTCTCATTACCTCCGAAATAAGGTGCATGCAATGGAATAAAGCCCTTCTTCTCATTGAAGGTATTTCTTATAAAGTCAATTATTTGTGTTGATTCCATTTATTTAGAGAGCTAGATATTGTAAATACCGGCCTTATAGCTACGGAGATTTTCCTCTTTTCTAAACCAGTCAATGGTTTCCTGTAAGCCTTGTTCCAAGCTATATTGCTGCTTCCATTCCGTTAATTCAAGGATTTTCTCTTTAGAACCAAAGAGGCGGAATACTTCGCTTTTTGCAGGTCTGATGCGATCACTGTCCTGTAGAATGCAGGCGTTGGGGTTAATCAGCGATATCAGCTTATTGGCCAGTGCTTCTACACTTATTTCAGACTGTGTAGCGATGTTGCAGTCCTGACCTATTAATTTATCCGATTTAGCAATTTCCACAAAACCATTTACAGTGTCTTTTACAAACAGTAAATCTCTTGTAGGCGTAAGATCTCCTAATTTAATCTCTGTTATTCCATTAAGGAGTTGACTGATAATGGTAGGTATCACAGCTCTGGCAGACTGTCGTGGACCAAAAGTATTAAATGGTCTTACAATAGTTACCGGTAGATTAAAACTTCTATAGAACGATTCCGCTATGCAATCTGCACCTATTTTAGAAGCTGAATAAGGCGATTGTGGTTGCCTTGGATGTTTTTCATCAATCGGAATATATTGGGCCGTGCCATATACTTCTGATGTAGATGTTACAAGTATCCTGGAAGTATTCAAATCCTTTGCGGCCTGAATAATATTCAGTGTACCTTTTATATTTGTATCTATGTATGAATCCGGTGAATGATAACTAAAAGGAATGGCAATCAGTGCCGCCAGGTGAAAAACAACATCAATTCCTACCATTGCCGTTCTGACTCCATTGGGATCACGAATGTCTCCAGCAAAAATCTCGATGGCTGATAATTGATCCGGAGACAATGTATCCAACCATCCCCAGCTATTAAACGAATTATAATAAACAAAAGCCTTTACCTTACATCCTTCATTTAACAACCGCTCAACAAGGTGGCTTCCAATAAAACCATCTGCTCCCGTTACGAGGACTTTTTTACCTTTTAACTCCATGATAAATATGCTTGCTATATCTTGTTACTAACATTGATTTTATTAACCGCGATAATTAGATTTATTGCATGATTTCTCTGTAAACCTTCCGGATAATCAATGCTATTACTGTCAGGAATCCGCCAAGAAAACCACCCAGAATTAATCCTTTTAATCTTCCGAACTTCTTCTTATCCAAAGGCAAAATAGGCGTATCAACTACCTGGATAACAGGTGTTTCCTGGGCCATAGCCAACTTACTTAATTCCAGATTTTTAATTACCTCTGCATACATGGTCTGCAACACCATTTTATCCCTCAGGGCTAATTCAACGCCGACGCTTGCAAGCTGTCTGGCAGGATTAGTATTCAGGTCCTGGGCTTGCGCTGCCGAATACGTTTTCTTATTCAACATCCCTTCCAGCGAGTCGGCCTGTTGTTGCAGCCTATCGACATTTATTTTATTGCGCTGGGTTTTGGTGTCAATATACAGGTCTAGTGCTACAGCTACCAGTTTCTCTGTAAACAACTTGGCAAACATTTCATTCGTGCTGTTACAAGTCACCGAAATAAATGACAATTTTTTATCTGGTTTCTCAACTTTAAGATTTTTTTCAGAGAGCGCGTTTTGAAACACATTCAGTATACTGTCTTGCTGCAATGTAAACAACGTACGGTCTGCCCCAATAGGAAAATGCATCGTTTCAAGAGCTAATTTATTTTTCCACTTATCCTTCAATTCATTATACTCAATATACAGATCTGCTAATGACATTTTTTTTCCTCTGTAGACGGCCTGCCCGGACAATAAAGCCTTTTCGATCAGAAGCCTGGATTTTAGCAACCCAAGTATGTTATCGCCACTAAACGCACCACTACTTCCTCCTATTCCTCCAAGATCTATCCCAAACTGGCTTGCGATACCAGCATAGGCTCCCAACGGACTGGATTTACTATCTTCCACCACAAAAGTAAGCTCCGCGCTATAAACCGGGTCTGTAATATAAGAATACCAAAGCCCAAGCCCGGCGCCAACTAATCCTATTGCAATAACCAAGAACTTCTTCCTCCATAAATAGCTGATCCACTCTTTAATTTTAAGAATCAGCTCCTTAAGTGATATCTCTTCATTATCATCCCTGTCAGCTGAACTCTTTTTTGAGATCTCCATGTATTCTTATCTTTTAATTATTGCAAACTGTATTCTAATAACTAATGAATACTAAATATTATTTAATTTTATCCAGTAAAGTCACAATAATCAATGCCACAGTAGCTAGTCCGCTTATTAGTCCTACAGTTTGGKGATTCAAACCTTTTCTTTCCCTTTTACTTGGCACATACACTTCTGATCCGGGTTTAACTTTAGGATATTTATTGAAGAATAACACCTTCCTGGTGCTTTTAACCTCACCATTAGGATATACAACATAGCTTCTCCTTTTCAAAGCACTCGAAGTAAAACCACCTGCTCCCCTTATATAATCTCTGAAATCATTTCTTGTATCAAACCGTATTTTCTTAGGGAAATAAATTTCTCCAAAAACTTGAACCGTTTGCAGCTTTTTAGGGATCTTCAATACGTCCCCTTCTTCCAGCAAAATATCATACTTTGATCCTGGTTTCTTTAATATGTCGTCAAGATTAATTCCAAGCAATTGATATTTACGTTCCATCATATTCTTAACACTGGAAATGCTCGCACTATCCTCCAGCTTGCTATAAAACAGTGCCAATTTGTTATTTAATAATGCACTATCAGAGCCATTCACATAGGTTTTACGCAACAGCAGAGCACCTTCCGGGAAGGCTTCAGATCTCAACCCGCCAGATCTGGTAACAAGCTGAGAAATGCGTTCCCCTTTGTTTATAATAGCATATTGCCCAGGATAAACAACCTCCCCTTCCACCAAAATATTGGCCTGTTCACTATATCTTGGAGATTTACGAATTATCACCTCATCAAACGGTTCTAACATAATCTGTTCTCCAGCGATGCTACTCAAATCTGCACTAATATCAAACTGTCTGATAATAGCTTTTGCACTGTCCTTACCATTATAGTCGCCACTCCTGATCCTTCTGGATACTTCCACATGCTTTAATGAGGCCGCGTCCTTGAGACCACCAGATATCAATATGAGGTCTTCCAAACGCATACTATCTGCATAAGGAAACGCACCAGGTCTGTTTACCTCCCCACTGATCGAGATAAAATACTGCTGTCTTAGATCCTGCTTGGAAAACACAATCACACTATCTTCTTTCTGAATGGGCAAGTTAGTTTTTCCACTGATAATATCCTGTACGTTAAAACTTATAATCGCAGGGGTAAAGTCATCCTGCAAACGACGTATGATACCTCGGTTTAGGGATGCTTCTTCTCTTACACCATCTGCCTTTTTAATCAAGTCCAGCAATGTCATGCCTTTTTCCAGACCATAATTACCAGGATGAAAAACCGCTCCTGCTATGGTGACTCTGTTACTAAAACGGTTCAGGATAGAATCAACAAAAAACTGATCACCTGACTTAAGTTTAAAAGTAGCAATCTGATCAGCCGAAACATTTATAACTTCTCTTTCCTTATTATTAATACGATATCCTGTTATATTATCTTTAAACGAACCATCTGTATAACCACCCGCATAATCCAATATTGTCTGCAGCGTTTCATTATCTTTTGCTTCAAAAATAGCCGGACGTTTTACCTCTCCAATCAATTCCACGCGTGTTTTGTAAGGATTTACCTTCACAATATCCTGATCCTGTAAAATAATATTGTTGGTTAAATCTCCTCTGGTAATAAAATCATACAGATCGAAAGTATTAATCACCTGCCCATTTCGAATTACCTGTATGCTACGAAAGGAGCCATTTTCATCCGGACCACCAGAAACATACAACGCATTTGCCACAGAAGCCAGAGAAGGCAGTGTATAAGTACCCGGCCGCTGCACTTCACCTATCATTAAAATCCGGATGCTCCGAATATCTCCAAGAGAAGTTTGTACGAAAGTTTTACCGCTTGATATAGTAGAATAAATAGTAGACAATTGTTTGGTAATTCTTGTTTTGGCCTCTTCCATTGTTAAGCCATTCACATATACTGGTCCCAGGTTAGGAATGCGTATATATCCTTCTTCTGTTACAGTCAGCTTATACTGTACTTCTGAATAACCATATACATCGATCATTAGTTGGTCATTAGCCGCTAGTCTGTAATTAGAAGGAGTGGGGATTCTTAAGTTGGGTTCAAATGTGATATTCTTATTGCTGAACAGTTCTGATCCAAATATTTTCTTCCTTTTTATGGCCTCAGGGTTTGAACCTTGTCTGAAAATATCTACCTGACTTGTATCAGAATCGTTAAATGATCGTTCAGAATACTGTGTATTTTGCTGAAAAGTTTCGGAAGCTTTTTTCTTATCAAGCGATTTATCCAATCCCATTATTGTTATCCTGGTCTTCAACTTCTCTGCTTCTGCCGGAGGCACACCTTTCTGTTCAGCATAAGAATCAATATCAGACATGGTCAGATTATTTTGCTTCATCTCTGCCACGATCCGTCTGATTTGATCGTCTGATAAGTTATCTACGTTTACTTGCTTTATCTGAGCTGGGGACGGAACCTGTGCCATTACACACATACCTATAAACAGGAACAGTTGGACCAACAGTAATTTTCTTAACATGTATGATAGGATCTAAACTTTCTCGAATACTTTTTTGGAAACAATCTTACTTGGCTTCCACCAAATAAGGTGCAAATCTATTAAAAATAACATATAAATGTTAGTTCCATCAGAATTCCTAACACTTTTAAGCTGAAATCATTATGAACTATCGGCTGAATGTTTAAACATATGGTCTGAAGATACGGGCAGCACCATGCAAATATGCGTCCAAATATTATTCTACGACTAATTTTAAGATAATTATAATATATGATTTTACTTAATACAATAAATCCTTATTATTAAAATCCTTTTGTTATTCTTTTACGTTTATCTATCTGAGAGTCGTCCATGAATTACCTGTTTTGAAAAATTACGATTACTACTTAAACTACCACCGTTTTTATTGATCTAAGTACTAGCCTGGGATAAATTGCTTGAGAATCAATTGTATTAACTAAAAAATGTCATGTTTTAACAGCCCCTTGGCATCCTCTGAATATATCTTTTACCCCTTTTTGTTTAAATTAGTTAAGGCAAAACTTAAACATTATGTCGTCTGTTGAATTTAACACCTTGCTTATTGGAAACGCTGATTTCCTGAAACCCTTTGCTTTTACCCTCACGAAAGATGCCGAACAGGCAAAAGATCTTTACCAGGAAACCCTTTTCAGAGCCCTTTCCAACCAGGAGAAATACCTGGAAGGCACCAACATCCGCGCCTGGCTATTCACCATCATGCGGAATATTTTCATTAATCATTATAGAAAAAAACTGAAGCATCGCATGGTCGCAGAACCCAGTGCCAGCGATTTCTTCATTAATTACCAGCAACATACAGTCACCAATAAAGCGGCCTCTAACTTACAGATGAAAGATATTCATGTGGCAGTTTACCACTTGCCCAATATCTTCAAAAAGCCATTTATGCTTTATTACGAGGGTTACAAATATTTCGAGATTGCAAATATTCTACAGGAACCATTGGGAACTATCAAAAGCAGAATACATTTCGCCCGGAAAATACTTAAATCGCAGGTGCCAAGACAATAATTTATCCCTAAACATTAACATAAACGTATCATCCAGCCCGAAATAACTTTCAGGCCGGACTATCTTAGCTATGAACGGTAGTAACCATATACCAGCCGCAGATAATGTTCTTTCAGATGTGACTGGAAATAAAAAGCAGTAACCATAATAATGGCAGCCGCACAAAGGAACCCTGGATGAGGCCATACATAGTAACCCGCAAAGCATAACACCAGATAACGGGCATACTCCAGATAAAATACCCACTTCTTTTGCTCCATAATAGCACCACAGTTGATCAGCGTAAGCAGTATCAGCAAGGCTACACATACCTGTATAAATACAGGTACATAATGCTCCAGTAACAGGAAGGAAAATAAAACCAGCAGCGTGACTACTATTTGCCACAATACATAATTAAACAGCTTAGGCGTTTCCGTTATATGAGGGTTACGCAGCAGGAATTTCTCCTCCAGTACCTCCCGTGCTCCCGGATCAACATTGTCCGGCTTACCAAAAATAATACGCAGCTTGTTTCGCCATCCCTTCGCCTGACGGGCAGAATAAAGCATCTCCAGTATAAAATGAAAATGCTGCCATAGAAAACTATTACTTTCCAATGGCTTGGTTAAACCATACACAGGTTCCTCCCCTTCTTTCACAAAAGTGCCGAATAACTTATCCCAGATGATAAATACATCTCCATAATTCTTATCGAGATACTGAGGATTGCTGGCATGATGTACCCGGTGATGAGATGGTGTAACCAGGATATATTCAAGAATACCCAAATTACCAATAGTACGGGTATGTATAAAAAACGGATATAACCCATGCACCAGTAGCATACTCGTGATCATGGCGGGCGGGAAACCTATTACCGGCAGTATTGCCCAGAAACCAGTACGTACAAATGCCTGGAACACCGTGATACGTGCAGATACCGTATAGTTAAACTCTTCACTCTGATGATGCACTACGTGCGCACACCAAAAAACAGTTACTTCATGCGCCAGCCGGTGATACCAGTACCAGATAAAATCGGTACATATCAGTAACGCTACCCATAACAATACACTGGATTTAATATCAAATATGGCGTAATGACGATACAGGTAATCGTATACAAAATAGAAAAGGCCCACGGTAAACGTATCCAGTAAGCGCTCGGCAATACCCACACTCAGGTTGGTAATGGAATCATTAAACTTAAAATAAGTCTTGCCTTTTTTACGCGACACTAGGTATTCCAACCCAATGAATGTCAGGAAAAAAGGAACTGCCAATGCCAGGTAGTTTAAATGCACTTTGTTAAATTTTAAATCCGGAAATCCTTGATCATAAGACATAGGCTCATACACGGTGCCAGCCCATGTATAGGTATCATAAATAAGTATCTGGTGGTGGTAAACTACCACAATGATAAGTAATAAAAATTAAATATCCTACTATTTCACTAGACTAATAAAAACGAAAAGCGGAAAACAACTTTCGTCATCTTCCGCTATCGCGTCATTGCATATATCTTTAGTTAGTCCTCCGGAGGTCCGCCATCGGCCATTCTCACTACCTTAGGAACAAATTTCCCTATCACTTCCACCAGGTCTGTTTGGGCGGCCATCACGGTATTGATATCCTTGTACGCACCAGGCGCTTCATCCAACCCTCCTCCAATCAACGTAACTCCATGCTCCTGCAACACCTGCGTTAACTGCTGGTCCGTAATTGATTTCTGCGCCTGAGTACGGGACATCAGTCTCCCTGCACCATGCGATGCTGACTGCAGGCTGCTTACTTCTCCTTTTCCCCGTACAATAAATCCAGGTGCCGTCATAGATCCCGGAATCACTCCCAGTACACCTTTACCTGCTGGTGTTGCACCCTTACGATGCACAATCACTTCTTTACCCTCATATGTCTCTTTCCAGGCGAAGTTATGGTGGTTCTCTACTCTTGCCAGCAAGGTGGCGCCCATCGCATTGATAAGCCGTTTATGAATCAAATGGTGGCAGGCAGACGCATAATCACCCGCCAGGTTCATAGCCAGCCAGTATTCCTGTCCTGCTTCTGAATTCAGATCCAGGTAAGCCAGATGTCTTGCCTTCTCCGGCAACGGACAAAGATCTTTTGCCACCTGCGTATAATGCCCCGCTATCTGTGCCCCCAGTCCACGGGAACCGGAATGCGATAACAACGCCACATAATTACCCGGTGCTAATCCCCACTCATTCCGTGCATCTGTGATAGTCGCAATTCCCCACTCCACAAAGTGGTTACCGGAACCGGAAGTTCCCAATTGACCAGCAGCTTTATCAAACAGATTCTTCACGAAACGTATTTCCTTAAACTCAGTTCTTTCCAATACCGGATCGGCTTCCCTTTTCTTCCACTCCACTCCCGCACCAAATTTAGTCCAGTTCACCAGCTGCTTCTTGTATTCGCTTTCATTTATCAACAACGACTCCTCCGGCAGATCCAGTATACTCAAACACATACGACAACCAATATCCACCCCCACACCATAAGGAATAACCGCATTATCAGCTGCTAATACCCCACCTATAGGCAATCCATATCCCTGATGCGCATCCGGCATTAAAGATCCGGCTACGGCAACGGGTAAACGAACTGCATTATTCAGCTGCTGTATCGCGCCGTCCGCAATATTATCCAGCCCGAAAACGGCGTAAGGTACCGGCGTTTCACGCAATGCAATTTCTTCCGGCGCAGTTGGTGTCAGCAACTGTTCAGCTACCTTTCCTAACTTCTCATCCGCTACATAAGCAGCAGGATCCGCCAACACTTTCTTCAAAATATCTATCGCTTCGTCACGGGTCAGATGACTGAAATGTTCGTCCATTACATTGATGACTAAACGAAACACAGGACTTTTTGGGTAACCTAATCCCAGTAAGGTTTTACCGCCTACTTTAAAATTTGACATACGGGGTTATTTTTGTCATACCATTCTTCCTGCAACAGTTGTTGCAGGGTCTTCTGCTTAAATTTATACTTTTCATTACCGCTAAAAGACCATCTTCTCCAACTAGATCCTCTGCTCCGCGTAAGCTTTCTGATTTTATGATTCAGATAATGCTGCTCCACGTAATTATCGAGCTGTTTGATTTGCGATAGCAGTTCAGGTACCATCATTCTCACTTGCGTAATCATATTAGGCTTGATACGCAATACGAATCGCCACGACTCTTTAACAACCATTCGCTTCACCGGCAAGAGACTATTCTTGTGAAAGAAAAGCTGTTCTTCAAAACAGTTTTCCTCTCTATCAGTAAATGCTAACTTTTTAAAGTGACTTTCATCAGGCTGTAACAAATGCTGTTCTCTCAATACCAACTTCTTTCTGCCATGTGATCTTTTCTTTACTTTAAAATCTTTACGATGACTGTAGTCATAGGTATTGATCTTCTTTAGCAACGCCTGGTAAAAGTCGGCGTGCTTCCCTCTTGCCACATCATCTCTCAACACAAAGAATCGCTTATAACCTATCATTACCGGCGGCTCCAATGGTACATAGCCACGCTTGTTCCAGGCCAGGCTCAACTCCTTTCTTTTTTTATCGAGCGCTAATAAGTATTTCTCAAATTGCGTCCGCGCATCACGTGTTCTTCTTCTGCCAGTTCTTATTCGTGATGCTGCAATATAGTTTTCAATTTCCGTTTGTATCGGATTGTCCATAACCAATGATTCATTTCCCACTTAATTGCTTCCATTTTTTTGTAGAAGCGATTGCTCAAGCTGTTGTATATGGACATTTTATTCTTTCTCATGACTTCATTTTTTTAAGGTTAACAAATATGTTTGCCCCAATTCCTTCTTCTACTTCTTTTCTTATAAAGGCATCCGGCAGCAGCCACTTATCCACAAGGTATCGCCCATTGCAGTCGCCCAACCATTCTCTCCGTCTGCTGTTATAGCTCCCATACTTTAACTTAGACAGTTTGGGGCGCAGCATATTTCGCTTCAGAAAGCCACCTATCTCATCCATCTGTGCAAGTAATTCCGGCGCCTCTACTCTTTGCTGTGTGATTACATTGGGTCTTACTCTCAGTATAAAGCGCCAGGGTTCTTTGAATACGTATTTTTTTACCGGCTTCTTTGTACGTTTATCCTGTTTAATGACTTCCTCAAAGCAATTCGCAGCACGACGGCTGAATCCCATTTTCTTGAAGGTGGCTTCATCTGGCTTGTACAATTTCTGCAGGTATACAATATACCTCCATCGCCTTTTACGCCGTTTACTCACACGGAAACTCTTCTCCGCACAATAAGTGCCGGTATTGATCTTGTCAAGAATACCCTGATAAAATCCGGCATCTTTACTGCGGGCTACATCATCTCTCAAGACAAAAAAACGTATGTATCCTTTTACGATAGGCGGCTTCAGTGGAATATATCCGCGGCTGTCATAAATTTTCCACAAAGCACTGTACTCCCTGTCCAGTTTCAGCAATTGCTTATCCTGATGCGCGATGGCAACACGCTTCCTCTGCCTGACACTTCTTATACGCGAAGCAGACAGCAGTGCATCTAATTCCAATAAATAATCGTTCATAAAACATGTTTAGGTGTTCGATCGGAACTCCCTTAACATGCTGATATAAATGGACAAATATTTTCTCTTGTTAGTCATATTTTCAGTTTATGCTATTTCTTCCAGCGCTTCTCTTCTGAACCCAATCACATGTTGTTTTCTTTCAAAAGAAGGCTCATGCTGATTCGCAATTTCTGCAATCGTCATGGGTTTATTAATCACACTGTCGAAGCCCATGTGCTTTGATAATTGCTGTGCTTTATCTACCTGTAACCGCTTAAATTCATACTTGGCAATCAACCGGCCTTTACGCAACAATGCACTGTCTATGGCAGATAAGTCGCTGTTAAAAGAACATACGAGTTGTATATTCAAACAGTCTGCCAGCAAGCCATCCGATAAGTTCAATAAATTAGATACCGATGAATTGCCTGAAAACTTACGATCCATAATTACATTTTCAGCATCTTCAATAATCACCACGCAATTAGGATTATCAATCAACAGTTCCATGAACTCCGGATTCATAATATTGTTAGCCAGATCAGGCGAAACAAACAGTACCCGTTTTTTGATCCTGCCAATCAGGTAACGCAAGTAAGTTGTTTTCCCTGTTCCTGGTAAGCCATGCAGCAATACAATTCCTTTGTCTTTATCTTTCTTCAGTCGTTGCTGTATTACCTTATCTATTTCTTTAAATTCTTCCTCATAAAACATCCCGATATCGAGGCGGGTACGTTTTATTTCCAGGCTTTTCAGCTCCAATCCTTTGCGTCCGCTGGTGATGAGATTTATTTCATGTGGTTCTCTGCGCTGTTTTTCTTTATAGCGTGTAACCATGTCCGTTACTTCAGTTACAAAAGCAGGAATTTGTCCATTGTGCAGTATTTCGCACCATGATTGCCAGAACGCTACTACGCAGTTATTATTCAACACCATCAGTGTTTGATTATGCTTGTACTTTTTCTTTTTGTTATCATAATCGGTATAGCGATGGGTATGCGTAATAATATTTCCATATGTTTTTGCAAAAGCAGCGGCGGCTTTGTCGCCATCTACTTCATAAATATTGTTGATATCCGGAATCGCATTAAAATTAACGGTATACACTCCCTTCGGATCAAAATGCTCACCATCAGTGATTTCGATGTTATTATTAACTATATGCTTCATGTTACGTTATCTCTTGAATGTGAATACTTCCTGCTGATAAAGATTTCCCAGGGCGGTGAGCCCTGGGAAAATCATACTTATCATGGGGGAAATTACAAGTTATCCTTATGATAACCTGATTGTTGGGGGTTAAATTGCAAACAGAGACGAAAAAATATATCTTCAAAAGGAGAAGAAAGCGGAGCAGGATTACTCCGCCTGCCTGTTTTATATGTACCTCCTCAAATAATCTTTTTTGCAACACAAAAAAACCCGGTCTGTTTTCACGGACCGGGTTACTAACGTTAACGTATACACTACGTTAAGACATAACCCGGCCATTTAACATTAATTGAATTAATGCTATCCTGAAACCATTTACTGCGGCGGATCTGAACCCGTTCTGTAATTGCCGGCAAATTCATTATCATAAAAACGATAACAAAAAAGCCCGGATCCAAGGACCCGGGCTTCTGTTATTTTTACAAATATTTTTGATCTACCTGTAAACATAAAACGCCCGGAACCCGCCACTGCCTTGCTCGTAGCAAGGAATTGCGTTGTCCATATATAGATTGAAGCGTTTCATTTTTATAAGTTTTCTTTTATTATCAATTTTAACGATGCAAAGATAACAGGATATATTTTGATATTGCAAATTTTTAACAAAATATTTTCAAATATTTTTTCTATGCTTTATTCAGCAGTACTTTTTCACTTAAAAAATTAACGGTTGTATCTGTGACCAGCAGCAGGTTTCAAGATTTTGATGCCGGATTGCAACTATTCTTGTGCATCATTACATATACACTGTCCACTTATCTCCTTGCTGTTAACATTTATGATAAATGCTCGTAGATATACGTTATCTGACCCTCCTGCTGATCTACGCTCTTCAGTGTATATCCTTTGGGGATAGCCATTTTTAACGGTAGCAAAAAGCCGGAAGTGTGCATACCTCCGGCTTCAGTAACCAATCGGGACTAACAAATACAGATGTTGATGGTCGACCTTAAAATTATATTAATACCGCACTCTCTTCGAACTCTGTCTGGAGCCGTTGCATCTGACGGATATGCCGTTCAATATGCTTGGTGAGGAAATAGATGTATTGGTATATATCGAGCTTACCCAGCTGATTTACAGACATGTTAGTGAATACAAGTACACCTTCTCCATTTTTCAGGAGAGACAGATTATACATGCATTGTGCATATTGCTGTTTCAGGAGGGCTTTTACCTCTTGTATATTTTTAAATCCGGTAGGTTCCATATGTTCTGGTCTTACCCAACCAAAGGACTTGCTACCGATGACGTCTATCTGGCTTAATTTATCCTGGTAATCCGCTGGGAGTATCACGGTGTGGCCGGTCTTTTTACGTTCCAGCGCACGGCGGGTACTCTTATTAATGATCAGCAGCAGGAAATAGTTGGTCAGCGTAATATGCTCCAATACTTCTCTGATGTTCCATTGATCGCGGTCTGGTTTGAAGTGCAGTAATGCCTGGTCTTTTTCAAACCACTGATCCAACTCTTTGAAATTGGTGAGTAAAGCCTCTCTTACAATTTGAATAACGTTTCTCATCATCTAACGTTTTGGGATTATGCACTTTGCTGTTTGCTAATGAAATGGGTTAGCGCATAACTTCATTTAAAAAATATTTTGTTTGCCATTTTTATGCCGGATTTGGCCACAAAAAAACCCGGCCGTATTTACGGACCGGGAGTAATAATGTATAGAGAGTGATCTCACATTACCGCATACCATGTCCGTATGACTTTTTAAAGGCAAAGCCATCCCGTTTACACCACGAGGTGTATTTTTTTTGCATTACAGTTATCTTTTGAAATTCTTTCAATGTCGTCATTTCAGTACTGCTTCAAAAGCAAAAAGTCCCACACTTTCTCTAGTGCGGGACTTTTGTTTATATCGTTTGATAACTTTTTCTATCGTTAACAATCGGTGCAACACGCCCGCAATCTGGCCTTGACCTGCTTTTGCTTGCAGGCCATCGCTAAAATCTCGTATGTTGATATAAGTTGCACAGTTCTTTTTGTTCTTGGAACAAAGATAATTTTTATTTTTTTTATTACACAAAAAAACACCCTACTTTTTTCCTAGACTTAACATTTAGTTTAAACTGCAACTATTTCATACGGCTATCTCAGAACAAACTCAATTGTGAATTTGGCCGTCGGAACGCGTCTGTATTGAATTCGAAGCGATCCTGGTTCAATCCGTTCTTTTTAGTGTGAATTTTAAATTGTTGCTTAATCAGGTCGGCGAAGTTTCCTTCTCCTCTCATCCGGCGTCCAAATTCGCTATCATTCACGGTTCCTCCGTGCATTCCTTCTATGAGATGCCATACTTTATCTGCCCGGTCGGGGAAGTTTTTGTAGAGCCAGTCGTTAAAAATGATCTTCACTGCATCGTTGAGCCTTACCACCGTATAGCCTGCATACCTGGCCCCATTGGCCGCTGCCGCTTCCAGCAGGCGGGGAATCTCATGGTCGTTCAGTCCGGGTATAATGGGGGCTGTCATAACGCCAACGGGTACACCGAGATCGCTCAGCTCTTTCACCACTTTAAGTCTTTGTGCTGCAGTAGCTGTACGGGGCTCCATTTTCAACCGCAGATCCTCCTGCAGCGTGGTAACGGACAGGTATACGCATACCAGGTTTTCCTGGGCCAGCTGTTGCAGCAGGTAGCGATCCCTCAATACCAATGAGTTTTTAGTAATGATGCCCACCGGCTGTTTGTACTCCAGCGCTACCTCCAGCAGCTGACGGGTAAGCCACATCTTGCGCTCCACCGGCTGATAGCAGTCGGTATTGCCCGACAGGGAAATGGGCTTGGGCACCCAGTTCTTGTTGTCCAGGAACTTACGGAGCAGTGCAGGAGCATTGTGTTTCACTATGATTTTACGCTCGAAATCAAGACCGGCACTCAGACCCCAATATTGATGCGTATTCCGGGCATAGCAGTAAATACAGCCATGTTCGCAGCCCTGGTAGGGGTTCATAGAAAACCACATTCCCACATCCGGACTATCTACCTTGTTGACAAGGGTCTTTGCATGTTCTTCAAATATCTGGGTGGGTACATCCGCCTGCCACCACTCATCAATACCTTCGGCATGTTCCTGCGCATATTCGTCCGTCAGAAATTTATTCTTCGGATTTATCTGCGCACCACGGCCTTTATAATATTGAGGCTCTGATCCCCCTTCCTGGAACGGCAAAGTCATAGACTAAATATTTTAGTAAAACTACTAAAATATTTAGTTATTTATATAATTTGTTTTAAGCGGTAAGGTTAGATAATCTCCATCTGCTTCATCAGGAAGGTGGCATTCTTATTACGAGCAATGCCTTCCCGGATGCGATAGTCGAAGTAAAGATGATTGTCCTGTATAGTGCTTTCGAAGCAATAATTGCGGATCTGATTGGGATACGCACCTTCCAGTTGCCCCAACTCCAGGTCGTGCGTAGCAATCATCCCCAGGCAATTGTACTGCAGGAAATGTTCTATCAGGCTGCGGGAGCCGGAGAGCTTGTCTTCCGAATTGGTGCCTTTGAGAATTTCATCTAACAAAATAAATACCCGCTCCCCTGTTTTCAGTTGACGGATAATATGCTGTAAACGTAGCAATTCTGCCTGGAAATAAGAAGTATGACTGGCAATGGAATCCTTGATCCGCATAGAGGTCATGATATGCATAGGGCTGAAAATCAGACGCTCCGCACATACCGGCGCACCACACATGGCCATCAGCAAATTGGCGCCCACACTGCGCAGGAAGGTACTCTTCCCGGACATGTTGGATCCGGTAATGATCAGGAAATTGTCTTTTTTCCCGGCAGCACCATCGTTCTTTACACATTCGCTGGCGGGGATCAATGGATGCCCCAGCGCAGTAGCCTCCAGTACACACGCATCTTGTGGTTCCGGCCAGGAAAACTGCGGATGATTATACGCATAAGTGGCCATACTATTCCATAATTCAAACTGCGTAATCACATCAAACCATTTGGCAATATGGAGCTTGTGTTGCTGCTTCCAGCGCTCCAGTCGCAGGATACAATGAAAATCGTACAGCATCAGGGAATTAAGGATTAACCCTACCAAAAGATTCAAACGCTGATCAAAGGCAGCGCTTACACGTGCCAGCCCTTTCAAAGCCACATCTGCCTCTTTCGCAATGTCCTGCTGCTCCTGAAGCAATGTCGACTCCTTGAAAGAACCACTTTTAATAAGGTTGAGCAAAATCGAAAACTTATCCAGTATACGCTCCTTATGAGACATGAGCCCATACTGCGCCATGATATCCTTTTGATTAATGCCCAGTAAGAACCAATTCACCACAATCATAATCGTTAAGGGGTACCAATGCCCGCTCACGCTACCATACACAATGGCTGCCACTGCCAACGAAGGACTTGCCCAGATGGCAATATTGATCAGTTTACTGTTAATAAAATGGAAAGGCATTTCCAACCACGCGGCAATTTCGCGGCGGTCACTCTCCTCTTCTTTTGCCAGCAGGGCATTAGCGGTGAGCAGTTGCCGGAACTCCAGTTCGGGCGCCAGCACTTTCAGCGCCTGTTGTGTATCCAGGATTGCAGCCCCACTTCTAAGCGGCGTACGCAAAGCTGCTGCCAGCATGCGTTTGCCGGATAAAGTACCGGTTCTGTTGATATGTTGAAAGATAGAAGATGGTCCAAATACATCCAGATCACTGGTAAAATCATGCTTATCATCCACAAATTCATTCCCGTCTTCAAATGACGATTGCCAGGTGGTGACAAGCTGTAACTCCTTCCTGTTAAGCTCCAGCAAGGTTTCGAATAATTGAAGTCTTTGCAGCGCTTTGGTATAAAGTATCAGTAACCGGGCAAATGCAATAACCCCTGCTATAACTAACAGCAGCCAACCAACCATCCATCCGTTCCTGATCAGCTGTACCACGCTGGTGCCTACCAGCAGGAAACTGATTAACCGGGCCCACGATAAAGTAGAAGTCAACCTTTTCTCCTTTTTCATCGATTCATTGAACTGATCTATTCGTTGCTGGTAAATATTTGCTGCTACCATTAATACTGTCAGGTTTATTGATTTAAGAATACAGGTACTATCTAATAAAAAATCAGGGACCTCATGATTTATGTTCACAATTTATTGAACATACCTCACAAAATCCCTGATTAAAGTTATCTGGATGATTTATGCGTATTGTCTTTTCAGCAGATCCGGATATTCCTGGCTTACTTTCAGGATCAATTCACCGAATAAGGTATTCACCCAGGCAAACCAGGGGCGGGTAAACTTAGTCGGATCATCCTTGTGATAAGATTCATGAATAAAACCAGTACCACCGTCTGTATTGCGTAATGTTTTGATACAGTCAGCTATTTCTTCTTTATCATGGCTGGTTAAAGCTCTCATGATAACACTCATTGGCCAGATATAATCGTTACCGGTATGCGGACTGCCTACGCCATCACCATATTTACCTCTGTAAAACCATGGCTGGAAATTGCTCCATACAAAATGCCTGGATGCCTGGTACAGTGGATCATCGATGCCTGTGTAGCCCAGGTAAGGGATGGATAAGAGACTAGGTACGTTGGTATCGTCGAGGAATAAACGATTGCCAAATCCGTCCACTTCAAAGCCATACATCATGCCCAGCTTGGGATGCTCCACAATAGCATATGCTTTGATAGCCCGGTCTACTTCATCTGCCAGCGCAGTACATTCTTTTGCAAAGGCGGCATCTTTATAAATAGTTTCGCTGATTTCCGCCAGCTGCCGCAGAGATACTACGGCAAACATATTGGAAGGAATCAGGAAAGGAAATACGGTGGCGTCATCAGAAGGGCGGAAAATAGACACGATCAGGCCTACCGGAGATATTGGGTTCCCCCAGCCTCCATTTGCCACTGTATCCGACTGCACAGCAGAGATACGCTGGAACTTGTACGGACCATGGCCATCTTTACGCTGCTGTTCCTTAAATGTTTTTACGATAGACTGAGCCGCCTGTTTGTATTTAGCATCAAAGGGCGTATTGTCGCCACTTATTTTCCAATAATTATAAGACAAGCGTACTGGATAACACAGGGAGTCAATTTCCCATTTACGCTCATGCAGTTCCGGTTTCATATCTGTCAGATCTTTATCCCACTCACTACCGGTTGGTCCTTCATTGAAAGCATTGGCATATGGATCAATGAGAATACATTTTGTCTGGCGATTAATCACGCCCACTACCATTTCCTTCAGTTTCGCATCATCTTTTACCAATGGCAGATAAGGCCATACCTGGGCAGAGGAGTCGCGTAGCCACATCGCATTGATATCGCCGGTGATCACGAAAGTATCGGGTCTGCCGTTTTCTGATTTAAAATTAACAGTGGTGTCAAGTGTATTAGGAAAACAGTTTTCAAACAACCAGCCTAATTTGGTATCTGCGATCTGCGCTTTTACCTTCACAATCGTCTTTTCCACTGCTTCGCTGGTAAATTTCCGCTTTGCCAATGGTGGGCGCTGGGAGGTATATCCGTTCCAGCCAAATACTGTTTTGGGCAGTCCCAGCCCAACAACGCCTGCTACCAGGGCGCTGTTCTTTAGAAAATCTCTCCTTGCAACCATAACGTTTTTTGAATTTAGGAACCCCTAAAATAGAAAAGTTTCCTGGATTTGCTTAATCGATTTATCAATCGTCCTCTTCTTCCGTAGCCTGTAACTTCACAAAAGCACTTCTCCTGGGTGCTGGCATCACTGAATGCTCTCCATGGATGGCCTTCCACACCACTTCATTCAACTCCAGGTCCGGTACCCGGTCTTCATGCGCCAGATCAAAAGTGGCAGAACGGCGTGCACTTTCATTCCAGGCCACATTTCTTTCATGAATGTCTACCCGGGCGGATAAAGCTGTATAAGGTGTCAGGTCAGGTGTAGCAGAAAATAACTCCCACATAGGATTGGCGGCAGCATCATACTGACTCATAGGAGGCAAACCCAGTATCAGTTCTATGGTACGCAACATTCCTGAAGTGGAATACATATTATGACTGACTGCATTTCTTTTGACGTAAGGACTGATAACATAGGCCGTAGAACGGTGAGCATCTATGTGATCAGGGCCATTCTGGGCATCATCTTCCAGAATAAAAATGGCGCTTTCCTTCCATATCTTACTATGGGAGATGTAATCAACCAACTGCCCTACTGCCAGGTCATTGTCCGCGACGGCAGCATAAGGCGAATAGGCGCCTTTCCGCATACCACTGGTATGGTCATTGCCTAAACGGATACTGTTGAAATGTGGCACTGCGTCAATGGCCAGCAAAGAATCAAAATCATGTTGCCAGATTTGCTGCCGGACTACATCCTGGATATTCAGATCAAAAGAAGGATAATCTGTACAGAAATTATTTTCCAGTGATTTGAGCGCCGCTTTTCCCTTACCCGCAAACTCACCATAAGTACGGTAAGTCACACCTGCACGATTACAATAATCCCAGATAAATCCTTTTTTGGGATACGCTATTTTACGGCTGCCCTCATAATCATAGGTGCCACCACGGCCACCATAGCTGGTAGGCCAGGTTTTCTCCACATAATCAGTAGCATAGGCCGCCATACTCCAGTTATGTCCATCCGCGCTGACTTCTGCATCTACATAGAAATTATCCAGTAACACAAAATCACCTGATAAACGATGCTGATTAGGCGTAATACGCTCAGGAAAAATACACAAACTGCTATCTCCGTTTCCTGCGGTCATATCCCCCAATACCTGGTCGTAGGTTCGGTTTTCCTTGATAATGTAAAAAACATATTTAATGGGAGAAGTTTGTCCGGCAGTCCGTGGAATCGGGTTACCAGCTTCCCCTGCAGCGGTATCTTCTTTCGCTTTTGTATAAGGTGTATTTTCATATACCCATCCGGACCAGCGGCTCAACAATACATCCGTTGGTTCATTAAAAACAGACAACGTCCCTTTAAACAAACCTCCGATATATTGTACTGGTCTGTCTTTCCTTGTATTCGCCTGATGTGATCCACTCTCCTCTTTTTTGTTGATTGGATTAGGGCCATCAGGATTAGCCATAGAGGTAAATCCTTTACCGTTGGCAACGAGTACTTTCTTTCCCATTACTCTTACACAGGTAGGATACCAACCTACTGGTATAAATCCTTTAGACCTGCTTTTACCTGGATTGGTCACATCAAAAACGGCCAGACAATTATTATCTGCGTTGGCAATGTACAGCTGTTTATTATTTGCTGATAATGCCAGCCCATTTGTAGTAGACCCCGCGGGCGCATCCGGGTACAATGCCGTTTGTAACGATTCAATTACTTTATGATCTGCGGTATTGATAACGGCTACCGAGTTATCATTTGCATTAGCTACGTATAAGTATTTCCCATTGGCAGATAGAATCATTTCATTGGGATGGCTGCCTACAGTAATCGTATTACTTATTTTCTCTGAAGCGAGGTCAAACACAGCCACTGCATCACCACCCCAGAGGGAAATATAGAGGTGGCTTCTATCTTTTGACAGCAGGGCCGTATAAGCTTCTGCCGCCAAAGGAATATGTGAGATGACTTTATTTTGCTGCAGATCGATCACATAAAGACTATTATCTTCCTTGGTTACTACGTATAGCCGGTTACGTGATGGATCTATTACCATACCTGTAGGGCAAATTTTTTCTTTCGGCCAGGCCAGTCCCAGCCGGATACTATCTGTTACCTGCAATTTATTATTAGTGATCGCATATTGCCAGATTACATTATCGTTGGCCCCGGAGGCATACAACTTCTTTTCATCCTTGCTAAAGGCCAATCCCAACCATGACTTCGGAATCGTTACTTCGTCCAGCAGCTGCTCTTTTACTGCGTCTATCAATTGGATGGTTTGCCGGCTTTGCCCATTATTGGTAACGGCCAGATACTTCCCGGAAGACGACAGTATCATGTTCAACGGTAAATCACCCAATGGCAATGAATGCCCCACAGGCGTTAAAGCCCAGCCATTGGGTAATGTAATACGTTTTGCTACTGTATCTTTGATTTGTGCAGTTGCCTGTAAAGTCACAAAAAAAAGGAAAACGAAAAATATTTTCTTCATAACGATATGATAAGTGAAGCTGTAAAAATAGGCGCCCTACTCTATGGAGATAATGGTTCAATAAAAAGTAATACTAATATAATATAAAGAGCGGAAAGCTTAAAGCAGAAAGCAAAAAGCTATTGAAGCGAATGACTAAAGTGGAAACAATACCCGCTCTGATCATTCGCTTCAATAGCTTTTTGCTTTCTGCTTTAAGCCTTCCGCTTTAATTACATATTTCTACGGTACTGTCCACCCACTTCGTACAGTGCATGTGTAATCTGTCCGAGAGAACAATGTTTCACCGTTTCCATCAGTTCTGCGAAGAGATTACCATTGCCTACTGCTGCCAGCTGCAACTGCTTCAGCGCTGCAGCACTCTTGTGTTGGTGTCTGTCCTGGAAGGCTTCCAGCGTATGTATCTGGAATTCTTTTTCTTCTGTAGTAGAACGGATTACTTCCGCCGGAATAATAGTAGGTGACCCATTTTTATTCAGGAAAGTATTTACACCTACGATCGGGAATTCGCCGGTATGTTTCAGTGATTCATAATACAGGCTTTCTTCCTGTATTTTATTACGCTGATACATTCTTTCCATCGCGCCTAAAACACCGCCACGCTCTGTGATACGGTTAAATTCGTTGAGTACGGCTTCTTCTACCAGGTCCGTCAGTTCTTCAATAAAAAAGGCGCCCTGCACCGGGTTTTCGTTTTTAGCGGTACCCAGTTCCCGGTTGATGATGAGCTGTATAGCCATAGCCCTTCTCACACTTTCTTCTGTAGGCGTGGTAATGGCTTCATCGTATGCGTTGGTGTGCAGGGAATTGCAGTTATCGTAGATAGCGTACAATGCCTGCAATGTGGTGCGGATATCGTTGAAATCAATTTCCTGCGCATGCAGACTGCGGCCGGAAGTCTGGATATGGTATTTCAGCTTCTGTGAACGATCATTTCCTTTGTATTTATACTTGATGGCCTTTGCCCAGATGCGGCGGGCTACACGACCTATTACCGCATATTCGGGATCCATACCGTTGCTGAAGAAGAAAGACAGGTTAGGCGCAAAATCATCAATGTTCATGCCTCTGCTCAGGTAGTACTCTACATAGGTAAACCCGTTGGACAGCGTGAACGCCAACTGTGTAATAGGATTGGCGCCGGCTTCGGCAATATGATAACCGGAAATACTCACAGAATAGAAGTTCCGTACTTTTTCTGTGATGAAATATTCCTGCACATCCCCCATTAACTTCAGTGCAAATTCAGTCGAGAAAATGCAGGTGTTCTGAGCCTGGTCTTCTTTCAGGATATCTGCCTGTACGGTACCGCGAACGGTACTTAGTGCGTGTGCTTTTATTTTTTCATATACCTCTCGGTCCAGTACTTCTTCGCCGGAAATGCCCAGCAGCTGTAGCCCGAGACCATCGTTACCTGCTGGCAGGTCGCCGCTGTAATGCGGCAGCGGATGATCTTTGAATTTCGTTTTTATCAGTGTGGTTACCTTGTCGGTCAACCCATTTTCTTTGATGTATTTTTCGCATTGCTGATCAATGGCGGCATTCATGAAAAATGCCAGCAGTATGGGCGCTGGGCCGTTGATCGTCATGGATACAGAGGTTTTTGGATCACAGAGATCAAATCCGCTGTACAATTTTTTAGCATCGTCTACGGTGGCAATGCTCACGCCGGAGTTACCTACTTTACCGTAAATATCCGGTCTCACTGCAGGATCTTCGCCGTATAGAGTTACGCTGTCAAATGCAGTAGACAGGCGCTTTGCCGGTTGATCCAATGATACATAGTGAAAACGTTTATTGGTTCTTTCTGGTCCGCCTTCTCCGGCAAACATGCGGGTTGGATCTTCTCCCTCTCTTTTTAATGGAAATACACCCGCAGCATAAGGGAACTCGCCAGGCAGATTTTCTGTGAGCTGCCAGCGGAGAATATCGCCCCAGTCTTTGTACTTAGGTAAACTAACCTTAGGAATCCTGCTATGGCTAAGGCTTTCGGAATAGAGTGGTAATTTAATCACTTTATCCCTTACCTGGAATTCGTAAAAATCAGCAGTATATTTTTTCAGCAGGGCAGGCCATTCTTCCACCAGTTTCTTACACTCCGGATGTAATGATTTCTCCAGGTGTGCTTTGATGTCGGCGAGGGAGGCGGCGAGAGCTGGCTGCAAAGCGATGACTCCTTCTACCTGGTACAGCTGTGTGGCGATTTTGCATTGCTCATCTGTCCATTTGCTGTAATCCCCGATGGCTTCTGCAATTTCGGCGAGGTAACGTACTCTTGCCGGCGGAATGATCTGTGATTTGGTAGAAGTAGATTTCACGCTTTCATGGGCCATAGGACCGAAGCTGGCACCTGTTTTCTCTTCTACTTTCTCCATTACCCTTTCAAACAACAGGTTGATGCCCGGATCATTAAATTGAGAAGCAATAGAACCGACTACTGGTAACGCATCTTCCTTAGCGTCCCAGAGGCCGTGGTTGCGTTTATATTGTTTGCGCACATCATGCAAAGCATCGAGTGCGCCGGCTTTATCAAATTTGTTGATGGCAATCACATCTGCATAATCCAGCATGTTAATTTTTTCCAGCTGAGAAGCAGCACCATACTCTGGTGTCATTACGTACAGGGATACATCGCAGTAGTCAGTGATAGCGGTATCGCTCTGTCCTATACCGGATGTTTCCAGGATGATAAAATCGAAGGCAGCCAGTTTGCAGATGTCGATTGCTTCCTGTATATGCTCACTGATGGCTTTATCGCTTTCGCGGGTAGCCAGGGAGCGCATGTAGGCGCGGGGATGATGAATGGAGTTCATACGGATTCTGTCACCCAGTAAAGCACCACCCGTTTTCTTTTTGGATGGATCGACTGAAATAACGGCAACCGTTTTATCATTTGTATGATTCAGGTAGCGACGCACCAGTTCATCGGTGACACTACTTTTACCGGCGCCACCTGTTCCGGTAATGCCCAGTACGGGAGATCTTTCCGGGTCAGCTGCAGTATGAGTGATATGTGCTGTTGCAGTTTCATCCACCGTTACAGCGGTGCTGGTTTTCTGCCCTTTGAGCAGTGCTACTGGCATATCATTTTCTGCCAGGCTGATCGACCGGGCGATGATTTTCGGATTCTTTTCTTTTTGCAGTTGTGGGATATCTTCCACATTACCGCCTTCTGTGAGTGGTTTCACAGCAATGTCGCACTGGCTGATCAGGTCTTCAATCATGCCTTCCAGTCCCATCTGCCGGCCATCATCGGGTGAATAGAGGCGTGCAATGCCGTATGCATGCAGTTCTGCAATTTCCACCGGCAGGATGGTACCGCCGCCGCCACCAAAAATTTTTATATGGCCACAGCCTTTTTCCTGCAGCAGGTCATACATATACTTGAAAAACTCCACGTGCCCACCCTGGTAGGATGTTACCGCTATGCCTTGCGCATCCTCCTGAATGGCACAGTCTACAATTTCCGCTGCAGAACGGTTATGCCCGAGATGAATTACCTCGGCACCTTTTGCCTGCATAATGCGCCGCATGATATTGATGGCCGCATCATGACCGTCGAATAAAGCTGCTGCTGTTACAATGCGAACCTTATGTTGTGGTGTATAAGACATAATATGATGGTAAGTTTTAGGTATCCGTTAGTCGTAATCCAGTCTTTGTCATTCCTCCACAGGAAGAATGCAAGTTACGGAAAAACCTGCTGAACTGCCGGTATAGCACGGGTTTACCCAGAATTAGAATTGATTGAACAGGGGCCTTGTCTTGTTGCAAAATTTTTAACTGATTCCGAAATCGCTTAGTATTTCCCTAAAACAACTTTCCCCTGTACAATGCCTGTACAAGGGAAAGCGTAAAGTAAGACACAAGGCAGTAATGCTTAGCAGTCTTATGATTCATAACGTGGAACTATAAAATCAATTTATTGATGAATGATTTTGTAGTCTTTTAAATCTTGTTTAGTGGAATTTTCTACATACGAAATATACTGTGAAAAAATCTTAGCGCGAATCAGTCGTAAATTTTGGTTTTATGTCGAATAATAAGTTGCTTTCTAGGATGTGTATATCTTACACAATCTTACTTAAATTTTTGTTAAATACAAACTTTTTTTTCTTTTTCTGGAGAAAAAGAATGCTGCAAATTATTTGCAGGTACGCACGTTACCAAATCCTTATTGGTAAAGGATTTTGACCTCATGAAAATTAACGGAAATAATAAGAAACAGGGGTGTGCGGGCTAAAAAAGTACCATCACAACGTCACTAGAAGCCTATACCCAGGTAGCGCTTCTTACGCTGGTCATATTTATCAAAATTAAATTTGTAGAGCTTGGCAGGACGATGCGGTACATCTTCCTCTTCTTCATTCAAATCCATCAGTAAATCCATGGATAAAAACTTTTTCCTGAAGTTGCGGCGGTCCAGTTCCATATCCAATATGGCTTCATAAAGATTTTGCAGCTCGCGGAGGGAGAACTTACGGGGTAACAGGTTAAATCCGATAGGCTGTACCAGCACCTGCTGTTTCAGGCGCTCATGGCAGGTATCCAGGATTTGCTTGTGGTCAAAGGCCATGTCTTGCAGGTCTTTAACGCTATGCCAGTGCAGTTCGTTATTATGCGTCTTCAGCTCTACATGTTCAATATTCACAAGGGAGTAGTAAGCTACCGTAACCACCCTGCCTGCAGGGTGCCGCTGAATAGCACCAAAGGTCTGTACCTGCTCCATATACACAGTATCCAGGCCTGTACGGGCTTTCAGCACGCGATAAGCAGCTTCGTCCAACTCTTCCTCCGGCCGGACAATATCGCCCAGCAGCGACCATTTCCCTTTGTATTCTTTCAGATCTGATTCGATCAGTAATACCTTCAGCTCATCGTTGTTAAAGCCGAAAATAACGCAGTCTACAGAAATCGCCACCTTGAAATAGTCTTTTATTTCTACAAGGTGCGTATTGATGTTCTTGGTGTACATAGACATCATAAGGAACGTGGAATTACAGAAAAACGCAGTTAATTGTTCTTACGCAGAATTATAATCAAATGAAAGAAAAAATTACCACATTTAAAACAAAATCCACCGAATTTTTTGAAGAGATATCCCTAACGTGAAAGATAAGTTTAAATTTACGTCTCAGTTTCACATATTATGTACACAAAGGAGATAGAAATAACCCTGGCGCAGCTGGCCAAAGATCTGTTAAGCCACTTACAGCAGCAGCAACTGCTGCAATCCATTGATGAAACCCTGGATGCCCTTCGCCGTGTGATCAGTTACAACGACTGGCGCTACTACGTGCAGAGCGAACCAGTGATAAGTGATTATGAATACGATCAGCTTTTCGCCTGGCTTAAAAAGCTGGAGCTGGAACATCCGGATCTCATCACAGCAGACTCCCCTACCCAGCGTGTAGCTAAGGGGCTTACCAAGGAATTTGTTACGGTACCCCACCTGGTACCTATGCTCAGTCTGGAGAACTCCTACAATGCAGATGATCTGCTGGACTGGGATCGCAAAGCCCGGGAAAGCGCCGGCATTCCTGAAATAGAATATTGCATTGAACCTAAGTTTGATGGCGCCAGCATTTCCCTGATTTATGAAGATGACCATCTCACACGTGGCGCCACCCGCGGCGACGGCGTGGCAGGAGAAGATATTACTACCAACATCAAACAGATCCGCTCTATTCCATTATCTGCTAAATTCTCCAAATACGGCATTCACCAGATAGAAATCCGCGGGGAAGTACTGATCAATAAAAATACCTTTAGTGCTTTCAATGAAAAACGTATTGCCGACAATCAGCCACCACTGGCTAATCCACGCAATGCGGCCTCCGGGTCCCTCCGGATGGTAGATCCTAACGAAGTGGCCAAACGTGGACTGGAAGCTTTTCTGTACCACATGAGCTATCATACCATAAACCCGGGGCAAACAGAACCCGATGCGCTCACAACGCATAGTGGTACGCTGGAACTATTATCTACCCTGGGATTCCGCAGTCCGGCCAAAGAAAAGAAAGTAGTTAAAGGTATTCAGGCCGTGATTGATCATTGTTTGTGGTTTGAAAATGAACGCGATAACCTGCCATATGAAATAGATGGTATGGTGGTAAAAGTGAACGACTATAACCTGCAGGATAAACTGGGCATGACCACGCATCACCCGCGTTGGGCTATTGCCTATAAATTCAAAGCACGACAGGCCACCAGCAAGCTGCGCAGCGTAGAGTTCCAGGTAGGCCGCACCGGCTCTGTTACACCTGTGGCAAAGATTGATCCTGTGCCCATTGGCGGTGTTACCGTTGGCTCTATTTCTCTTTTTAATGAAGAAGTGATTAAAGAGAAAGACCTTAAGCTGGGCGATACAGTACTGGTAGAAAGAGCGGGAGATGTGATTCCTTACATTGTAAAATCTGTAGCCGACCTGCGGGATGGCAGCGAACAGGATATTGTGTTCCCCACCCACTGCCCTGTATGCCACGATAAGTTGGTAAAAACAGCAGACGAAGCTGTGTGGCGCTGCACCAACATTAACTGTGAAGCGCAGGTAGTGGAAAGAATGATTCACTTTGTGAGTAAAGACGCCATGGATATTAAAAGCTTTGGCGAAAGCAATGTGCGCAAGTTCTTTTCGTTAGGACTACTGAAAGATATTCCTGGCATCTACGAACTGGACTTTGAGAAAATAGGTGCACTGGAAGGCTTCGGTAAAAAATCACTGACCAACCTGGAAACGGCTATTGCACAATCCAAAACACAACCGCTGCATCGGCTCATATTTGGACTAGGCATACGCTATGTAGGCGAAACCACCGCCAAAACACTGGCCAACGCAGTAACGCATATCATGGATCTGCAAAACTGGACAGAAGAGCAGATCCTTGCGCTGGAAGATATAGGCCCTAAAGTAGCCGGCTCTATCCGTGTGTTTTTTGCCAATGAAGATAACATCGTCATGCTGGATAAACTGGCTGCGCTGGGCATCAACATGGAAAACACTAAAAAGTCAGCACCTACATCAGGTAACCTCAACGGACAAACGTTTTTATTTACCGGCACCCTGCATAAACTAAAACGTAGTGACGCGGAAGAGATGGTAGAAAAAGAAGGGGGCAAAATAGTGAGTGGCGTGAGCAGCAAACTCAACTACCTGGTAGTAGGAGATGATGCCGGTAGCAAACTGGAAAAAGCCAAGAAAATCAATACCGTTAAAATACTTTCAGAAGAAGAATTCATTCAGCTGTTAGATATTAGCCTCTAGCTTTTATTCTTCAGCTATACAATTGACATCATTCACTAAAAGCAGTTGGCCGTTCGTCTATCGCTACTCCGGTAGCAAGACTAACTGCCAACTGCTAACAGCTAAGAGCTACATATGACCGATGAACATTTTATGCGGCAGGCGCTGCAGGAGGCACGTAAAGCCTTTGAAGACGGAGAAGTACCTATTGGTGCAGTGGTAGTATTAAATAACCGGATCATTGGCCGTGGCTATAATCATGTGGAAAGATTAAATGATTGTACGGCACATGCGGAGATGATAGCATTAACAGCCGCGTTTAATACACTGGGCAGTAAATATTTAATGGAAGCTACTTTATTTGTAACCGTAGAGCCCTGCCTGATGTGTGCGGGTGCCCTTTACTGGAGCAAGATTGGCCGGATTGTGTATGCGGCAGCAGATGACAAGAACAGCTATCGCAGAGCTACCGGTGACCGGTCCCCGTTTCATCCTAAAACAAAACTGGAAGCCGGTCCGTGCAGCGAAGAAAGTTTACAACTGATGAAAACTTTCTTTGAACAAAGAAGATAATTATTTCTTATTGGAATCCATCAGTTTATTCATCCCCATCATTTGCTTCATGGTATGATCCATACCTTCAGAAGAGCCATCCAGGAAGATGACGTTTCCTTTTGAGTTTTCAGCAAAATGTTTAATAGCTTCTGTCCACATGGAAAAGAGGATCACCGAGGTATCCAGGTTAGCCTGCTGCATTTCTTTAGCGGCCATACTCATACCCTTGGCTACTTCTTCCCGGAACAGCGCCACACCCATACCACGCAGCTGAGCGGCCTGGCGTTCAGCCTCTGCAGCAATTTTGATGGCGTTACCATCTGCTTCTGCTGCTTTGGTTTTAGTAATCAGCAATGCCTGTCCTTCGTTTTCAGCAGCCGCTTTCAGGTTATTGGAAGCTACTACCTGTGCCATGGACTTCATAATCACTTCATCAAAAGTGATGTCGTTCATTTGCAGATCCAGCAGATGGAAACCCCATTCTTCCAGAGTTTTGTCGATCTGCTCTTTTACGTGTTCGGTAATATCTTTGCGCAGGCCCAGTACTTCTGCTTGTCTTTTTGTAGCCACAAATCCACGGATAGAACCTTCAATAGTGCGCACCAGCGCCTGCATAAAGCTTCTTTCATCCATAAACTTGAAAGCCACATTCTTAATCGTTTCCTCCTGCTGGTTCCATACGGCATATAACAGCATGGCTTTGAAGTAAACGTTCGCCTGATCAATGGTAATTGCTTGGAATTCCAGTTCTACAGACCTGTTCTGGATAGATACTCTTTTAAATACCTTTTCAATAACAGGTATTTTAAAGTTCAATCCTGGAAACAACACCCGGTTGTATTTACCGAAGATGGTCGTTACGCCAATGTTACCCTGTTGTACAGTAACGAAGCACKACATTAAAACCAGGAACGCCAATACCAGTAAAGTAATCAAGTACACATTCATAGTATGATTGTTTAGGTAGGGTTTAAGCTCGTAAATATACTGAAATAAAGCCAACAGGGGTAGATAGGCATAGTTTTCCCAACGGATATATTAAAAGAAGAAATTTGGAGGTAGGAATAAAGAAAACAACAATGGATGAAAGCTGAGCTTAAAAACACAACGAATGAATAATAAAAAAAACTTAGTCAGTTATCCTTTATATTCTTTGTTTTCTTCTGAAATAGATAAATACGTCGTCCAGTTCTATTTGTTTTAATTGATAGGCGAGCCGTGTTCTAAGGTCTTCTGTTTCATCTTTTATCCTCCTGTATTGGTCTTTCAGAATTTCATAGCGGGCCACAATTTCTTCAGCAGTTGCAGATTCTTCCAGTTGCAAAATATAAAATGCTCTTTCCTCGGTTATCATAGTCATAGGGGTATTTCGGCTAATAATCATGTCGGGCGTTTAAAAAACACACGTAATATTTAATTCACTAAATTAGTGGAGTTTGAAAAACGAGCAAATACCCAAGATTGGGTATTTTTTAAAAATTTAGCAATTTTTAGCAAAATTCTTTTTAACAAATTTTTAGGCTAGTTATTGGTTGACAGGAAAATACGATTTAGAATTATGGGTTCTATGCATAGGGGCTAAAAAAAGTGTGAGGCACCTACGCGGGGTGCAAACGTACATGCTGATACTATCTTCTCCTTTCTATTTATTCAAAGCCTATCTTACGTGCAATGGTTATCAGCTCAGAAGTATTGCGCACTTTCAGTTTCAGACGGATGTTTTTCCGGTGGGTTTCTACGGTATAACGGCTAAGGTTCAACGAATGGGCGATCTCCTTGTTATTGAGTCCTTTTACGGCCATGGCCAGTACATCTTTTTCTCTTGGTGTAAGTTTATTAAACAGGTTTTCATTCTGCCGGCGCAGGATAGCGCTCAATGCTTCTGATAGCTGCGCATTGGTATCAATCGCATTGGTCAGGTCCAGGAAGGCGCAGATGATTTCTACCACTCGCCCATTCTTATCATGTGTAAAGGGTACTTCCAGCCCCAGCAGCCAACGGTAATCTACCTCGCCCTTTTTGCGTATGCGGGCAAGGCCTCCAAATTGCGCCTTGTTATTAATGAACGATTGCTGTGCTACAGCAGCCAGTTTAAAATCCTCCGGATGCATGATGTGCCGGAAAAACTCCATCCCCATGCCTGTCATCTCTTCTGAAGAAAACCCGACTGTTTCTGCCAGGCGTTCATTACACCAGGTAACGGATTTGTTATTATTGTCGTAGCTGTAAATCATGGCGGGTACATGATGTAAAACGCTCTCCAGCCAATGAATACGATTTCTTAAATACTCATTTTCCTTTTGTAAGGCATTGAGGGAAAAATTTTGCCCTGAGTCCGAGCCTGTCTGCATACTATAAGTTTTAAACAAACAATAGGTAAACAACAACCAAGCACACACGAAATATGCCTAATGTTACGTCCTGTTAAACCGAGTATCCGTAAATATAAAATAATTTTCCATATGATCAAGCCCGGGCATTAGTTGATTGCCCGATTTTACTGTTGGGTTATTGTGTTTTACAGATATAAGCGATTAACGGAAACTAAATATCTAAATAACTAAATAATTAAATGGCTAAATTTTAACGGATTGGCAGTAAATTTGGCGACTATCAAGAAATCATATTTTAAAACCCATAAAAAATTGAGTTATGGCATTTACACTTCCGAGCTTACCATACGCAACTGACGCGTTAGAGCCGAATTTCGATAAACTGACAATGGAAATTCACCACGGTAAGCACCACCAGGCTTATGTAGACAATCTGAACAAGGCAGTTGCAGGTACAGAAAACGAAAACAAATCACTGGAAGAACTGGTAGCTAATGCCGGTAAAATCAGTCCTGCTGTAAGAAACAATGGCGGTGGTCACTGGAATCACAGTTTCTTCTGGACCAGCCTCGCTCCTAATGCAGGCGGCGCTCCAAGTGGTAAACTGGCAGATGCTATCAACAGCACCTTTGGTTCTTTTGAAGCATTCCAGGAAAAATTCAACACTGCCGGTGCTACCCGCTTCGGTTCAGGTTGGGCATGGTTGCTGGTAAAAGATGGCAAACTGGAAGTTTCTTCCACACCTAACCAGGACAATCCGCTGATGGATGTTGCTGAAGTAAAAGGCACGCCAATTCTGGGTGTAGATGTATGGGAACATGCTTACTACCTGAAATACCAGAACCGCCGTCCGGAATACCTGAAAGCATTCTGGAATGTAGTTGACTGGAATGCTATCAGCAAACGCTTTGAAGCAGCTGTATAAGCCGCAAATATTAGCCTTTAAGGCATTACATAAAAAATCCCGTCAGGTAAACCTTGACGGGATTTTTTTATTGCTTTAAAATTACTTGCTCACCACTTTAAGATTTGTTGGATCCCAGTGGATGATCTTATTTTCGAAATAGCTTTCGTTACACAGCAATGCCGGTGCAGCAGCGCGGAAACCGAAAGTAGGATTTTCTGCTACTTTACCACCAGTACGCATCGCATTAAACAGGTTGTAGAAGTGATCGAAGTGAGCACCTTTATAACCCTTCTCTGCTTCATACTCCATTTTCTCCTGTGGAAGTATCTCTGCACGGTGATAGGCGTATGATTTACCTGTGTTGGCTGCAGCTGCATTCGCTGCTGCCAGCGGATCATTCTCGTCTACATGTACGTTGTTGCGATACAGGGTTACTTTATCCCACTCAACTGTCATGGAGCCTTCACTACCCACCATACGCAGGTAATTGGTACCACCGGTACCATCCACAAAGTTGACGCGGAGCGACAGGTTAAACGCAGGGTGTATAGCTGTTTCAGGATAATCGAACATACCCAGCATTACATCAGGTACTTCCCTGCCATCTTTCCAGTAACGTAATCCACCAGTAGCCATTACTTTGTTGGGACCAAGGGAGCCGGTTACCAGGTGAAGACTGGAAAACAAGTGTACGAACAGATCACCGGATACGCCGGTACCGTAATCTTTATAATTACGCCAGCGGAAGAAACGTAATGGGTCAAAATCGCGCTTGGGTGCGTTTTTGAGGTAAGCCTCCCAATCAACCGTTTTAGTGGATGCATCAGCCGGAATCGGGTACTGCCATGCACCGGTAGGCGACATACGTGCCCAGAAACCTTCTGCATAGTTCAGTTTACCGATAGCGCCATCTTTCAGCAGCTGTCTTGCTTTTTCATTTCCCAGAGAACTCATCCCCTGGCTACCTACCTGGTATACTACTTTTCCATTACGTTGTTGTGCTTCTACTACTGCAGGTCCTTCAGTGATATCGTGCACCATTGGCTTTTCACAATACACAGATTTACCTTTGTTCATAGCAGCCACAGAAATATCCTTGTGCCAGAAATCAGGTACTGCAATAATTACAGCGTCAATGTCTTTGCGGTCAAGAATTTCCTGGTAATTGCGGGTCGTATAAATATCATTCCCCCATTTCTTTTTAGCATCTGCCAGGCGGCCATCGTAAAGGTCGCAGGCGGCTATCAGCTTCACACCCGGTACAGTAATCGCGGTGTTGGCGTCTGCAGTACCCATTCCACCAGCACCTATCAGCGCTATCTGAATCTGGTCGTTTGCACTATACTTTTCCCTTAAGCGGGAAAGCGATTCAATATTTCTTTTTTTGTCAGCAGCAGTCAGAATACTGGGTAGCAGGGATGCGCCCACTACTCCTTTGGCAAATTTGCTGATAAAACTCCGGCGAGAGTCTTCATTGGAATTTACTGGCATGATTTAACCCTTTTAGGTTGTAAATGATAACTGTTTATTAATCATTGAGATTTCTCAAAATATAAACAATTCATCGGAATTCATAATTTTAGTAAACAGTCAAAAATATAAAGCGCGCATTCCAGACCGGAACGCGCGCTTTATATTTTCTTATTCTCAATAAACCAGTAGCCCGCGTTTTTATTTCGCAGCTGTCAGCAACTGTTTATATTTAGCCTGATTATGCAGGATGTCTGAAGCTGTATTTACTTCATTATCCCATTCCAGTGATTTGATAATACGACCTCTCTGCAAATAGTACCGGTTAACGATTTCTTCTTCCAGCAAGCGTTTTATCTCTTCTTTATTTTTCAGCAGGTCCTGCTTTTTATCATGTTTCATTTTAGTTTCCAGCGTTTCCAGTTCTTTGGCAACCGCATCATAATACTTTTCTTTCTTAGCAGTGCTTTTGAAAGAGTCCAGCGCTTCTTCACTACGGGTTTTATAGCTGTAGTCTTTGTTGTCGAGGTATCGTTCGAAATCATCGAATTCTGCATCGCTGAGCGTGAAACTACCGGCAGCTGCTATTTTCGGATGGCTGTAATAATAGCTGGTAGCATAATCGAAGATAAATTGTTTGCGGATGAGGGTAATCGCTACCTGGCTGATGTAGGTAGGTTCTACTTTCGCATCCGGTTCTATACCACCACCATCTTTCACAGCGCGGCCACCAATCGTGGTAAATGATTTACGCAGAGAATCCGGTACATAGTCTACGCTGCCATCATCATTGCGGTGAGAATAATCTATTGCCTGGATACAACGGCCGCTGGGCGTATAATATTTAGCGGTGGTTACTTTCAATTTGGTGTTATAAGGCAGCTGCCGGGTGGTTTGCACCAGTCCCTTGCCGTAGGAGCGCTGGCCAATTACGAGGCCGCGATCCAGGTCCTGAATGCTGCCTGCCACTATTTCTGAGGCAGATGCAGAGGAATGATTGGTGAGTACTACTAATGGCAGATGTACGTCTACCGGCTGATCGGACGTTTCGTAGCTGCGATCCCAGTTTTTCACTTTCCCACGGGTACTGACAATGAGTTTATTTTTATCTACAAAAATATTGGCTACGACTACAGCTTCATCCAGCAGGCCGCCGGGGTTACCCCGGAGATCTAGCACCATTCCTTTCAGGGAAGGGTTGGTTTGTTTCAGTTGTTCTACTGCCCGGCGTACCATGGCGCCGCTGTTTTCGGTGAACTGGGTCATTTTTATGTAGCCAATATCGTTTTTCAGTATGCCGGCGTAGCTCACTGACTTTACGTTAATTTCTTCGCGGATGATCTTTTTAGGGGTTTCAACGCCGGTTACCGGGTTTCTGAAAACCATATCCAGCGGAGTACCTGCAGCGCCTTTCAATTGTTTGCTCACGTCTTCCTGGGCTACATTTTTTATGGATTTCCCGTCCATGCTCACAATGATATCACCTGGTTTTACGCCGGCTTTGTCCATGGGGCTGCCCTCGTATACATCAGTGATGGAGGTCCATTCACCGTTGGTATTGATGGAGGCGCCTACGCCGCCGTATTTACCGGTAGCCATGAATTTGAGGTCATCGAGGTTTTCTTCGGAAACAAAATCTGTAAAAGGATCCGTTTCTTCCAACATGGCCTCAATGCCCTTGCGCATCACTTTTTCGGGAGGCAGGTCATCTACGTAGTAAGTGTTCAGCTCCCGGTAGAAAGCCGCGAATATGTCCAGGTTCTTGGCAATCTGGAAGTATTTATCGTTTTCATTGAAAGCAAAGATGCCTGCTGCTGTAATCAGCAACAACAGCGCTGCTGTCAGTTTCTTTCTTTTATTAAAAAACGTACGCATGCAAGAATGTATAAGATGAACGATTAATAGTTGGCAACCGGTTTCACTGTTCAGGGAACCGGATCATATCCATGCCCACCCCAGGGATGGCATGACAATATACGCTTTATGGTGAGATAGCCACCTTTGAGGGGGCCATATTTTTTAAATGCTTCGATCCCATACTGAGAACAGGTGGGCGTATAACGGCATTTACTGCCCAGCAGGGGCGAAATAAACCATTGATAGATCTTTATCAGGAAAATAAATGGGTAAGTAAGCCAGCGCACTACACGATTCATATAAACAGCTTTTAGCTCTTAGCAATTAGCTTTAGTGACAAAATATTGGTGTATTCCGCTATATCGGATACTCCATTTGCTGCAATCAGCTAAAAGCTAATTTCTAAAGGCTAAATACTGGTTTGCAGCTTCTTTAAAATTACCGAAATTTTGCCTTGCAGGGTAGAAAAGGGGGCTATTTTTTTGTCGGTATAGATCAGGAAAACGGCGAGCTGCCGGGATTGTGACTGGAGATGGTCATATAATTCCTGCTTTTGCAGGCGCCAGGCTTCGCGGCCCAGACGTTTGATGCGGTTACGGTCTACTGCATGTGGGAACTTGCGGGTAGCAGCACTAAAGCCTACCTGCACAGGATATTTACACGGCTCCTGTAGGGGCATGTATACCACACGGTATGGAAAAACAGAAAACGCTTTTCCTTCACGAAAAAGCGTTTCAATAAGTTTTCTGCTTTTTAACCTTTCTTCCTTTCTAAAAGAATAAGTTTTTATGGCAAATAGTATTTAGCTACTATAATTATTTCAGCTTACGCTCGTCAGAAACAGTCAGCTTCTTACGACCTTTTGCTCTACGGGAAGCCAATACCTTACGGCCATTAGCGGTTTCCATTCTCTTTCTGAAGCCGTGAACGCTCTTTCTGCGTCTGTTATGCGGTTGAAAAGTACGTTTCATTTCTTTTTTTTGTTTTTACCTGTACTATACTAAAACTCCCGAATTAAAGTATACTGTTTTTTAAAACGGAAGGCAAAGGTAGCAGAAAATATTTAGAAAGTAAAATTAAAATCCAAATTCCTAAATGTAAAGGTGGAATGCAGTGTTAGCCGCATTCCACCTTTACATTAAAATAATTAATTATTTAACGCCTAATTTAGTCTTAACGGCTGCCAGGATATCGTCTGCAGCAGGAGAAACCAACAGCATACCAGCTGAGCTGTCGATTACATAACCGTAACCTTTTTCCTTTGCTACATCTTCAATGGCTTTGCGTGCTTTATCGTAGATAGGTTTCAGCAGTTCCTGTTGCTTAGCCTGTACTTTCTGTTCAGCAGCTTCGCGGTAGTCCTGGATACGTTTCTGAGCATCCTGGATTTCACGACCTTTGATTTCTTTCAGATTGTCGGTCATAGTGGCCGCCTTGTCATCAAACTCCTTCATTTTCTTTGTGTACTCATCCACCATAGTTTTACCCTCACCTTCCAGGCTCTGAGCAAAAGTCTGTAGATCAGTTTCTGCCTTCTTAGCTTCCGGCATGCTGGCTACCAGTGCTTGTGCATTGATATGCGCTACTTTGGATTGTGCCATTGCATTCACGCTGAACAAACCGGTAACCGCCACAAAAGCAATAATTACGTACTTCTTCATGATGTTGTCTGTGTTTAAAAAAATTTAAATACTTATAGTTAAAAAATAGGTACACGATTATTTCTTCACCCCTAAGGATTTCAGAATCTCTTCGCTTTTGTCCAGCTTGGGATCAGAGAAAATAACGGTGGCACCTGCGGCCTTGTCCAGTACAAAGTCAAACATTCTGCTGGCAGATAATTTCTGTACAGCATTGTAGATCCTGTCCTGGATTGGTTTTACCAGTTCTTCTCTTTTCTTGAAAAGATCTCCTTCGTAACCAAAACGCTTCTTCTGCAAATCCTTTGCCTCTTTTTCTCTTGCTACAATCTCGTCTTCACGTTTCCGCTTCAGTTCTTCCGTCAGCATTACCTGTTCGGCCTGATAAGACTTGTACATCTTATCTACTTCCTGGAATTTAGCGTCAATTTCCTTCTGCCACTGTTCAGCAACGGCATCCAGCTTTTTCTGCGATTCCTTATATTCAGGAATACTTTCCAGTATATATTTTGTATCTATCACGCAATAGCGCTGTGCACTTGCTGCACCGCCCATAGCCAATACAATAGCGGCTGTAATAAATATTTTCTTCATGCTACAATAGATTTTTTGCAAAACCAAAACAACGGTTAAACTTGCAATATATAATTTATTTTCACATTATTCTGGTTCAAAGCCGAGCATAAAGGTAAACTTAGCCGCGTCTTTCAGACCACCACCTGGCGTAAGACGGTCAAACCCAATACCGTAATCAAATCCAAGCAACCCGAACATTGGCAGGTAGAAACGCATACCAATACCAGCAGAACGACGTAACAGGAATGGATTGTATTCTTTAATATCCTTGTAACCATTCGCAGCCTCCAGGAAAGCCAGACCAAAGATCGTAGAACTTGGATTCAGACTGAATGGATACCGCAGTTCCATCACAAACTTATTAAACACCGTGAAACCAGAGTAGTTGGCTGGCTGYCCGTTCTCAGGATTAACACTTGGATTGGAAGTGTAATACACCGGATAACCTCTCTGGGAGATGATATCACGATCGTAGATAGCAAAGTTACTCAAACCGTCACCACCCATTTCAAACCTGCCGAACGGAGACAATGTTGTACGGTTGTTGTAACGGCCAATATAACCAAACTTCGCCGCCACTTTCAATACAAACGTTTTGTTATCACTACCCATCGGACGGCTCAAAGGAACATACCATTCTGCGTTAAAGCGGTACTTCTGGTACTCAATAAATTTAAACGCCTCAGAAGCCGGTTCCTTGGAATAGTCCTTATCAGGATTAAACAAGGAATATGGAGGCGTATACTGCGCTGATAACATGAAGTTGGAACCACTGCGCGGGAAGATCTGCTGGTCAACAGAAGACCGTGCCAGCGTCAGTTTAATGTTCACGTTATTAGAGGTGCCATTTTCAAAACCCTGGATACCAAAATAGTTATAGTTCTTCAGTTTATACTGTTGATAGTTCAAAGAGTAAATCAGGGTGAAATAGTCATCCGGCCATTTCAGCTGTTTACCCAGTGATACGGAAGCACCTAATACCTTGAAGTGACCATTGGTAGAAGTAGTGGTATCTCCAGGCAGTTTATAATAATCATTGTAAGCATAAGGATTCTGGTAGCTGCTATAGAAGCTCACAGAAAACTGGTTTCTCTTTTTTCCACCCAGCCATGGCTCAGTGAAAGAGAAGTTATAAGAACGGTAAGCTTTACCATTGGAAGATACACGAACAGACAGTTTCTGACCGTCTCCACTTGGTAAAGGATCCCAGGTTTCTTTTCTGAAGATGTTACGTAGAGAGAAGTTATTGAACGTTACGCCGAGGGTACCGGTTAACCCGATATAACCACCCCAACCAGCAGACAGTTCCAGCTGGTCATTGGCTTTTTCTTCTACAGTATAGTCAATATCCACAGTACCATCCTGTACGTTAGGTACAGGGTTCATACCAATCTTTTCCGGGTTGAAGAAGCCGAGATTGGCAATTTCACGGTTGGAACGGATCAGATCCTGGCGGCTGAATTTTTCACCTGGTATGGTGCGCAGCTCACGGCGGATAACGTGTTCATTTGTTTTTTCGTTACCGGCAATGCGTACTTCCTTGATGGTAGCCTGCGGACCTTCACGTAAACGGATTTCGTAGTCGATGGTATCGCCACGGATCCCGATTTCCACCGGATCGATCTGGAAGAAGAGGTAACCGTAGTCCATGTAGTAACCACTGATATCGCCACCTTCCTGTGACATTTGTTTACCAATTCTTTTTTCCAGCAATTCCAGGTTGTACACATCCCCTTTCTTGATACCGAGTAAGCGGGTCAATACAGAGTCGGAATAACGGGTATTACCTTTCCAGGTGATATCACCGAAATAATATTTTTTCCCTTCAGAGATCTGCATATCAATATTCAGATTCTGTGTGCGGGTTTTGTAAGTAGTATCTTTTACGATGAGGGCATCACGATAACCTTTGGAGTTATAGAGACCTACTACTTTACTTTTATCTTCCAGGTATTTGGTTTCGTTGAACTTGGCAGAGCTGAACAGTTTAAAGCGGAAATAAGGATCCAGCTTTTCCAGTGCGCGGGTAGGTTGCAGGAAACCATAGGTTTGCCAGAAATCGTCCGGCTGGGCCAGGGAATCTTCATACACATGTTCCGTATCTGGATGCAGGGTAAAGCGGGAGCGCTCTTTGGTACCCTTCATCTTTTTCTTGATCTTGTTATCGGCAATGTTATAGTTGCCCACAAGATTAATTGTTTCGATACGTACTTTACTTCCTTTAGTGACAGTGAAGATGACATGTTTAGAGTTCACCTGTCCACTATCGGCTCTTTCTTCAATTTTTACACTGGCGTTACCAAAACCTTTATCCGCATAGAATTTATGTACTACCCCGATCACGTTTTGTTTCATCGCCTGGGTAATTACACTTCCTTTACGCAAAGTTGCTTTGGTAGCAATATCGTCTGCTTCGGTTTTTTTAATTCCTTTGAAGGAGAAAGTGGACATACGGGGCATTTCCGTTAATCCTATTTCCAGCCAGATCTTATTGTCTTCAATTTTGGTTACGTAGATGGTCACGTCTGCGAACAGTCTTTGTGACCAAAGGCTTTGGATGGCCTTGGTAAACTGGTCACCACCCGGATAGGTTACCTTGTCACCAACACTGAGGCCGGAAAGCGACAGCAGCAATGACTTATCCAGGTATTGGGTACCGGCAACGGTAATATCGGCAATTTCGTACTGTTGCGGATTTCCCATGTTAATAGGAGAAACGGCCGGCGGATTAGCAGGGGGCTGCGAGGGGGGCACGGTATCTTTTTGCTGAGCGGATACACGAATGCCTGCACTGCAACATAATGCTATAGCCAGAAGGCCCTTAGGAAATAATTTCTTCATTCTGCTGAATTTGTTCGCTTGTTTTGCCAAAGCGCCGTTCTCTGGTTTGGTAATTTAAGATGGCTTGGTAAAGATGTTCATTGCGGAAATCCGGCCAACGGGTATCTGTAAAATACAGTTCCGCATAGGCCAGTTGATATAGTAGGAAGTTACTGATCCTGCATTCCCCACTGGTACGAATCATTAATTCAGGGTCCGGCAGGCCGGTGGTACAGAGATATTTTTCCCATACCTCAGGTGTAACAGCTGCTGGGTCCAGGGCTCCATTTTTCACGTCCAGGGCTATTTTCCTGGCCGCATTCACGATTTCCCACCTTGCACTGTAGCTGAGAGCCATAATGAGATTGAGGCCGGTATTCTGGCTTGTAAGGGCTATTGCCTCCTCCATTTCCCGTTGAGCCTGGGGAGGTAACATATCCATGTCACCTATTACGCTCAAACGGATATTATTTTTTGACAATGTATTCACTTCCATCCGGATAGTGTTTACAAGCAGTTCCATGATGCCATTAACTTCGTAAACCGGGCGGTCCCAGTTCTCGGTAGAAAACGCGTATAGGGTCAGATAACCTATCCCAAGTTCTGCACAGGTCTCCACTATATTTCGCACACTTTCTACCCCCTCGTGGTGCCCGTACAGCCTGTCTTGTCCCCGCTCCTTTGCCCAACGGCCGTTCCCGTCCATAATAATGGCTATATGGCGCGGTAACCGTTGTAAGTCCAATTTATCCTTCAARCTCATTTGTGTCAGGCGTATTATAACAGATTATAACAGATTTACTAAAAGGGTGCAAAGATACAAAAATAGAGTAATGACTTTTTTGGCAAAGCCTAAGAAGGTGTTTTAACGTAGTTTTAACAGCGAATTCAATACCAGTGGGGATTTTAGCAATTTCGGAGACCGATGAAGGCGGTTCGCAGGTATGGAAAGGCCGCCGGCAGAAAGTATTTTCTTCTTAAATTAAAATTTACAGTTGTAAGAAGTAAAAAGAATACTGATCGTGAGCTCAATCGTTAAAAACTGATCCTTATCCCGGCTATTCCCGCGCTGCCGGCCCATTACCCCGATAGGTGTACCTTTTACCCCCGACCTGTCCTGCAATTGCGCAGCTACCGTTGGCTGCCCGTTAGGTAGGGCAGGAAAAGCAGCAGGGCCGGCGTAAGTAGTACTTACATCGTCCAGGTAATCAGTTTGCGTAAAACGATACAGGGCTTCGAGACCCACATTCACCTTTTTGGAAATATTATATTTAAAGCCCCCTCCTATTAACCAGGCATAAGATACCAGGCTATAGGGCTTGCGATCCGGATACAGAGCAGTTCCCTGTCCTTCGGTACGCATAGGCTGTAAAAAATATTTCACGCCGCCAAGATAAGTATAAGGGTTGTAATAAAAAATACTGGCTCCCCCTGTGAGATAGGGCGAAAACCGTTCATATAGGCTTCCGGGCTCAAACCGGAAAAAATTAAAGTCCCCCTGAAGGGACAGTTCAAACAAATTAGTATTGAAACTGAGGTTGCGGCGATTTTGAAATTCATTTTTGTTGTACACATCGGAGTAACCCAACTGCATGTACCGGCCATGCACCCGTACCCCTACATAATCATTCATATACTTTCTATAGTATATACCCACAGCAGGTTTCAGCGTATTCAACGCTCCCCGGGTATTCAGATCCCCGAAGTATTGCGCCCCGCCAATGGATAAACCCAACTCCCCTACATATGACAGCTCATTCTGCGCAGATGCACAATTTGCAAACAGACAACCTGTCGCCAACAGCAATAATAAGGGGATATATTTTAGATATAGAAAAGGTTTCAGCATAAATCAGTTCTACTTAAACGCTAAAATGCCGGATTTATTTAATGTATGGCTGATGATTATGCTTAATGTTTAAACGAACGCCTCATTCCCGGGCATAATTTATATTACAATCAGCGGGCAATATATTTGTAAATGTAACAATATATTTTACATTTCTATATTTTAATCGTGTTCCGCGCATCAATACCCCATAATAATTTATTGCGCAACGTGTGCAGAAAATTGCTGTCATCCAGCCTTAGCAAGCTCAGCTTGAATTCTTCCTTTTTAATAGCCAGCTGCACAGTATTATCAATTGTTTCCATGCGACTGTCCATAGTACACAGAAACTGATCACTGCGTCCTTCTACTTCGAAAGAAATGATATTATTATTTGGAACGATGATGGGCCTTACATTCAGGTTATGTGGCGCCACCGGGGTAATTACAAAATTGCCGGCATCCGGAAATACAATAGGGCCGCCACAACTCAGTGAATATCCGGTCGAACCGGTAGGTGTAGCCACTATCAGTCCATCTGCCCAATAAGTATTCAGGAATTCTCCGTTCAGGTAAGTATGTATCTTCACCATGGCGGAAGTATCCTTTTTGTGAATGGTAAACTCATTCAGGGCATAAGGCACGTCTCCGAACAGGGGCACATTAGCGTCCAGGTGTAACAGCGACCGCTGATCTACCACATAGGTACGGTTCAGCAACGCCTTTACCAGCGCATGAATTTCTTCTTTACCAATACTGGCCAGGAAGCCCAGACGCCCAAAATTAATCCCAATCACAGGAATATTGGTATCACGCACATAACAAACCGTGTCCAGCAGCGTACCATCGCCTCCAAGACTCATCAGAAAGTCAATTTTTCCCGGCAAATCTTCTGCAGAACTAAAAAGTAAAGGAACGCTTTCGAAGGGAATATGCTGCTGGAGGGTACGATAAAAAGGCTCGTAAATGATGGCCTCTATTTCCGCCCGCTGCAATTCTTCCAGCAATAAGCGGATGTTTGCAATATCTTCTGTAATAAATCCCCTGCTATATAGTGCTACCTGCATAATTTTTCTAAGCTTTTAGCTGTTAGCTGCCAGCTGCTAGTGCCGCTTTTCTAAAAGCTAACGGCAAAAAGCTAACAGCTCCACAGTTACATATCCACGCTCGTGTGTAAAAATAGTCCTTTTTGCCCTAACTGGTTAAAGCTATACTCTATCCGGAGGCAGGTATCATAGAACGAAACAATGTCCACGCCCACACCTGCGGTATATAACATCCGGTTATTCAGGAAACCGTTGCCCGGGTACTTACTATAAGCATAACCCGCGTCCCCGAATACTTTTGCAAGGATGCGCACCGGAACGGTGTTGAATTTTTTAGGAACAATGGGGAGTCTTAGTTTAACAGACAATAATTCCTGACGTAAGGTGGATTTAAGCACTGCGAAGCTGGTGCCATCTATCACATAATATTCCAGCCCGCGCAGGTAATCATCTCCGTAACCCAACGCCTGCTGGTTAATATATGGCTGTTCATTCGAGAACTTAACCTGACTGCGAATACCAAGCGCCGCAAAGGTTTTGGGGCGCAGTTCCCAGTATTTAGCCATGTTGAGCCGGAAATGAACATCATTAATATCGTCCCAGGGGCCCAGCCCTTTTTTACCCACTTCTGCCACCAGGTTAAAACCTTTCAGGGGATATACCCAGCTATCAGCTTTAATATAGGTTAAGCGATAGGTGATATCGAGGAAACGTATACGGGTACGGCCATGCCCCAGGTAGTTGGGGTTAAGAATGGCGACGGAATCCGCTACTTTTTCGTAGTTATAGTTCACAAAAACCTGGTGCCGTGTATTAATCGCCGGGCGATAGCTGTAGTTAAGTCCTACCATATACACCTGGCGTAAGAACTCATCTTTCCGGAAAAACTGTTGTTTGTTATTGCTGGTGCTGTCGTTCACCTCACGGTTACGCTTATAGGAAGCAATGATGCCTATCCCATGGCGAAAATGTTTATCGATATAGGGCAGATTATACTGAAGGGCAAAGCGCTGGGTGTAGCCGAACTGTAAAGCAGCATTCAGCGCGTCATTGCGGCCAGTCAGGTTCTCCTGGTTACCGCTTACGCCTATATTAACGCGGCTGAGACTATGCTTTTTTTCTACCCACCACTGGTTAAAGTTGCGATCTGCCAGTTTAAAGATAGGATAAGCAAAGGTGTACCAGCGTTCCCATACTTCAAATACGAGGTCGGCATTATCACCATTCCAGTTTTTTATATTGGCGGTAACATTCAGGAAGAGGGAGGTATTGAGCAGCTGTTTACGCCGCTCTTCGAGGGTATTGGCCAGGTCGCGGTAATAGATCGTATCTCCCGGTACAGTACTGATTTCACGTAAAATAATCGAGGTGCGGGTTTGTTTGTTGCCCGTTACTATGATATTACGCACCACCAGGTAGCTGCTATCCTTTGCAGCAACAGACTGTCCTTCAGCAATTTCCGGTAACACTATTCCCAACAGGCAGATCATGGCCAGCAGGTAGTAACAGCATCTCAGCATGTAGGTCCTGTAAAATTTTAAAACATGTTGACAATATCCAAATATAATGAAAAGCAGTATGCGGACTTTATCTTGCTGCTGATTAAAAAAATTAGCGAAGACAGATGTGGGTATATCCACATTTATCTTCGCTAATCATTATAAATCCAACAAAATAAAATCAATGTAATCCGGCTCCGGAAAAACTACATGCTGATATAATTCATCAACAGATCGTAATTCTTTTTGAGGAGTTCTTCTTCAGGTTCTTCCGCGAAAATGTATTTAATCACGTAGTTAAACCTTTCGAAGGTGGCCACCAATCCCTGTAATTCCTGTCTGTTTGTTTTCAATATCACTTCCAGCTTACCGGTAACCGGGTTGGTAATTGTATTTACGCTCAGCAGGGTTACATCATTTGACTCTGCGATACGGGCAATTTCGCTGAGGGCGTAGTCGCGCGGATCTACTTCAAAAGAGATGATACCACCGGGTTCCTTCACCCCGTTATATCTTGCTAAAGCTGCCAGGAGGTTATCTTTGGTAATGATACCGAGGTATTCATTTTCTTTGGTAACTACCGGAAGGGCAGACAATTTAAAATCGTAAAAAAGTTTAAGCGCTTCAAAGAGATGAGCATATTCCATGACAGCCGGGCGGGTACTTCCGTACTCCATAGATTCCAGGGGTACATCAGGGTCTTCGAGATCCATGATCTCGTCTTCCTCCACCAGGGCCAGGTATTTGCTATCTACTACCATCGGTAGTTGCGTCAGATGATATTCGTTCATCAGACGCAGCGCCTTTGCTCCTGTATCCGAAGGATGCAGAACAGGTACTGAAGATATGAGTTCTCTGGCAATCATGTGTAGCGTATTCTTACACAATAATAGGAAAGAATATGCCAACAGAAAAAGAAATTACATGTACGCGAAACCACTGCACCTTTTGGTACAGTCAGAAAACAACCGGGAAAATGCCGGTTTAACTGGCAGGATGATGTTTCAGTTTCTCCAGGAAAGCATGCAGGATTTTGTTGAATTCATCGGGTACTTCCATCATAGGAGCGTGTCCGCATTTATCAATAAACTGCAATTCAGAATTAGGTATCAGCTTTTTAAATTCTTCTCCTACCATAGGGGGTGTTACGGTGTCGTTCATACCCCAGATCAGTAAGGTTGGTTGTTTGATGTCCTGCAGCTCATCGCCGAGATTGTGGCGGATGGCGGATTTTGCCAGGGTGATAATTTTAATCACTTTCAGGCGGTTGTTTACAATTTCGAACATTTCATCTACCAGTTCTTTGGTAGCAATTTTCGGATCGTAAAAAGTAAGTTCTGCTTTTTTGCGGATGTATTCATAGTCTCCGCGTTTAGGATAGGTTTCGCCCATTCCATTTTCGAACAAGCCGGAACTGCCGGTCAGGGTCAGTGATTTAATAGATGCTTCAGGGTGTTTCAGCAGGTATACCAATGCCACATGACCTCCCAGTGAATTGCCCAGCAGGTTTACATTTTTGTAGCCTCTGGTTTCAACAAACTTGTGCACATATTTGGCCAATCCCCCTACCGATGTTTCCAGGATGTTTAAATCGTACAGGGGCAACATCGGGATCACCACCTTATTATATTGCCTGAAATATTCGATCATGTGCGAGAAATTGCTCAAAGCACCAAAAAGTCCATGCAATAATACCAGTGGTTCTCCTTCTCCTTCTTCTATAAAATTAAACTTACCCTGTGTTTTGATTTCGTAATCCATTGCCAAATCTTGAAAGTCAATTTTACGCTAAAATAATTCTTTTTATTAATCTAAATAATCTTTGAAACGAGTTATCCAGGTTGAATATGATGCGCCGCCGTCTCGAAAAATGACTGCAATTGGGCAAACATATTCTTAAAAACCGGGATCACCTGTCCAATATGATCCAACACCCACGGGCCAATATTCTCAATATATGGATATACAACAGATTGCAGCTTTGTTTCGGGGCTAAGCCAGTATACCTGGTTGGCCATCCATAGCATTACACTATAAATTATTATAAATATAACGCTATACAACAGTATTCCGCCCAGTTTATTCAGCCAGCCCAGCATCACCATTTCCACCAGCTTCTGTAACATCCCGGCTCCAAGCCTTACCAGCAGGATCACTCCTAGGAACAGGCAAATGAAACACAGAACAGGCACCCAACGGGAATGCATATCCCAATGCTGCTGTACATACAAAGCGGTAACCGCCGATAATTTCAGGGCGGCCGCCAGTCCCAGTATGACTGCTACCAGCGAAAACAAGGCTACTATCAATCCACGGGTATACCCTCTGTAAAGGGCAAAGACCATGATAATAGCAAAAATAATGTCTATAGGCATGATAGAGCTATAAGGACGGGCCATTTTCTGACAGAAACCAGTGACCCGCCTTCCGGCCAACACCCATTATCCTGTCAAAAAATGCCCGGCTCCTTTCAAATTATTTGCTAAGCAGTTCTTTTACCAGCGCGGAAATAGCCTTTCCATCAGCTTTGCCGGCCAGTTGTTTGGTAGCAGCGCCCATTACTTTACCCATATCAGCGGGTGAGCTGGCGCCGGTGGAGGCAATAATATCGGTAATGGCTGTACGTAATTCAGCCTCGCTCATTTGCTTAGGCAGGAAACGTTCAATAATAACCAGTTCTTCTTCTTCTTTTACTGCCAGGTCTTCACGGTTCTGCGCACGGAAAATTTCCAGGGAATCTTTTCTTTGCTTGGCCAACTTCTGCAAAATCTTCGACTCATCAGCTTCTGTCAGATCTCCACTTGCTCCTTCGGCCGTTTTAGCAACCAGTATAGCCGCCTTGATAGCACGGAGTGCACGCAGGTCAGCTTCCTTTTTACCCAGCATCGCAGTTTTGATTTCTGCGTTGATATTTAATTCTAATGACATATGGTAAGGTTTAATGGATTATTGTCCTTCTGCTGCTTGCTTATCCTGGAATTTCTTAAAGAAATCCTTGGCAAAAGCACGCATTTCATCGGCCTGGTCTTTATAAGGTGTGGCTCTTCCATAGGTATCGGCCATGGTCATCATAGTCTGAAAAAAGAAATCCGCCATTTCATCCACCATCATATCTTTTGTCCACAGGTCAATGCGGAGAGCCACCTTTTCAGCCGGATCCCAGAAAGATACGATCATGCCCTTGGCTTTGATCATTTTTTCGTCTTTATTATCTGTAGCGCTCCACTCTATTGACTCGGGCACCTTCTGATCGTCCAGCCCAACCTGGATCTTTATAGTAGATATCGTACTCATGATTTTCAATTAAAGCGCAAAAATAGCCATCATTTGCTGATTTTCAGACGCCGGTTTTCCGGAAACCGGAAATTGGCTGGCGTTAACAAGGCCATGCGGACATAAAATATCGTCTCTTTTATGCGGTTAAATGTGCCCACAATTGCTCCGCGGCTTGCTCCCAGCTGCTGAAAGGCTTTATGGGAGGTACTTTGGCCAGCAATCGTGTACGCAACTGCTCATCTTTATATAAAAGACTCATCTTTTCGGATAAGTCGTCCAGGCTGGCCGGATCAGCATACAACACAGTATCCCCGCCTGCTTCCCGGGCCGCCGCACTATCCAATGCAATTACCGGCACTTCGCAACGGTGCGCCGCATAGATGGGCAACGCCAGTCCTTCGAACCTGGATGGATATACGAGCGCATAAGCTGCACCCGTTAACCTGGCCAGTGTATCTTCGTCTGCCGCCTCCACATTAACTACGTCCTGCCGGAACTTATAACTTTGCAAGGCAGCAGCAATGTCGGCTCCTGCAGCGGTAATAGTTCCCGCCAGCACCAACTTGATATTACTGCGCTGCCGTTTCTTCAATGCCGAAAAAGCTTTCAGCACCGGGATAATATTATTTCGTGGATGCAGACTCCCTGTTACCAGGAAATATTCCGCTCCGCCGGTAAACGCCTTCTTCACGGCCTCCCGCTGCTCCCATTCCAATGGTTTGTAAAGCATGCTTAAACCGGTATCCAGTCTTGTCAGCTTTTCTTTCACGGCCGGCGCATAGCGAAGTATTTCGTCCCTGCTGATATCAGATAACGCCGCTATTCTCCTGGCACGGTCCAGGTATTTCGCGGTGTTCTTCTTCAGCGCCCGTTGGTGTATGCCTGGTTGTAAACCAGCATCTCTTAAAAAGGACAGATCCCTTACCAGCAGGCCGGCAGGGATTTTACTGCGCAGGGGTAATGCGCCATCCAGTCCCAGGAACATGTCCGGGCGGAAAGGCTTCATAGCCCGTACCAGCTGCCATTCCAGCCACCAGTAAAGATGCCAGGCTTTATTACCTTTCAGGGGCAATATTACCTTGGTCACATTTGCCGGAAAGCTTAGTCCGGCTGGTATCTCCCCATCAAAAAATAAAGTGAACTGATGCCCTGGCTGTTGCCGGCACATCGCCAGTATTATTTCAGTTGCCACTCTCCCGGTATCGGCAGGCATGTCCTGTCGTAAACAAGCGGCATTAACAGCAATTTGCATAAACGATTCCTTTGTCTGCGAGCTTGCAAACCTACACAATTTTAGTTTCGGGAGAGACTGATTTTGAGATTATCGCTTATTCCGCAGACTTATTGGTAATATTAAACACCTTTGGAGACGTAACATTGGCGGTATTACCCAGGGAGGCCAGCGTAATTGTTACCGTGTATGTTTTTAACGGTTTCAGGTGCTTCAGTGTAATAGTAAAAGGTGTCGTCTTTATATCAGCAACGGCGTCCTGCCCCAACGGAATATTACCGGTTTCTGTGGCCACATTCAGCGTCACCTTTACCCCCTTATCCGGTATTTTCGAAGTGATGTCTACCTTTAAACCATAGGTGCTGTCCAGGACTTGATTGTACTGACCCACTTTTATCTCCGGCAGTTCAAATGCCAGTGATTCCTCCTGCGTACTAGGCGCGGGATCGCTTCCTTTCTTCTTCTTACAGGAAGAAAAAGTTATCAGTGTAATGGCTAAAAATGCTGGGAGGTAGGTTTTCAATAATATCATCTCAAGTGTATATAGGACTATGAAATTAGCTTTTTTTTATATGCAAATCAAATTTTACTTCGCACATCCAGGGCATCGCGCAATCCATTTCCCAATAAATTGAATGCCAGCACCAACAGCATAATAGCAATACCAGGTGCCAGCGCCAGCAAAGGATTGTGGGTGATAATAAAGTTATAATTCTCCTTAATCATCAATCCCCAGGATGGCTGCGGCGGTTGCACTCCTACCCCCAGGAAGCTAAGCCCTGCCTCTACTACAATGGCGGTTGCGAAATTACCGGCGGCAACTACCATTACCGGCCCCATAATATTAGGTAAAATATGTTTTGCAATGATCCTTATATGGCTGTAACCCAGTGCACGGGCAGCTTCCACAAACTCCAGCTCCCGAATGGCCAGCACCTGCCCGCGGATAATACGGGCTACCCCTACCCACATCGTTAGCCCAACGGCAATAAATACCTGCCAGAAACCTTTGCCCAGCGCCAATGTGAGCGCAAACACCAGCAACAGCGTAGGCATGGACCATACCACATTCACCAACCACATGACCACGTCATCGGTCCGCCCTTTGAAATAACCCGCCACCGCGCCCAGTATCACACCGATGCTAAGGGATATGACAACAGCGATGCAGCCTACACCAAGACTTACACGCGTACCTACTATCAAACGACTTAAAATATCCCGGCCAAATTTATCGGTGCCCAGCCAATAGGTGCGGGAAAAAATACGCTCTTTCCCGATGTTTGCCCGTAAATCGCGGGTTGAAAGCGGAGTAGCCGGAGGCTTCCCATACCAGATAGTCGTGAGCGGATAAATTTCTTCCCGGCTGGTAGATTCATCCACGTAGCGCTGAATCACCAGGACGCTATCCCTGAACTGCCAGGACCGTATTGGGATCCAGGTCATGTCAGATTCCGCGCCGAACAACAATCGGGGAAAAACAGCAGTAGCCTTTACCGGCTGTTCCTTCCGCATGGCCAACATAGTTACCTGGAATCCGGGATGCTGCCCCTCTATTTCCAATACCATCCTGTTGGCATCCGGTGTATGATCGGGTGCAATGAAATAGGCCGTTACGCTGATAAATACAGAGAGGGTAATGACCAGCAAACCAGCCACCGCACCCTTATTGCGGCGTAATCGTTTCCAGGAAGATTGCATATTTGACAAAGGAGGCGTATTTAGTTTACCTGGCGGCCCTTCCACTGATAACTACCGAACTTCCCCAGCCAGCCTGCAATTACAATATAAGGAATATGAAATATCTGCCCGGGAATAAACCATAACAGGAGTTCTGTTTTATTGAAAAACCTGGCTACGGGCAGCAGGAAATATAGTTCCAGCGTCACTTTAAATAATAGAATGATCAGGAACCAGGGCCACCACACCGGTAGAAAAAGTGCGATCACCGCCATGGCCAACAACCCCGCATTGAAAAGATATACCAACAATAATACCCAGGTCAGTCTTTTATCTTCATACTTATCTGCTTTGGATGACCAGCGGATACGCTGATTCATGAAGTCTTTCAGGGTGTCTACAGCCAGGGTGCGTACAATGGCATCCTCACATTTCAGGTACATCACCCCTTCCGGATAAGCGCTATAAATTTTGTACATCAGCAGCATATCATCACCAGAAGCGATATTGTCTATCCCTCCGAATCCCCCTACATCATGAAAAGCCTGCTTTTCATAAGCCAGGTTAGCGCCGTTGCACATAGTGCCTGACGCCAGTGCGGCGGCGGCGCCGGTAATGCCCTGCATGGTCATGAAGTCCAGCGACTGTAATCTTTTAAAGAAGTTATGTTCCTTATAGAAGCTGACCGGTGCGGCTATAAATTTAGGTTGATGTTGCTCATAGTATTGTACCAGGGTTTCAATCCAGCGCGGCCCCATCACACAATCTGCATCTGTTGTAACTATAAGATCGCCGGTGGCCTGTGATATGGCTATTTCAATGGCTTTCTTCTTATAGGAATTAAGACGCTCCTGTTGATCCAGGTGCTGACTTAACTCCAGCAGGTGAATATTTTCTGCCGGATAATTACGGATAACTGCGGCCGTATCGTCTGTCGAAAAATCATCAATAATAATTACTTCCAGGAAGGTGGCATGATACGTTTGCCGGTGTAATGCTTCCAACAGTGCGGGCAGGTTATCAGCTTCATTTCTGGCGGGGATAATCACAGTTACCTTTGTATGCCCGACAGGATGTGCCACCGGGGAAAACTTCTTCAATCGCTTCCAGCCCAGACTATACCAAAGCATCAGTATACCATAGCCTAAGGCCAATCCAATTACTATTATTACAAAAAAATGCATCCAGGTTAAAGATTTTCTTTGATGATGAGCCCCAGCTGCTCCGATATCAGCTGATGCCCTTTTTCCAGTACCAGAATTTTAGAGGGAAATGAATCATCCGCAAAGCGGGTACCTAATACAGGTGGAATTACACGATCATATTTCCCAAAGATCAGGAGGGTTAAAACGTGATAACGTGATAATAATTGTTTACAACGCTTTTTATCCGGCATCATATGTCGCAGATTTGTCCATACGTTATACACCAGCTCCCGCTTCTCCACCTCATTCATCCGATGCAGTGCAAATTTATAGATGCTCTGATTGAGCAGCCCTAATTTGCGCCAGGTATGCAACAGGGTAAAAAACAGCTGCGGGTGATAGGTATTGTATTTAAATAATTTGTTGCCGACGGAGGTTTGTGTCACAAACATATGCCAGGGGTTATTTCTAAGTCCATCTGCCGCCGCCAGGATCAGGTGATCGATGCGATCCGCCAACTTTTCTACCAGGCATAATGATAGCCGTCCGCCCATGCTGTAACCTAACAGTGAAAATCTTTCCTTCCCCTGCTGCTGCAGTACCATCTGCACCAGGGCTACCAGGTCTTCTTTTTCAAATACCCGGTTTTCGGCCCATTCGGTACTTCCGTGTAGCGGCATGTCCAGGGCCACCATGGTAAAGGTATCTCCTAAAGTGGCGCTAAGCGGGCGAAAATGAGCAGCACTTTCACCAAAGCCATGCAAACAAATCAATAGTTCGCTGCCCGCACCTTCGCAGGTGCCGTGAAACCGGCTTTTCAAATATGACAGATAAAAATCAGGCATAAAAGGGGGACAATGATAGTGAATAATGCGCAAAGCGGATAGTTAGCCGCGGAAATTGTCTGAACCAGGATTACTGATTATGCTGATTTATTTTTTGTTAAAAATTACAAGCAGCAAAGATGAGTAATCTAATTGGTTTACATTCAGTTAAAAATAAAGGAATCCAGGGAATCAGTATAATCAGTATAATCCTGGTACAGACAGATTCCCCTTTCTGCTTTTTTCAGTAAATTACAGAACTACCAAAAATTCAGTAACATGGACGCAACAGTTGAAAATAAGACTGCGCTGAAAGGCGCAGAATTCCTGGTCAAGGAAAGTGCTCCTGAGGAAGTGTTTACTCCCGAAGACTTTTCGGAAGAACAGCTGATGATCAAAGACATGGCAGATCAGTTCATCAGTAAGGAGGTAACACCTATTGTAGAAAGAATAGACAAACAGGAAGAGGGTTTGATGCAATCGCTTTTGGAGAAAGCGGGTGAACAGGGTCTGTTAGGTGCTTCTTTCCCGGAAGAATACGGCGGATTAGGTAAAGATTTTGTGACAGCTACAATCATCAACGAAGGACTGGGTGCAGGTCACTCTTTCTCTGTTGCCATGGCAGCGCATACCGGTATCGGTTCCCTGCCGATCCTTTACTTTGGTACCGAAGAACAAAAACAAAAATACATACCGAAGCTCGCTAGCGGTGAAATGAAAGGTGCCTATGCCCTTACAGAACCGGATTCCGGCTCTGATGCGCTGGGAGCCAAGACCACTGCTAAACTGACGGAAGACGGAAAATACTACATTTTAAATGGCCAGAAAAGCTGGATCACCAATTCCGGTTTTGCAGATGTATTTACGGTCTTTGCAAAAATTGATGGCGACAAATTCACTGCATTCATTGTAGACAAGGGCACACCCGGATTTACACTGGGCGCAGAAGAACATAAAATGGGTATCAAAGGTTCCTCTACCCGCCAGATCTATTTCCAGGATGCAAAAATACCTCCCGAAAATGTACTGGGAGTGATTGGCAAAGGTCACCTGATAGCCTTCAACATCCTGAACATAGGTCGGTTGAAACTCTGCGCCGCCGCACTGGGCGCCTCCAAGAAGTGCATCAACACCTCCGTACAATACGCTAATACCCGTACACAGTTTAAACAACCAATCGCCAACTTCGGCGCTATCAAACATAAACTGGCGGAAATGGCGATCCGTACCTGGACGTCAGAATCAGCATTGTTCCGCACCGCTCAACTGATAGATGATAAAGAAAGAGAATTGCTTGCTGCTGGTAAACCCTTCAATGAAGCTTTATTAGGTGCTGCAGAAGAATATGCCGTAGAATGCGCCATCCTGAAAGTAAATGGTTCCGAAGTACTGGACTATGTAGTGGATGAAGGCGTACAGATTCATGGTGGTAACGGCTTCAGTGATGAATACATCATCTCAAAAGCTTACCGTGATTCCCGCATCAACCGCATCTTTGAAGGTACCAATGAAATCAACCGTCTCCTTACCATCGACATGACACTGAAACGTGCCCTGAAAGGTAAGCTGGACCTGATGACACCAGCCATGAATGTGATGAAGGAACTGGTAAGCATTCCAGACTTCGGCAACGATGATGAAACTCCTTTCAGCCAGGAAAGAAAAATGATTCTCAATTTCAAGAAAGCGATACTCATGGCTGCCGGCGCTGCTGCGCAAAAGCTGATGGCAAAACTGGAAAATGAACAGGAAATCCTCATGGATATCGCTGACATGGCCATTGAAACATTTGTGGCAGAAAGTGCCCTCCTGCGTTTAATCAAACTCACTAACAGCAAAGGCGAAAGCGCTGCTGAACTGCAGGCCGATATTGTACGCACCTTTATTTATGATGCAGCAGACCGTATCAATAAATCAGGTAAAGATGCGATCAACGGCTTCGCAGAAGGCGATGAACAACGCATGATGTTACTGGGCCTCAAACGCTTCACCAAAGCAGCTTCCTTTAATGCAAAAGATGCCCGCAGAAGAATTGCGGACAAGCTCATTGCAGATAATAAATATAGCTTTTAGCTGTTAGCCATTAGCTTTTAGTAAATGCAGCGAAGATGATGTAATGTTGATCTTCGCTGCATTTACTAAAAGCTAACAGCTAATGGCTAAAAGCTTTTTCTCCTATTCCCCTCACCTGCTTATCTTTACACTCTTTCAAGATATTGATGACAGGTTATTATGCTATCAGCGAAGTTTTTTCCTCAGATTGTTGTTGTACTTTGTATCCCCTTTATAGCCAGCAGCCAGGCATCTCTGCGTCTCAGCCAGCCTTCAAGGGATCAAAATAATGTAAGCACCTCCAAACAGTTTATTGCCGGTCGCACCTGTATTGGCTGTACCGTCCGCATTAATAATGATACTGTACACGTATACTCCACCGGCACTTTCGCCGCTAAATATGAACTGCCCACCGGCAGAAGCAGTTTTGCTGTTACCAGCGAAACACCTAACGGTGAAACCTACACGAAAAACATCGTCTATTATTACAACCAGCCACCGGCGGCAAGTGCTACCAATGTTTTCCGTATAGACTTTATAGAGATATCACCCTCCGGGAACCTTCAGTTATCAGAAGGCGACACATTGCGGATAAAAATGAAGGGCTATCCCGGTGAAGAAGCCAGCTGGTTTAATAACGCCCCCCTCCGCGAAATGCCCACCTCCCAAACGGGTGGAGTACCCGGCTATTACGGCGGCAGCTACATTATACAACCATCCGACTCACTGTTGAATGGCAAAATAATAGTACGGTTGCGTAAGCGCAGCGGAGAAACAGCTATACTTGGCAGCCCATACCGCTACAGTGTTATGCGCAACGAAATACCACTGACCGGCCGTACCATCGACAACATGACCTATCTTACTTCCAGCCCCCATGGCGACCGCCTTGGTCCTGATAAGATTGGTTATCTTGATAAAGATGTACTACTGCACATCGTTGGTAAGCAAGGCGACTACTATAAAGTAAAACTATCTTCCAAAACAACTGCCTTTATACCGGAGCCGTTGGTAGATACAGAAATTCCACAGGAGCAGCTCCCCATCAGCATTGCAGACGATGCCAAAATATGGGGCGATGACAGATACGATTACGTTTCTGTAGCCTTGTCAGACAAGTTGCCCTATACTTCCACCCAACTCGTTTCTTCTAAAAAAATTATACTGGATATACATGGCGCCTATGCAGAAAAAGGACTCAATACCATGCTGCAAAACACCAAAGAAATTACATCCATCGCCTGGGGACAGCCCTCCCCGGATGTTTGCCGCCTGGTAATTTCGCTGCAACATGCACCCTGGGGGTACCAGGTATACTACGACAATAACCGCATAACGGTGAAGGTTAAGCGTGTACCTGAAAAACTATCGCTGAAAAATATCGTTATCGGCATTGATCCGGGCCATGGAGGGACCAATCCCGGTGCTACCGGTCTTACCGGCGTAGTGGAAAAAACCCTTACCCTGGCACTGTCGCTGCAGCTGAAAGCAATGCTGGAAAGAGAAGGCGGTACCGTGATCATGTCGCGCTACACAGAAAAATTTGTAGCCAACGAAGACCGGTTATCGTTCTTTCGCAAAGCCAATCCCGATTTGCTACTCAGCATTCACCTGAATTCATCCGTGAATCCGGTAGATGTAAATGGTACGGCCACCTACTATAAACAACCTTTCTGCGAACCGCTTAATGCCGCTATCCATGAGCGTTTACTGCAAACAGGCTTACGTGATTTCGGGAACAATTCCGACTTTAATTTTATTCTGAATAACCCTACTGAATTTCCGGATGCACTGATAGAAACCCTGTTTCTCAGCAACCCCGGAGATGAAGAAAAGGTGCTGCAACCTGCGTTTCAGCAACAGATGGTAGAGAAGATCCTGGAGGGTGTGAAGGATTACCTGAAACAGGCTGCTGTGGGGAGATAGTAGCGGATTTTGTCTTATCCGGGATTACACTGATGCTGATAATGCTGTGTAAAAGAATTGGGAAGATATGCGTGGATAAATCCGTTCATATCTTCCCAATTCTTTTAAATAAAAAAGTAAAAACTAAGAACCGCGGGATACGGTACTTAAATAGGCAGACAACCTTTTGATGGCCTCTGCAGCAACGCTGATCTGCTCCTGTGCTTCCGTCCAACGGCGTTGTTCAATGGCTTCTCTCACACCAGGAATTGTTTTGACACCGTAGCCGGTATAAAATCCAGGAGCGTACAAGGTATGCTTATACCATGCACGGGCAGGGAGTCCTTTTTCACTGAGCAGCTGCTGTTCTGCCTGATACAGGGCTTTATTGAAAGCGGCACCTGTGAGGTTCTTTTTAGCTGCCAATGCCACGGTAGTTGTATCTAAACCAATCAAAGCATTTTGCAGGGGAGAGAAATCCAGGTAAGGCACTTCAGACTTCTGTGCTGGTGGCATTAAATGCTTTGCGGTATCTGTGGTGAGCTGATATTTACGCTCGCGGATCAGTTGATTATCTATAGCAGTAGATTCCCTCAAATTACCCGCCAGTTCGGTTAATTCGTTTACATATCCATTTACAGTTTCATAGAGTTTACGGAAGTCGAATGGCAGGTTAACGGCATCGGCCAAACGTAATACAGTATGTCCGGCGGTTTGAGAAAGTACCACACCATAACTGAAGCTGGGATCTTTGAAGCGGGAGTAGTCGTCGTAAGAATCGTAGATGGAGTGATATTCTCCGCCTGCGTCTTCTCCCCCAAAACCCAAATCAAGAGAGGGCACACCCAGGTGCTGCAGGAAAGAGGAATAGTCGGAACCGGAGCCCATGGCGCCGATAGCAATACCTTGCTTAGCGAGTTTTTCTTTCTTTGCTTTCGGCGTGGCAGCTTTGAGCACATCCGCAGCCTGTTTGCGGGCGAGGATGCTCACCTGTGTCTGAGGGTCAGTAATATCGCGGGCCACCTCATTCACCAGGGTTTCCAGCGCATGTGAGCCACTGGCATTCAGAAAACCGCGACCATTACCATCAGAGTTGATGTAAACAACCGCTTTTTCTTTCAGTTCAACTGCATGATCTTCCACCCATTCTGTAGAGCCGAGCAGGCCGGGTTCTTCGCCGTCCCAGGCGCAATATACCAGGGTGCGGCGTGGCTGATAGCCTTGTTTATGGAGTTCGCCGATGGCTTTGGCTTCTTCCAGCAGGGCAGCTAAACCGCTGATGGGATCGGCGGCACCGTTTACCCAGGCATCATGGTGGTTGCCACGTATCACCCATTGGTCGGGTTGTTCGCTGCCTTTCAGCTTCGCAATTACATTATTGCAGGGACGTATCTGCCAGTCGAAGGCCAGTTTCAGGTGTACCCTGGCTTTTCCACCACCAATATGATAGGTAAATGGCAAAGCGCCCCGCCATTCTTCCGGTGCTACGGGGCCTTCCAGCGCTTTCAGCAAAGGGGTGGCATCGTGATAGCTGATGGGCAATACGGGTATCTTCAACAGGTTAGGCGCCTGCAGGCGGTCCAGCCGCTGGGCATCGGCAGTAGCGCCTACGTTAGGAGTCAGCGGGTCACCGGGATATATCACGATATCCATCACAGAGCCACGTTGTACGCCATATTCATTTTTAAAAGCTCCTTTAGGATATACGTCTCCATTATAGTAGCCATCATCTTTGGGATCGGAGTAGATGATGCAGCCGGCAGCTCCGTGTTCCTGTGCTACCTTGGGCTTGCTGCCCCGCCAGGAACGGCCGTATTTGGCGATCACTATTTTGCCTTTTACGCTGATACCGGCACGGTCCAGGTATTCATAATCTTCCGGAAGACCATAGTTAACATATACCAGCTCTCCTTCTACATCTCCGTCTGCGCTCCAGGCGTTGTAGGTAGGCAGTTGTCCTTCCTCCCCAGAGGTAGCGTCTTCTTTCAGGGCAGGTTCTTTCAGGAGGGCTTTGTAGGTAGTGGGACCTTTTAGCTCCAGCAGCCTTTCCTTAGGCGTGGGGAACAGCACCTGGTAGGTCACGATTTCAGCATCCCAGCCATAGCTTTTGAAGCGCTGCAGGATGTCTTCTGCTACGGCTTTGCCTCTTACAGAGCTAATATGGTGCGGTTTGGAGGATAGTGACTGAATAGTTTGGCCTATATGGCTGCTGCTCAGTTGTTTGTCGAATTGATTTTCCAGTTGTAATTGCTTTATGGCGGCGCTGTCGGTATATCCAAGTAGTTTCTTATCCTGCGCCTGAGTGGCCCCGCCGGCGCATAACAGGAGCGCCAGCAAACGAACAAAGTTGGTTGTAGTCATAAGTGATGCAGATCTTGTTGTTAAAGAGGGTTTATCTACTCAATATACAAATAGTCTATAATACCAATAGACTATTTTATTGGCATAAATAAACGTAATAACTTTTAGTTATGATCCATAAATACAGGTTATAGGTCAAATAGTCTACTTAGCCAGTAGATTAGTCTATATTTGTAAATCCTTTCATAGCTTTATTCTGTGAAACGATTAACGTAACAACATAAACAGCAGTTATATGGCTAATGCGATTCAGGAGTTTAACGACTACCGTGGTAAAATGAATGAAGTAATACTGGGGAAACAGAATAAAGTCATCAACCGTCTTTTTAACCTGGACACGAATACTTATGCAGAAGGCGCGCTGAGTACCAAAACCAAGGAGATGCTCGGGCTGGTGGCGTCTATGGTACTGCGCTGTGACGACTGTATCAAGTATCACCTGGGTAAAGCATTTGAGCAGGGAGTGACTACGGACGAGATGTATGAAATCTTTGCAGTAGCTAATATCGTGGGTGGAACGATTGTAATTCCGCATACGCGCAGGGCAGCAGAATATTGGGAAGAATTACAGGCCCAATGATCTTAATTTACAGGTATCTATCGTAACTTTACAGACTCTATAAAATTATATTTAACTCATACTAATGTCAACAGCAACTATAGCTCCGCAGGCAGCCCTTACGGCAAAAGACTTTGCAACGGACCAGGAAGTACGCTGGTGCCCTGGCTGCGGCGACTACTCTATACTTAAACAGGTACAAACAATTATGCCTGGCCTGGGGGTTCCCCGCGAAAATATTGTGATTGTTTCCGGTATCGGCTGTTCTTCCCGTTTCCCATACTATATGAATACCTATGGTATGCACTCGATTCACGGTCGTGCTACCGCTATTGCGTCCGGCCTGAAGGCAACCCGCCCCGAGCTGAGCGTATGGATCGTTACCGGTGATGGTGATGGCCTGTCTATTGGCGGTAACCATACCATCCACCTGCTGCGCCGTAACTTTGATGTGAACATCATGTTGTTCAACAACCAGATCTACGGTTTAACAAAAGGACAATACTCTCCTACTTCAGAAGAAAATAAAGTGACCAAATCTACCCCAATGGGTAGTATTGACCATCCGTTTAACCCAATGGCCCTGGCCCTGGGTGCAGATGCCACTTTTATTGCCCGCAGCATGGACCGCGATCCCAAGCACCTGCAGGAAATGCTGAAACGCAGCCATGCACATAAAGGCGCTTCTTTCCTGGAAATATACCAGAACTGTAACATCTTTAATGATGGCGCTTTTGAAGCATTTACAGAAAAAAGCAGCAAACTGGATGAAACTGTTTTCGTAGAACAAGGTAAACCACTGGTATTTGGTGCAACCAAAAATAAAGGTATCCGTCTGGATGGCTTAAAACCGGTTGTAGTGGAGTTGGGTGGTGAATACTCAGAAAGTGACCTGTGGATACATGATGAAAGCGATTTCTATAAGGCACAGATACTGACCCGCATGTTTGATGATGTGCGTATTGAAGGCCATTTACCACGTCCTTTTGGTGTTTTCTATCAGGCAAACCGTCCTACTTACGAAGAAATCATGCAGTTCCAGCTGACCGAAGCCCTCGAGAAAAAAGGCCCTGGCGATCTGGATAAGTTACTGGCTGGTAGCGAAACCTGGACTATCAACGGATAATAACATCTTCCTATAAAGTAAAAGCCTTCCGTGATAAACGGAAGGCTTTTTTATGCTTTAGTAATTATTTATTTAGTGCCCCAACGACCCTACATCAAACAATACTTTATAGAGTAATACCACCCCAAAAATAATCATACTTACCCCGGCAATACGGTTAAGCCATTCTACATTGGTAAGGGTGAGCTTATGGCGGATCTTATCAGAAACGAATACTTTAAGAATATCTGCAGATAAAACCATACTCAGACATACCCCATACATCACCACGCGGTGGCTTATAGAGGTGGCACTGTAGCCGATACACACGGGCAACCAGAAAATAACCACACCCGGATTCAGGGTGTTCATTAAAAACCCTGCCAGCCATATTTTGAGATAATCGTGTGTGCCGAACATTTCCGGTTTTTCTTCCCCGGTGCTGATCTTCACCTTCTTAAAAAGTAACCCGTAAATACCCATACAGATGAGTAATATACCGCCTACTATTCCGATAGTATGATTGTATCCTTCCAGGCCACTGATAAAGGCGGTGGACAGATTACCAACCAGTACGAACATGATATCGCTTACAGACACGCCCAATGCGAAACTAATGCCTGCTTTAAAGCCATTATTAACACTGTATTTTATAATTGCGAATATAACCGGGCCTACCGATAATGATAGAACCAATCCCAGTCCTAATCCCGCTACAATTGCTGCTATCATGCTTATAATTTCCGTGTCACAGGTGCTACTTAATTCTTAACGGTTTTTCCGACCAGAAATTTCTCCCAGTCTTTCAGTTTCTCACCTTTCATTACACGTGGAAACTTGTTCATGGCACCTTCCTTGCCTTTGCAACGGAGGTAATCTATAAACACATCATTCGGCAATATTTCTACAAATACTTCCTTCAGTGCGGCAGAACGTTCTACGGCATAATCATCGTTTACCTCGGCGAGGGTTTGGTCAATGATTTCACGTACACTGCCTGCATCTACACCGGGTGTATCTGTACCCACATACCAACGATGCGCGAACAGGTTTTGATAAGGGAAACCGGCCACTGTGAACTCTCTTACCGTGATACCCAGTTTCTTCTGTACATTATCGATCGCTTTGTTCATGTTGTCGATACTCATATGCTCCCCGCAAAGACTGAGGAACTGTTTGGTACGGCCAACAATCACAATTTCATGCTCTTTTACAGAGGTGAATTTCACCACATCACCAATCAGGTAACGCCATGCGCCGGCGCAGGTAGACAACATCACCGCATACTCCACATCTTCCACCACCTCGTTGATCATGTAAGATTTAGGATTAGGCTTTACCTCTCCCTCTGCGTCAAAGTTCTCTTCATTAAAAGGAATGAATTCGTAGAAGATACCTGCATTCAGTACCAGTTTAATACCCCTGGTACCCGGACGGGCCTGGAACCCAAAAGATCCTTCGGAGGCCATGTACGTTTCGATGAACGCTATAGGCTTTCCGAGCAGCTTCTGAAAGCTGTCGCGGTAAGGTTCAAAGGATACCCCTCCGTGAATATACACCGCCAGATTAGGCCAGATTTCGTGGATATTCTTCACCCCATGATATTTGATGATTTCTTCCAGCACAATCTGTACCCAGGCAGGCACCCCACAAACAGTACCTACATCCCATTCCCGGGCCTTGCGTACGATCAGCTTAATACGCTGTTCCCAATTGGGTTTACGGGAGATTTTGCCCCCCGGCTTATAGAAACGGCGAAACCATTTAGGTATATTTTTGGCCTGAATGCCGCTCATATCGCCTTCATAGTAGTCACCCTTCTCATATAATGAAGTAGTTCCACCCAGCATCAGAATCCCTTTTTCAAAGGAACGGGGTGGTATGTTGAAGTTAGCCATGGAATACAGCTGCTTCACACCTACTTTCTTCACAGTTTTAAGCATTGCTTTGGTAACGGGTATATGCTTACTGGCAGATTCCGAGGTACCTGAACTCAACGCAAAATATTTGATTTTCTCCGGCCAGCTCACATTAGCTTCACCTTCCAGACAGCGATACCACCATTCATCGTGCATTTTTGTATAGTTATGCACGGGGACTTTTTCACGGTATTGTCCTATGAAATTGGGACTATCCAGAATTTCCTGAAATTGATAGTGTTTACCAAACTCCGTCTCCTTGGCCTTCTCCAGCAAACGATGCAGTACCTGCAGCTGGTATTGGCGAGGTGTTCCTAATTTAAACGTGAACTTCTTCCTGATGCGTAGTGACCTGGAAATAAGATTACCTATAATGGCCATTAACTTTCCCTCTCTTTAATTGAACTACAAAAATAAGTGGAATATTGAATATAAGTTGACTGATAATTCGGAATTACAGGTTATGAGTTATCAATAAGTCCTCTATACATACAAAATATCCAAAGATGTAGGCTATAATTCGCAATTCATAATTCGTAATTCGTAATTACCTTTGCGGCATGTTAAAAACAACTTTACTCAAAGCTACTGAAGCCAGCGGAAAAATACTGCAACAATATTTCAATGGCCCTTTCGAGGTGAGCAGTAAAAGTTCCGTTAACGACCTGGTAACGGAGGTGGATAAAAGATCGGAAACGACTATCATCAACATTATCAGGGAAACTTATCCAGATCATTTTATCCTGAGTGAAGAAGTAGGTGAGATAAAGACAGACTCCCCTTTTAAATGGATCATAGATCCTATAGACGGTACTGTCAACTACGCAAACGGTATCCCCATCTGTTGTGTATCCATAGGAGTGGAAAAAGACGGGGAAATGATACTGGGCGCCGTATATAATCCTTTCATGAACGAATTATTTGTGGCTGAGAAAGGAAAAGGAGCCACCCTGAATGATAAACCCATTCATGTTTCTACCAAAGCCGAAGTAGCTACTTCCTGCCTCGTAACAGGATTTGCCTATCAATGGCAGGATATGCCCAATAACCCATTACAGGTGCTGGAGCATATCATTAAACAGGGTATCCCTGTGCGTCGCCTGGGATCCGCAGCTATAGACCTTTGCTGGGTAGCCTGCGGCCGGTTCGATGGGTTTTATGAACATTCCCTCCAGGCATGGGATTCCGCAGCCGGCTACCTCGTCGTAGAAGAAGCAGGGGGCAAAGTCACCGACTTCTCCGGTAACCCATACTCCCCTTATCAGAAAGAAATACTGGCCACCAACGGCCATATTCATAGTGCATTACAAGACCTTGTTAACGGTAAATAAAGATGGAAGAGGAAAGAACAGAAATACAGGACCTGGGAGAATTCGGATTAATCGACTATCTGACCAGGAACATAGAAATACAAAATGCCAGCACCATATTAGGTGTGGGCGATGATGCAGCTGTTATTGACCATTTTGGTAAACAAACAGTCATCAGCACAGATATGCTGGTAGAAGGCATCCACTTTGACCTGATGTATACCCCGCTGAAACACCTGGGATATAAGTCAGTAGTGGTGAACATCTCAGACATCTATGCGATGAACGCCACTCCCACCCAGATTACAATGAGCATTGCTTTCTCCAACCGCTTCTCCCTGGAAGCACTCAACGAATTTTACGAGGGCGTATATGCTGCCTGCGAAAAATACGGCGTAGACCTGGTGGGCGGCGATACCAGCAACTCACAAAAAGGCTTCGTGATCAGCGTTACTGCCATCGGCGAAGTAACCCCCGATACTTTCGTGAAAAGATCTACCGCTGAAAAAGGTGATCTGCTCTGCGTTACCGGCGACCTCGGTGCTGCATACCTGGGCCTTACCCTGCTGGAAAGAGAGAAAAAAATCTATCTCGAAAGCCCCACAGTAAAACCAGACCTGGAAGACCAAACCTATATCATTGGCCGACAACTGAAGCCGGAAGCCCGTAAAGACATCATAGAATTCCTCCAACAGGAAGATATTCTGCCTACAGCCATGATGGACGTAAGCGATGGACTCAGCTCTGAAATACTCCACATCGCCAAACAAAGCAACCTTGGCGTGGTATTATACGAAGATAAAATTCCTATTGCACAGGAAAGCAAGGAAATAGCCATGAAGTTCGGCCTCGATCCTACTGCCTGCGCACTGAGTGGCGGAGAAGACTACGAACTGCTGTTTACCATGAAACAACAGGACTACGATAAAATTGTACTCAATGAACAGATCAGCGTAATTGGCTACATGACCGATATCACAGAAGGAGCACATATCCATACCAAAGGAGGCAACAAATTTAAACTGGTTGCACAAGGATGGAACGCGTTTCAACAATAGCTTTTAGTAAAAATGCAGCGGAGATCTCCGCTGCATTTTTACTAAAAGCTAATGGCTAAAAGCTATCGCACTATCTCTACAGGTATGACCGGACTGTTGTGCGTCGGCGGCATATCTCCTGCAAAAACAGAAAACTTCAGCTGATACTTACCCGGTTTATCCGGCATCACCACTTCCAGGTTAATTAACCGGCGCAGCACAGCCTTTTCCAGCGTCATAGTAGACTTTACCGGAGGCAGGGCTTCATCTTTCATCATAAACCCATAACCCAGCACTGGCTCATTGGTTCTATCTAACCGGATTGGCTGATGATAATCATTCGTAGGCTGCAGGATGACATTCACATGTTCACCACGCTTTGCCTTAATGGTTTTCAATGCCGGCTTTAACTGTATAAGTGAGTAAGAATAATAATCGTTCTGGATATTATAGTCCCAGGTGCCTTGTGTGGTTTTCAGACTGTCGGTAATCGGAATGCCGGTACCAGGATCAAATACCACCATCACCGGCTGACCCCATAACTCCGTTTCAGTATTCCAGAAATTATATTGACTTCTGCGGGAATACCTGCTGTTAAGGCTATAGGATAACTGCCCGGTATAAAACATATACTTCGAGGGCTTTTGATAACTATTTACAAATACTACCGGTTTACCCTGTGCACGCGCGGCTACAGCCGACGTCCATTCGCGGTTATGATGTATTTCCGGTCTTATTTCCATTCCGGGCATAAAGTCCCAGATCATATACACCCTTACCACCAATACCAGCAATAGTGTAACCGGCAACGTATAAAGCAGCCATTTCTGCGATAAGCCTTTTCTTACAATCGCCTGATGCGCCAGGATTACCACCGGCGTAAAGAGCATCACCGTCCAGTTGGCCTCTACCCTGCCTTTGAAGGTGCTAAGCAGGAAAAATGACAGCACACCTACCACACAAAATTTAAGTGCCCGCTCAAATGAGTTCTGTATAGGACTACGAAAAGCATAGTATAATATCAGCCAGCCCAGTAAAGGTCCGAATAGCAAGAGTTGCCCGCCCAGGTAATCCAGCGAAAAACTGATATCATAGGAAGATGCATTGCGGTCTACCAGGTGATATTGCAGAGAAGGGAAACCATGTGTATACTGCCAGTAAATATGTGGTAAGAACAGCAGTGTAGTAATGATCACCGCCACATAAAACTTAAATACCTTCAGCAGGTTGATATTGGATAATAATGTGAAAAAGACCAGCAATATACCATGGTACTTGCTGTAAAACATCAATGCCATGGAAAGTCCCAGCAGGATGGTATTCTTCCAGGTTTGTTCATTTACGAAATTGCGGTATACCCAGAAATAGATGGCGGCAAAAAATATCAGAGGCACATCCGGCACCGCCAGAATCCCGCCTATTTGCATGGCGCCCATACTACCTATGAGCAGGTAAAACAGTTTATTGTCTTTGGAAGCGATGAGCCGCGCCGTAATCCATAGGGTGAGTGTATTCACAAATACGATCAGCAATCTCACACCCAGTTCGTTATGAAAAATACCGTATCCTATTTTGATCAACAAGGCAATCATAGGCGGATGATCAAAGTAACCCCAGTCGAGGTGACGTGAATACACCCAATAATAGGCTTCATCATCCCATAACTCGGAGAAGCAGGCCTGTAAAAGGCCCAGCACCAGCCAGGTTAGCAGGAACAGATTTTTATACCGGTCTTTTCTAAAGAAGCGAGTTAGTGCACTCATGTGGATATACAGTATTATTAATCCTGCGAAGATAGCGCTATTAACAGTATACTGTAGTATCCCAGTTTGAGTCAATTGCCACCAGTGCCGCATCGTAGCCCACAGCAATGCGGCCTAAAGCCTGCTCACGGCCTATTGCACGCGCCGGATAAAGGGAAGCCATACGCAATGCCTCCTCCAGCGGAATACCTACCTGCTCCACACAATTACGAACCGCTTTGGTCATAGTTAAGCAGGATCCGGACAATACCCCGCCAGCGCTTACATAACGATCCTTTTCCCGGATATAGATGTAGCCGGCTTCCTTATCTCTATTTTCTTCTACTGCGTCTGTAATCAGAAACAGACGGTCCTTCATTATTTTTTTGCTGATACGGATAGATGCAAAGTCTACGTGTACGCCATCAGCTACTATGCTGGCGGATACAAGCGGATGATCATAAATGGCGCCCACAATACCCGGTGCACGGCTTTCCAGTGGCGACATGGCATTAAAAAGATGGGTGGCATGGTGAATACCATTATCAAATGACGTATAGGCCTGGGCGTAAGTAGCGTTACTATGACCGGCAAATATCACAATACCGGCAGCAGCTAATTGTCGTACCAGCTCCGGGTCACAGCATTCCGGCGCCAGCGTCATGATCTTCACCACATCTCTGCCGTTTTCCAGTATCCAGTTAATATCTTCCTGCGTAGGTGAATGTATATATTGTTCCAGGTGCGCGCCCTTTTTGGCCGGATTCATAAAAGGACCTTCCAGGTGTAATCCAAGTACTCCTTGTCCGCCCTGCTCCCAATATGCTCTTATCGCTTTCATAGCATCCAGCATTACTTCAGGACCAATAGTAGCCACTGTGGGCATGATCCAGGCAGCTCCCCCACCTTTACTGTAAGCAACTGTAGCTGCCAGGGAAGTAACAGAAGGGTACAGGGAAAATACATGTGCATTTCCACCGTAAATCTGTAAGTCAATGAAAGCTGGTGCCAGTAACGCGCCCTGCAGGTCAATTTCATTTCCTGCTGCCTCTCTTTCTGCATGCGGCCTGATGCTGGTAATTTTACCCTCATGAGTGCTCACAGCATGATCTTCCAATATCTCCTCGCCGGTAAATATCCTTGCGTTGATGAAGGTGACTGACATACAATAAAATTTTACGGGTGTGAATTAACTTCGTATAGCTCTAAAGGCAGCCCATCGGGATCTGCAAAAAATGTAAATCGTTGCTGGGTATGAGGATCGATGCGTATAGGTTCTGTAGTAACCCCATTTTGCAGTAGCTGTGCCACCGCACGGTCAATATCAGCGACTGCAAAGGCCAGATGGCGTAAACCGGCGGCTTCCGGGCGACTTACCCTCGCCGGTGGATCGGGGAAAGAAAATAATTCAATAATGTACTGGTTGCCCAATGCGAGGTCCAGTTTCCAGGAATCCCGTTCTTCCCGGTACACTTCACGTATTACCTGCAGCCCCAGCACATCGGTATAAAATGTTTTACTACGGGCGTAATCGGAACAAATAATAGCGATGTGATGGACGGATTGCAGGAGCATTTTTATATAATTTATCGCCTTTCCAGCTGTTAGCCTTTAGCTATTAGCTGTTAGATTAAAGCGGATGGACTAATGCGGATGGGTTTACCGTACCGGAGCACGCAGCCCTGTCAAGGGCCGCATTGGCTTATCCTTTTGGCAAAATCGTGAAGGCGTCCGCATCTTTCAGAAAAGGAATATTCTTCCTTACTTCTGTGAGACGCTCACGTTGAAGGGTATACGTAAAAATATCTTCGTCATCAGACTTGCGGTAAATGATCTCCCCCATCGGATCAATCAGGCTTGATTCTCCACTGTGGTAGATCTCTTTTCCATCGTTACCTACCCGGTTGACACCAATCACAAAGCATTGGTTTTCAATAGCACGGGCTTGCAACAAGGTGGTCCAGGCAGTTTTACGCCTTTGCGGCCAGTTGGCTACGTTTACCAGCACATCATAAGCCGGTTCGTTGGTATCCGCCTGGATGTTATTGCGTGCCCATACCGGGAAACGCAGATCGTAACAGATACTCAGATTGATTTTCCAGCCCTTTACCTGCGCTATCAGGCGCTTATCACCAGGTTGGTAATGATCCTGCTCACCAGCATAACCAAACAGGTGCCGCTTATCATAAGTACCATAAGTGCCGTTAGGAAGCATCCACACCAGGCGGTTCAGGTATTGACCGTTTTCTTCAATGATCAGGCTACCAGTGATAATAATATTTTTCTCTGCCGCCTTTTTCTTCATCCACTGTACGGCGCTACCATCCATAGTTTCAGCCAGGAGTGATGACTGCATGCTAAAACCGGTGCTAAACATTTCCGGTAAAAAAACCACCTCAGTTTTTTCCTTGATGCTGTTGATTTTCTCATCAAACATGCGGAGGTTAGCTTCCTTATCTTCCCAGTGCAATTGCGACTGTATGAGTGTTACTTTCAGATCTGACATTGTCGGTTATTGTGATCACAAAATTACGGCCTGACTGATTAGAAACTTTTCAAATTATTGCCTGCTTATACGGCTTTATTTGCGATTTGTTCAAGCGCATCATTTATTAACTCAGATTCGAAGCCTCTTTGCAACAGGTATTGCATTGTTTTATACTTACGCTTCATCGGGATTTCGCCCTTCAGCGACTCGTATTTTTTCTCCGTAAGCTTCAGCAGAACTGCAGCATAGTCATCCGGATCAATTTCTTCCATCCCTTTTTTGATGCAATACGCAGACACCTGCTTCTGTTTCAGCTCCATGAGGATTTTTTTCCTCCCCCATTGTTTGATACGGAATTTGCCGCCGGCATAGGCTTTGGCAAATCGTTCTTCATTGAGGAAGTTTTCGGCTATCAATTCGGCAATGGCTTCGTCTACCTCATTTCCCCTCAATCCCAGCTCCAGGCATTTGTATTTGGTTTCCTGGTGACTCCGTTCCTGGTAGGCGCAAAACTGCCGGAGTTTTAATATAGCGCTTAGCATTTAGCTGTTAGCTTTTAGTGATTAACCAGAAGATTAGTGAAAAAAAATCTGCCATCAGCTTTAAGTCAGCCTTGGCACAAAATGCTAACAGCTAACCGCTAATGGCTGATAGTTATCCTATCTCACAATTCTCAGCTTAGCATAGTTAAGCATGATTTTCTTTTCGCCGCCGCCTTTAGGGAATATGATGGTGGCAATCCTGTTGTTGGGTGCACCTTCCACTGCAGCGATGGTACCAAAACCAAACTTCTGGTGTTCTACCTGCATGCCAGGTTCCATACCTGCCGGATCATCCGGGGTAAAGTTATCAGAAGGCACGTGGGTGGTAGCCCCTGAAAAAGTAGGTTTGGCAGCAGGCTTCTGAGCAACAGGCTGCGATTGTTGCGCAGGCGTTTTCTTCTGAATGCGGTCAAACATATTATTGCTGTTACTCCAGCCGGAAGTATTGCCACCACCAAAGGCGTTGCGCACACTACCTCCACCGGCATAACTGCGGTCTATAAATTTCTCCGGCATTTCTTCCAGGAAGCGGCTGGGCTCATTTTGCACCAGGTTCCCAAAACGGTAACGACTATTAGCATAGGTAAGCCATAAGCGTGCTTTTGCGCGGGTAATGGCTACATAAAACAAACGTCTTTCCTCTTCCAGTTCCTCCCGCGTGTTGATAGACATACCACTGGGAAACAATGTTTCTTCCAGTCCTACGGTGAATACAACCGGGAACTCCAGTCCTTTCGCCGCGTGAATGGTCATCAGTTTCACCACATCGCTGTTTTCATCGGTACCCTGGTCAGCATCCGTCAGCAGGGTAATTTGCTGGAGATAGGAACCCATGCTTTTATCGAGCAACTCACCTTCTTCATCGGGGGTTTCAGTAAACTCTTTAATGGAGTTCAGTAATTCCTGCACGTTCTCATAACGGGCAAGCCCCTCCGTAGTTTTATCGTTGAATAATTCTTTTACTAAGTTGGTGGATTTACCTACCATCACTGCTACATCATACGCATTATGATTGGTAAGTGATGCCTGAAAACTTTTGATCATGAYCACAAAAGCCTCAATGGCTTCTACGGTACCTCCTTTGAAACCAAACTCCCTGGCTCTTTCCAGCACCTCCCACATGGTGATGTTGTGTTCATTGCTCAGGATGATTGTTTTTTCAATGGTTGTTTTACCAATACCACGCACCGGATAATTGACGATCCTTTTCAGACTTTCTTCATCACGGGTGTTCATGGTAACGCGGAGATAGGCTACGAAGTCCTTGATTTCCTTACGCTGGTAGAACGACAAACCGCCGAAGATGCGATATGCAATAGCCTTACGGCGCAGGCTTTCCTCAAAGGAACGGCTCTGGGCATTGGTACGGTAGAGGATAACGAAATCGCGGTTATCATAGTGATTCCGCAGCTTTTGTTCTGCAATGGTATCTGCTACAAATTTACCTTCTTCGTTATCTGTCATGGTGCGTACCAGTTTGATGGTATCACCTTCTGTATTATCTGTCCAGAGATTTTTTTCTATTTGTCCTTTATTGTGCGCAATCACTTCATTGGCTACATTCAGGATAGATTTTGTACTGCGGTAGTTTTGTTCCAGTTTCACCACTTTCACATCATCATAGTCTTTTTCAAACTGGAGGATATTTTCTATCGTAGCGCCGCGGAAGGAATAGATACTTTGTGCATCATCTCCCACTACACAAATATTTTCATTTACAGCACCCAGTAATTTGATGATCTCATACTGAGCAGGGTTGGTATCCTGGTACTCATCGATCATGATGTACTTAAACTTGTGCTGGTATTTATGCAGTACTTCCGGGAATGATTTAAGCAGGATATACATTTTAAACAGCAGGTCATCGAAGTCCATGGCGCCGTTCTTAAAGGTACGTTTGGCGTACATGTCGTAGATCTTGCCGATAAGCGGCCTGTTGGCGCGCATATCTTCCTGCTGTACCAGGTTGTCCAGCTGGTATTCATCCGGTCCCATCAGGCTGTTTTTGGCAGCAGAGATACGGTTGTATACGAAGGTTGGTTTATAGTGTTTATCATCGAGATTGAGCTCGTTGATAATTGTTTTGATTACACTTTTGGCGTCATCAGAATCGTAGATGGTGAAGTCGTTCGGATAGCCGAGCCGGTGTGCTTCTGCGCGGAGCAGTCGGGCAAACACGGAGTGGAAGGTACCAATATAAAGATTACGGGCTTCGCTGCCACCGAGTATCTTTTCCACACGTTCTTTCATTTCACGGGCAGCCTTATTGGTAAAGGTGAGTGATAAAATATTAAACGCATCCACGCCATTCCGCATCAGGTGTGCTATACGGGTGGTAAGCACCTTGGTTTTTCCCGAACCGGCGCCTGCTACAATCATCAAAGGGCCGTTGATATGTATTACTGCTTCCCGCTGTTGTTCGTTAAGCTCGTCTAAATAATTTGCCTTCATCACGACTGCTGTTTATATTTTATTTATATGTAGAAAGATGTAGTATTCCAGAAGGGTGTAAAAGTACGAAAAAGGAGCAAAGGAATAAATTACAAATAGCGATTAGCGTTTAGCAGTTAGCTTTTAGCAAAAATGCAGCGAAGAACCTATGTTCTCCGCTGCATTTTTGCTAAAAGCTAACTGCTAAACGCTAACTGCTTTATGGTTTTGCGCCCAGTGCTTTCATAAAGCGAAAGTGTGATACAACAGCTCCCTGCATAGTAGGAATGGAGTTGTAAGGCAAATTATGTTCCTGACATTTCGCTGCCACTATTTTACTGAGGGCAGGATAATGTACATGGCTGATACGTGGGAACAGGTGGTGTTCTACCTGGTAATTCAGTCCACCTACGAACCAGGAAATCAGTTTATGACCGGGTGCGAAGTTAGCGGTGGTTTTGATCTGGTGAATAGCCCACTCATTCTCAATCATTTTAGCATCTTCTCCTACTGCTTCAAATTCTGTTTCTTCTACCACGTGCGCCAGCTGGAATACAATAGCGAGGGTAAAGCCCATTACAACGTGCATCACTGCAAAGCCGATAGCCCAGGCTTGCACGCCTACCAGGTAGATAGGAAGCGCAATGTAAAATACCAGGTATAATACTTTGCTACCCCAGAAAATCATATGATCCGTGAGGTTCATAGGTTGCAGTGGTGTAGTGTATACTTTGCGGCCCAGGTATTTTACGAAGTCCATGATAAACACCCATGCAAAAGAAGAGATGGCATATACCAGTATTACGTAAATATGCTGGATACGATGCATAGGCACCCATTTCTGGGAGCTGCATTGTCTCATCAGCGGGCTTTTTGCGATATCGTCATCTAAACCGTCTACGTTGGTGTAAGTATGGTGAATAATGTTATGTTTCTGTTTCCAGATAAAGGCGTTGCCACCCAATGCATTCAGAGTAAGGCCCAGTGTATCATTTACTTTGCTGTTGGTAGAATAGCTGCCATGACAGGCATCGTGCATCACATTAAAACCGATACTTGCCAGTACAAAGCCCAGTAAAGCGCATAAAGTTACCGAGATAGCCGCTGGCATTGCTGTAAATAATACCGAAATATACAACACAATGGCTACCGGAATAAGGATAGCCGTTTTAAGATATAATTTCCAATTACCTGTTTTCTTGATGTTATTTGACTTAAAATAGTCCTCCACAGCGGATTTCAGCGCTGGAAAGAACATAGCATTCTTGTTGTTAAAAGTTACTTTCGGCATATAAGCATTGTTGGACCCGGCATACAGATAGTGTAGGATATCCGGAAATATTTTGAATATGTGTATGCTAAATAACGGTTTAAAACCGGTAATTGTACATTTTCCTCAATAATAAATGGTTATTTAACAAAGAATTGGGTGTATAGGCGAAATTAGGGAGAAGATACATGGGGTTTTCCGGAAGGGACCGGATAACGGAAGTCCGCAAACGAGCATACAGCATAAATGCCGCTTATCTGCGGAAACAGACAGATAATACAGCATGGTATTACTAACAATCTTAAGCTTACTACCGGGTGTTCATAGTACTTTTAGCAGCAGCTGACAACGGTCTTGCTGAGAGTTTGCAGACTTCTGCTATCCAAAAATCTGAAAAGTTTCAATAATATTATTCAATACAGTACATCAGTGTCTGGTAATGCGGGTTTTCAGCATTTTACGGGCAAAGTGAATACGGCTTTTTACGGTTCCCAAAGGTTCGTTCAGGATAGCCGCTATTTCATAATATTTATAGCCTTCAAAATATAGCAGGAATGGTTGTTTAAAGATGACAGGCAGATTGTATACGGCCATTTGTACATCTTTTACACGCAGATCTGACTCTGCAAAATTCCCGATAGCTGATGGCTGATGACTCAACAGGTAATCTCCTACCGCATTATCCAGCAATCTGTATTGCCGGTTGCCGCGGCGGTAGTTATTAATAAAAATATTTCTCATGATCGTATACAGCCAGGCGCGGATGTTAGTGCCAGCCAGGTACTTATCACGGTTCGACAGTGCTCTGAACAGTGTTTCCTGATAAAGATCCTTGGCTGATTCTGAGTCTTTAGTCAAGGTTACTGCGTATGGGCGCAGAAAATCGGCGTTTCCTAGTAATAAGTTATTAAATTCGGTGGATGACATAACGGTTAACTTTAAATTATTCATAATTAGCTACGGCGACAGCCTTTTGAAGGGCCGGGAGAAAAGAGTCCGACAGTAATGGTAAGTCACCGGATCTCCAGCCAGTGAGTACTGTCAGGCACCTGCAACGCTTTAAATCAACAGGGAGGTATCAACACCCTGAAAGCAGCAGATACAGGTGCCTTAATCAGGTGTTGCAATAATCATCAGGAATAGTTTTAGTTAAAGAATAAGCTTGCATATGGGGTGGTTTAAAATAGTAAACAGGGTGTCTTATCTTAGTTTTTAGCTATCGTTTTTAATGCCTGCTGCGCAGTCTGAATGATAATGATATGAGCATAATACCTGTGATAATGGCGTATATACCAAACATCCAGGTAAGCGTTACTGCAGCTGCTACTGGATTTGAGACCAGGAGAATTCCAAAAATAATTGTCAGCAAGCCACCTGCTATGTACCAGCCTTCACCGGTTGTGACTTTCCTTAACCTGATAGCAATAATTAATTCAAACAAACCGGCCAGCATGGCCCAAAAAGCGATCAGGTAAATGAGTGCAGCGCCTGTAGCAAACGGATTGCAAAATGTGAGGATACCTAATATAACGCCCAGTAATCCAGAGAATAAAAAAAGGCCCCAGTTTTCAGTTGTTTTGCGGGCAGCAATGGCGCCAATGATGGCAAAGAATCCCGCAATAAAAAGATATGCTCCAATGAAAACGATCAGTGTGGCAAAGGTGGCGCCAGGCCAACCAACGGCCAGTACACCCAATACCAGGGCAAAAATTCCTCTCAATAAAAAGATCCACCAATAAGCGTTATAAAAATTATGCATGCATTCTCAGTTTAAGGTTTCACAAAGAGTAGCTGTATCATGGCAGGGTTTACCATTGCGTGCAATAAGCGTTTCCGTTTTCCAACATTCTGAACAACCAGGACTATAAACTAGGTTTCTAAAAATGCATGTATACTAGGTGTTTCCCTCACAACATCGGTCAATAGGACACAAGGGTGCTCTCCTTGTGGAATAGCATTTACTTTCAATCGAAAAGGTGGCAGGTGTTTTCATACTGGTAAGTTTATATGGTTACAGATAGCGAATACCGGCATGATTTCTCATCACCAGTGAAAAATTATCGCATGATCCTATAAATACCGATTGAACAACAACAGCTTAGTTAAAAATGTTTAATGGGGAGCCCGACTCTCGAAAAAATAATGGTCTGAAAACACTTCACCAGCTGATCCCTACATTCACCGTTTCTACAAATACAAAAAAAGAATTATGTATTGATTCCTAAAGAATAAAGACTCTATACACAATTTAAAAAATTTTGTTAAAATAAACAAAAAGGTTTTTCGTAGGCCCAAAGCCAGTGCTGTCGCTATTTTGCAGGCTTTTTCGCTTACTGCAGCGTACGCTGTTTCTTACTTTTCGTGTCTGTCCACCACCAGTTTATGCTCCCGGTTAGCAATGTCCCAGGCAGTATAAAAAACGAGGCGAGCCCGTTTTGCCAGCAGCTCATAGCTGATTTTCTCTACCGTGTCTGTAGGTGCGTGATAGTCGGCATGCGTGCCGTTGAAATAGAAAATAATGGGAATGCCATGTTGTGCAAACATGTAGTGATCTGACCGGTAATAGAAGCCTTCCGGATCGTTGGGGTCGTTGTATTTATAGTCCAGTTTAAGATGGGTATGGATATCGTTTGCTTTTTCGTTAATAGGCCGCAGCTCGGAGCTGAGTTTATTATCGCCGATGATATACAGGTAATTGGTGTCTTTTTCATGCGCCGGATCTATGCGTCCGATCATATCAATGTTCAGGTCTGCTACCGTACGTGTGAGTGGATAAATCGGATGCTCCGTATAATACTGAGATCCCAGCAATCCTTTTTCTTCTCCGGATACTGTCATAAACACCATACTTCTGCGGGGGCCATTACCGGCCTTTTGCGCACGGGCAAACGCCGTGGCGATCTCTATTACCGCACTGGTGCCTGATCCATCATCATCTGCGCCGTAAAAAATTTTATCACCTTCCTTTCCGAGATGATCATAATGCGCTGTCACAAACACCACTTCCTCTTTTTTATCGGTGCCTTCCAGGTAAGCCAGCACATTGGAAGGATGCAGTACAGTAGCGACTTTATCAAATACAATATGAATATTTGTTTTAAGTTCAGCCGGTATCTTTTTTCCTTTATCGAGGTCTTCCAGCAGGCTGTCACTATTATCAATACCCATAATGGCAGATGCCAGCGCAGGTGTAATAAAGTATACGTTCGGACGCGCCGTTGTATCTTTTTGCCAGTAAAGCCCTGTTGTCCGGAGTTTTTGCTGATTTAATGCGCTGAAACGTCCGGCAGATGGTGAGATAATGAGTACGGCGGCGGCTCCTTTTTCTTTCGCGATTCTTATTTTATCTTCCAGGCTGCCTTTATCACGATGCAGCCCTTTTCTCACGGCATCTCTGATCATGATTACCTGGTCCTTTACATCGAGGCGGTTATAATCGTTACGATCAGTGCTCACAATTCCCATGTCTGCATAGATGACCCGCGTAGCGCTGACGTCCTGCGGCTGGCCTGAGCGCAGGTCCGACAGAAAATCGCGTCCGTATAAAAAGGTTTTGTCTTGTATGGTGATAGTGCTTTTGAGAAGACTGTCTTCATACAATGGATAATGCTGTTCCCACTTACCATTTGCGCCTGGCTTTAAGCCTGCTGCTTCAAACTGGCTGATAATATAAGCGGCTGCTTTTGCCTGTCCGGGTGTAGCGGTTTCTCTTCCTTCCATGGCTGGTCCGGCAATAATATGCAGTTGTTTGCTCACGGCAGCAGGCGTAATGGTTTCTCCATACCTGACAGCCGCTGTATTATTTTCCACAGCGGTGGTTTGCTGCGCTTGTGCAGCTGTGATAAAGAGTAAACAGATGACAGTAAGAACAACTCTCATGGAGCATTTTTTAATTGACAGATCACATGCCTTGAAATAAAAAAAGAGCCGGTTGATAGCCGGCTCTTTAATATTACTACATTTTCGTGTATTCGTTACAGTAAAAAATGATATGTGGCTTTAAACCTTTACAGGCAGGCCATTTTACGTACCCTGTCCTGGTGGCGTCCACCTTCAAAAGGGGTGCTGATAAACATCTCCACCATCTCCGTAGCTACCGGAATATCTACAAATCGCGCGGGTATACACAATACGTTTGCGTTGTTGTGAGAGCGGGCCAGTCTTGCCAGTTCCGCACCCCAGCAAATAGCTGCACGGATGCCCTGGTGTTTGTTTGCTGTAATAGCTACCCCGTTTGCACTTCCGCAAACCAGGATACCAAAAGCGGCAAAACCTCTTTCAACTGCAGTAGATACCGGGTGTGCATAATCCGGATAATCTACAGAATCTTTGGAATGGGTACCATAATCCTTTACCTGCAAGCCTTTTGATTCCAGGTATGAAATCACTTCTTCTTTATACTCAAACCCTGCGTGGTCTGAGCCAATAGCCACAGGCAGTGTAAGATTAAATATAGTATTTTCCATTTCAGTTACTTATTTACAGTTAAAGATAATTAAGACCACTCTTCTACTTCGGTTTTAGTCATCTTGTCTTCACGATCTTTCAGCGCCTTTTTGGATATAAAGATACTGATTTCATACAGACAGTATAATGGCACAAATACGATCAGCTGATCGACCAGATCAGGAGGGGTAATAATAGCCGCCAGGATCAGGATCACCACAATCGCATGGCGTCTGTAAGCTCGCAGGAAATCCGGTGTCAGGATGCCTAATTTGGTGAGGAAGAATACCAGGATAGGTAATTCAAACAACAATCCCATACCTAACACGATCTGTGTCATCAGATCAAAGTAATCATCTATAAAAAACTGGTTAACCGCTTTGGTAGTTACGGTGTAAGAGGCAAGGAAGTTAATCGTGAAAGGTGCCATCAGGAAATAGGCAAAACATATTCCCAGGAAGAATTGAAAAGATACCCAGAAAATAACGCCTCTGGCTCCTTTCAGCTCTTTCTCCTTGAGGGCTGGTTTAACAAAGCGCCAGAACTCCCAGAAAATGTAAGGAAAGGCACAAATAAAGCCGATTATAAACGCCAGTTTAAATTGCAGCATAATCTGTCCAACCATCTTGTAATTCAAAAATGTCACCTTTACAGGGGTAATACAGAGCTGATTTCCCAGTCCTACCCAATGGCTGATTTTACACAGCGCTACATAAGAAGGAAAATCTGCGTTGGTTGGCCCGAAAATAACATTGTCAAGAATTTGCTGTGTATATATAAAGCCGAACGTGCTAAATACAACAAGTGCCAGGGCAGATCTGACGAGGTGCCACCTTAGATCTTCCAGGTGGTCGAAAAAAGACATCTCTGCCTTATCCTCATTATTTGCGAAAAATTTCTTTAACATACTTTATGCGGTCGAACGATGTTGAATACAGTTTCTTCTTAAGGATCACAAATATAGCGGTTGAATACTACAAATTAGAGTAGGCAATGATAAAGTAACCTATTTTAATGTGGCTTTAAGTAGTTATCCGTCCTTCGAAGAAGTAGGTACGTAAAAAAGGAAGATCCGGTAAGTAAAAAGAGAAAAAATAAGGAAGAGAGGAATGGAGCAGTAGAAAAAAAAAGAGCCAGCCCGAGAAGAATCAAGAGCCGGCCTTTCATCCATTGTTTGTTAACCCCAAAAAAGTTGAATTCGAGAATGTCTTTAGCTTCCAGTTAAACTACCTACCTAATTGATGGCAAGCGTTCAGAATAAGTAAGAATCCCTGGTCGCGTTTTATATTGTAATACAAAAATAACAAGAATTATTTTATTATCAATGTTGGAACACTTTTTTTACAACCTTTTAACAAAAATCAAATCATTGTGTTACATCATCTGAAGCAAATGTATACAATCCGTGTTAAATTCCTACTACTTTTTTTAAAAACGTTTTAGCAAAATTGTTATTGTATCGTTAATCCAAACATTATAGAAATAATTATATCATATTAATATCCGATAAGTCAACCAATTTAACGGTCATGTCTATACCAACATCTTCATCTTCACCATTTCGATCCTGGTATCCGTAACATTCAGAATATCAAACTCATAATCGTCAATTATAATGCGTTCCTTGATCTTCGGAATGGTCTCGTGATGGTTGATGATGTATCCTGATAATGTTTCACTTTCATCTTCAGGAAAATCCAGGCCATATCTTTCGTTCAAGTAATCAAGTTCTAATCTGCCGGAGAAAATGTATTCTTTTTCAGCAATCTGCTTTTCTACAAATTCTTCTTCATCATGTTCATCTTTTATTTCTCCGAATATTTCCTCCAGTACATCTTCAATAGTCACAATACCAGCAGTACCCCCAAATTCATCTACCACCCATGCAATACTTTTGCGCTCCTTATTAAACTTGCTGAGCAAGTCTATGGCGCTCATTGTTTCCGGTACCGCAAGAATAGGATGAATGATGCTGTTGATTTCCTTCGGATCCTTGAACATGTCCAACTGATGAATGTATCCGAGGATATTATCGATGGAGCCTTCATAAATAACAATTTTTGAAAGCTTTGTTTCCATGAATTTTTTCCTGGCATCACCAATAGGACGCTGTATTTCCAGCGCTTCTATTTCTTTGCGTGGAATAAGACAACCACGGATTTTTACATGCGCAAGAGAGAGCGCATTTTCAAATAACTCTGTATTCAGCTCCTGGTTGTTTTCACCAAAATGCTGTTGTGATTGCCGGATAAAATGCTCTACATCTACGCGGGTAAAGGATTCACCATTCTCTACCAACCTTACATTGAAGAGATATTTCAACATCCACTCGGATATGGATGCGAGTACATTACCGATTACATAGAGTGGTTTTGCAATCAGTGATATCGGTAAGGCAAAGAAACCAAGCAATGTTTCAGGCCGGGATCTGAAAATGGCCCTGGGCACAAAAAAGCCTAAGAACAGCATAATCAGGGTAGCCAGTATCACTTCCAGGAAGATCACCAGGGGTTGCATGCCTGCAGCCTCTGATTGCTGCTTCATCAGGGAATCCCATGCAGGTTGAAAAACACCTGCTACCATGATGCCATAAATGACAACAGTGATCGTGAATCCAACCAGGCTGGTGGCCAGAAAACGACTGGGATTTTCATTTAAACCGGCTAAAATTTTACCAGTAGCCCTGCCTTGCTTCTTTTTGAGCTCAATGCTAAGTTTATTAACATTGGCAAATGCAGCTTCGATACCTGAAAAGAAGCCAGCCAGCAATACCAGGAAAATCAAAATAATTATTGTGTATCCGTCCATCCTAACAAAAATAACGAATTAGGAAAACCAACAATCAAGCCGCTACTTTATATTTAAAAATTCTGTTACCAGCTTTTTTACTTCTTCATAGGCCTGTTCCAGTTCATCATTTATCACAATATGATCAAATTCATGCGAGAACGACAGCTCGTAGCGGGCTTTTGCCAGGCGCTCCTCCAGGGAAGACTGGGTTTCGGTACCTCTTTCACTGAGTCTTACCCGCAGGGCATCTAACGACGGGGGCTGTATGAAAATAGTGAGTGCACTGCCGTGATATTTTTCTTTAATAGATAATGCACCTTTTATATCGATGTCTACCATTGGGATCTGCTCGCTACTCCAGATACGTTCCAGTTCACTTTTCAGCGTGCCATAATACTTACCGGCATATACCATTTCGTATTCTACAAAGGCATTTTCCTCTATTTGCTGATGAAATTCATCGGCAGACAGAAAATAGTAGTCCTTCCCATCTACTTCGTTAGCACGCGGGGTACGGGTGCTGGCGGAAATAGAAAAAGATAATACGGGCATATTGGCCAGTAATTTTTTTACGATGGTAGTCTTGCCTGCGCCGGAAGGTGCGGTAACGATGATGATCTTTTTTTCCATTATTATATTAGAATCAATGTCGCTGATGACTTCAAATGCAAAACCCAAAAACCGGTAAAATGTTTTACTGGAATTTGGGTTGTGCCAGCTATTAGCCATTAGCTTTAGCTTTTAGAAATGCAGCGGAGCTTATATTTCTTTTCTTTTTCTTTGTTATACTCTTTTTATATCTGCTCCCAGCTTTCTCAACCTTTCGTCGATATACTGATAGCCACGATCTATCTGGTCTATGTTCTGGATAGTGCTCTTTCCTTCTGCACTGAGTGCAGCAATCAGGAGAGACACACCCGCACGTATATCCGGAGATGACATGGTAATACCGCGCAACGGGTGCTGCCGGCCCAAACCAATCACCACTGCACGGTGAGGATCACATAAAACAATCTGTGCACCCATATCTATCAGCTTGTCCACGAAGAACAGGCGGCTTTCAAACATTTTCTGGTGAATCATTACACTACCCTTTGCCTGTGTGGCTACTACCAGCACAATACTCAGGAGATCCGGTGTAAAGCCGGGCCATGGATGATCTGAAATGGTAAGAATGGAACCGTCCAGGAAAGTTTGTATTTCGTAGGAATCCTGGGAAGGGATATAAATATCATTGCCCTGGATTTCCAGCTGGATACCTAACTGGCGGAATTTTTCCGGGATAATACCCAGATTTTCGACACCGGCATTTTTAATGGTAATCTCGCTTTGCGTCATCGCAGCGAGGCCAATAAAAGAGCCGATTTCTATCATATCCGGCAGCATGCTGTGTTCGCAGCCACCAAGTTCTTTTACACCTTCAATGGAAAGAAGATTGGATCCTACCCCGCTGATACGGGCGCCCATGCGGTTGAGCATTTTACAAAGCTGCTGCAGATAAGGTTCGCAGGCCGCATTGTAAATAGTGGTAGTTCCTTCTGCCAATACAGCTGCCATTACAATGTTGGCTGTACCGGTAACACTGGGTTCATCCAGCAGCATATAAGTGCCTTTCAGCCCTCCTGCTGTTTCCAGACGGAAATAGTTATCATCCGCATCATACACAAAGCGGGCACCCAACTTTTCGAAACCGATAATATGGGTATCCAGCCTGCGCCGGCCTATTTTATCACCACCTGGTTTTGGAATAAATGCCCGACCAAACCTGGCTAACAGGGGTCCTGCAATCATTAYGGAACCACGGAGCTTACCTGATTTCTTTTTAAACTCAGGGCTTTCCAGGTATTTCAGATCTACTGCATCTGCCTGGAACTCGCATGTATCGCGACTTATACGATTTATTTTTACACCTGCATCTCCTAACAACTCTATCAGCAGATTCACATCTACTATATCCGGAATATTGGTGATTGTAACCTTTTGTGGGGTCAGCATCACTGCACTGATGATCTGTAAAGCTTCGTTTTTGGCACCCTGGGGTACAATTTCCCCCTTTAAGCGGTTGCCGCCTCTTACTTCAAAAGCACTACTCACTTGTTCCTGTTTTTGTTGTATTTGTTATTGTGCTTATTGTTATTATCTCTGCTTTTGCCGCCGCCGCCACTGTTATTATTATTGCTGCTTTTGAATTTATTCTGCTGGAAGCTTTTGCGCTTGGTAGAACGGAACTGATCAGCTGCTCCGGCCACATTACCACCGCCACCACCACCAAAGCTGGCAGGGCTGGCTACATGTGAAGTATGACCCGGATGGTATTCCAGCTGGTTATCGGTAATGGCCAGCAACTCTGCCTTGATAGCATCATCGTGTACACTTTCCTTGTGCCAGTTGGTATAGGCCAGTTTCATATAGTTACCGATACATTGGGTAAATCCTTCTTTTTTATCAGGATTTTCCTCATGCAGGGCTTTGTCTATGATCATTTCCAGGTTTTTACCGAAGTGGCGGTTCCTGGGATATTTTTTTGGATAAGGAAGTTTGTCGGGCTTTGCTCTCAGCTTTTCAATGGTGGGGATTGGATAAGGGGATTCCACCTTGAGGTTAAAACTGGAGATATTGAAAATATGATCCCATAATTTATGCCTGAAGTCTTCCACATTACGTAAATGCGGATTCAACGTACCCATGAGCTCTATTACCGCCATAGCATTACGCTGACGCTCATCGTCGTCTTCTATGGTTACCAGGTACTCCACCATTTTCTGGATATTCCTGCCATATTCCTTCATTATCAGGTAATTACGCGTGGTATTGTATTCCATTACTAGTATTTAAAAAAACATGATTTGATGATGGGACATCTTAAGTGAAGAAAATTAATCGGCAACATCTATGCAAACATAATAAAAAAATATGAGGAACATTTCATAAGGGTGTATTGTTTATAAGTGCCAAAATGTTTGATATGGAAGGATTGAAAAACAAGGTTGCGCTGGTTACAGGCGCAGGTTCGGGCCTTGGCAAGTGTGTGGCAGAACTATATGCAAAGAACGGCACCAGTGTGGTGCTAAGCGATATTGATGAAAAGGCCGGCAGCTACTATCCTATTGATAGTGCACACCTGGCCGGATGATTTTATTATTCACTTATCAGGATGTTTTATATAGATATCACAATAAAATATCCCAATAATTGAATAATCACCCTCCCGAATCCAAAATGTTTGCTAGTTTTAGTCAATGCAAACAAATAAACTCCCCATACTTTTTTTACATGGCGCATTAGGTGCCACCTCACAATTTCAACCGCTGGCAGCCGAACTATCGGAACATTACGATGTGCATCTGCTTAATTTCAGCGGGCATGGCGACGTTCCTTTTTCAGAACAGGGATTCAGTGTACAGGTATTTGCAGCAGAAGTATTATCCTACCTGGAGCGCCATGGGCTGGACTTTGTGCATATTTTCGGATATAGCATGGGCGGATATGTAGCCATGTACCTGGCCCGTCATTATCCCGAAAAAACCGGTCGTGTGATTACACTGGCCACCAAGTACAACTGGAATGAAGCCACGGCCAGTAAAGAAGTAAGGCAGCTGAACCCGATATTGATTGAAGAAAAAGTGCCGGCATTTGCGCGGGTGCTGGAAGAAAGGCATACTGCCAGTGACTGGAAAACGGTGGTAACCCGCACCGCTTCGCTCATTGAAGAGTTAGGGCATCAGTCTTTACTGAAACATGCCGACTATGCGCAGATTGTTACGCCCTGCATGCTGATGATGGGCGACCACGATAATATGGTGTCTTTCCAGGAAACAATTGAAGTGTATAAAGCCTTGCCGCTGGCGCAGCTGACGATTTTACCGGATACGGCACATCCGCTGGAAAAAGCAGATGTACCGTTGCTGGCATATTACATAAGAAGATTTACAACGCAGAATATCTGATCTTAACTACTCGCCCATGGCCAGTTTGCCCCAATTATCAAGTTCTTCTTCTGTCCACAGTTCCGGGAAAAAGACGATGCGCTTGTTTTTTGGAGGCAGGTATTGTTGCCAGTTGGTACCACCTGTGGCGGCAATATCTTCCGGTCTTTTGTGCAGGTACCTTACGGCAGACTTATAGTGCATCAATGGCCAGCGCACATTGATATTGAGGTCATATTCCTTTAACAGGGGCATTACTTCTGCCTGTGCTTCCGGCGTGAGTTGCTGGTAGCTGGCTTGTATGTTACAATCCTTATAGCGGGTAGCGAGTTGCAGGAAAGTATCCATGTATTTCAGCTCAAACTGGCGCAGGGTCAGTGTTTTCTTACCTGTAGCCAGTTCTGTAGCGCCACTTCTCCAGTAGATATTATCGAGCACACCTTTTAATTCCAGGTGCTCCATATCGGGGCGCATAGGTTCATATACCAGGTTGTTTAACCGGGTAGAGCAAATTTCGATCATGCGGAATTGTCCGCTCTGGAAGCCGCTGGCAGGTAACAACGCCATGCGGAATTGCAGGAACTGTTCCTTATCCATCCCATCTACCATTATTTCAAATGAGTTGATGAGACTGCGGAAGTAGTTGTTGATCCTTTTTAGCTGGGTAATAAAAATTTCAGCTGACAGTACAGGTGCAAGGCTGATTTGTTCGATTGCCTGCAGTGATAACTTAAAGTACAATTCCGTGATCTGATGATAAATGATGAATATTCTTTCATCAGGAATCGGCGTGCGCGGATGTTGCAGATTCAGCAACACATCCAACTGAATATAGTCCCAATATGTGAGGTAGTCCGCGTACAGAAGGCCATCCAGGTAGGATGACAGGTTCTGACCCATGGCGGCATACTTTTCTTCCAGCCGTTGAATTTTTTCGGCAATTTCTGTTGTAACCATGGCGAAAATTAATAATTAAGAATGAAAAAGCAACAGGGCTACGCCCTTCCATTCCTAAAAACTATATTATTCCACCACGTTGATTGTTCTGTAAAAGCTTTCTTCGAGGGAAATCAGGGTTTCGGTCCTTTCAATGCCTTTGATTTTCTGCAATTCATCGTGAAGGATACGGCGAAGCTGGGTAATATCTTTACAGATGATTTCCGCGAACATGCTATAGCTTCCGGTAGTGTAATTAAGACGTACCATTTCCGGTATCTTTCTTAATTCTTTGGCAACAGTATCATACATGGAGCTTTTTTCCAGGTAAATACCAATAAAAGCGATTACGTCATAGCCGATCATTTTTAAATCTACATGTAATTTAGTACCTTTAACTACACCCAGTTCTTGTAATTTCTTCATTCTCACGTGGATAGTCCCGCCGGAAACGAACAATTTCTTCCCCAGGTCGGCGTAGGAGATCTCCGCATTAGACATCATTTCGCTGATAATCTGCAAATCGAGTTTGTCAATATTCAAATTGTGGCTCATTTTTACAATTTGTTTTTGAATGTTTTAAAGTTATATGCAAATATTTAAAAAATATCGAAAATTCCAAAATTTCTCTTAAAAAATTTGCAAAAAAGTACCCTTCTCTTTAGATTTGCATCATAATCATTACCAAACAGGTTAACGGAAAGCAATAACAGGTAACGGTTTAAACACTTTGTGGGATGATGAAATTGGCAGACATGCCCTCTTGTCTCGAGGGTGGGGATCACAGGATAAACGTAGTATAATTGGGTTGACCACTAATCTTACTTGTGCTACAGCTAACTGCCCCGTGGAGGTTCGACTCCTCCTCCTACAGCTTAATTGGTTTAAAGAGCTCGTAAGTTATCATGCTTACGGGCTTTTTTTATGCCCGCCGCCGCTACTATGGCCACTTCTGACCTCCCATCCTGGGTTACACATCCGGACGTCATCCCCGCATCAAGTCCACATCAAGTCCACCTCTGCTGCACCACTACTATAGGTACATAGCCTGTCCTAAGCATAGCATCGACGGAGTCTACATAATCCCCCTCCTCCCGGCACCTGATTAATAAAACATCCTATTATTGTCTTTTACAATTTGATTTCTTGATATTATATATTTTAAATAATAAACCTATATATTTATCATGAAGAAATTATTACCTGGTACTGCGGAACCGAAAACCACCAGGTGAAAGTTGTATTACCTGCTAACGTACAGATAAGCGGTGACGCTTCTCTTACCCGGCCCCACCAGTCACCACTGCCAGCCACATCTCCCTATTTATCCTCTCCCCATTCAAAAAATCCCAGTATTTTTGCCGCAAATGGGACAAAAAAAATTAGAACGATTTGCTGAAATCGAAACCTTCCCCAACGTATTGATATACCCGGAAGGTATGCAGGGAAAATGGAATGAATTCTTCAAAAACAGCCACCCTATTACATTAGAGCTGGCTTGTGGTAAGGGAGATTATACCCTGGGTATGGCCCGGCTATTCCCGGATCAGAACTTTTTAGGCGTAGATCTTAAAGGCAACCGCATCTGGAGAGGCGCCAAAACCGCCCTCGAAGAGCCGTTGACCAACGTGGGATTCTTACGCACACAGATAGACAAACTCAACAATTACTTTGCAGCAGGAGAAATAAAAGATATCTGGATTACTTTTCCGGACCCTTTCCTGCGCAATTCCAAGTCAAAGAAAAGGTTAACACACCCGAAGTTCCTGCAATTGTTTCAGCCATTGCTGGCCCCGGGAGCTACTATTAACCTGAAAACAGACTCTCCGCAGCTCTATGCTTTCACGCAGGAAGTAATCAGCGCCGCGGGATGTATCCTCATAGAAGATATTCCTGACGTATATGCATTACCGGAGGTTCCACCACTATTAAAGATCCAGACCTTTTATGAAGGCATGCACCTCGCAGATGGAAGAACAATCCGTTACCTGAAATTTCAACTGCCTGCCGCTCCGCTGAACTGGCAAAGCATAAAACTGCCTTCAGATGAAGCAACCGTTGGTGGAGAAGATTGATTTTTACTATAACGCCCAGGGCTATATGGTATTTACCGAAAAGTTTCACCTCGACCGTGGCTTCTGTTGTGGCAACGGCTGCAGACATTGTCCTTTTGATTATGAAAAAGTACCTGAACCCAAAAGAACTACCCTCCTTGCCCAGCGCAGGGAAGAAGGAAAAGGAGACCGGTGAAAAGGTTTCCTTTTTCGAAACTGTATTTAAAATAGCACGCACCGTACCACGCGGCCGGGTCACCTCTTATGGTGCCATTGCAGATGCCTCCGGCTTAAGGCTCACCGGTCGTATGGTAGGCTGGGCCATGAATGCCGCCGGCAGCGCCAAGCCCCCTGTGCCCGCCCACCGGGTGGTAAACAGCAAAGGTGAATTAAGCGGCAGAAGCCATTTCGCCACCCCAACCCTGATGCAGGAATTACTGGAACAGGAAGGCGTAATTGTAAAAGAAGATAAAATAGAAAATTTTAAAGCTGTATTTTGGGACCCGGGACAACCTTCTTCCAAAAAGGGCAGTAAGAAGAAAGGATAATTATTTTTTCAACATCCAGGCAGGGTGTAGCGTTACTTTTCTATATGACAATACTCAAGTTAAAGCTGGACCAGGACCAATTGGTGGAGGATTTCTTTGAGAACACTCACGTGATTGGCGTCGCTGCTTCTTCACGTGATTACCAGTTGTGCTGGCATATTAATCGTCAGCTGCACACCAATTTCCGGGTGAATAATCACCTGGAAATCACGATTTCCAAGAAGACAAGGTCCTTCCATTTCCCCATATTTGAGTTTCATGAACCTACCAATTCAGTAGCACACTATATTTACAACAATCATTGCCAGGCAGAATTCCTGCTACCAGAACTAAAACAGATTGATTTTTTGTGGATGGTCAAGGGAGATTATTACCAACCGAACGATGTAAAAAAATTATTGGAAGAATTACGCCTTGTTCCGCTTGTACAATTAGTATCTTTACTGGATATCAGAGAGATCAAAAATAAGATGAACCTTATTTTTTAGGATAGGCACAGCACATCAGCGCTTAATAATTTGACCAGATTCAGTGACGGACCCCAGTTTTACATTTTAAAACCCCTGTTATTTTATGTGGGAAGAAAAAAATAAACAGCTTTACCGGGCATTTGAATTCAAGGATTTTCGGGATGCATTTGCGTTTATGACAAAAGTCGCACTGGTCGCGGAAAAAATGGATCATCACCCCTATTGGACCAACGTTTATAATAAAGTAGAAATATTTCTGAGCACACATGATGCAGGAAATATTGTTACCGCTAAGGATGAGGCAATGGCAAAAGCTATTGACAAATTGCTCTAACTAAATTTATATAACACTTTGTGAAGCGCATTATTTTAATGCTGCTGTTGTACTGTTACACTGCAGAATCCTTTGCCAATACGGATCGTACCCCAGTAGATACACTGATAACAGATACTACATTCGCACCTGCGAATATGGATCTGCGCCCCTATATCAACATCCTTACAGACGACAACCAACACCTGACCATGGCGCAGGTGAGTCAACTCCCGTTTATCCACCAGGAAAAATTATTCCATAATAATCCTAAAAACAATGGCCGGGTAAACAATTGCTGGCTACGGCTTACCATCAAAAACCAAAGCAATAAAATCCTTTCCTGCCAGCTGTTTTCAGGCTGGCACGACTATATGTACTGGTACATGCAGGCCCCCGGAGATACCCCGCAACTGCTCATGCAAACCGGCCTGATGTTAGACAATGGCGGTGTGGAAAGATGGAATCACTATGCATTCAATGTAAGCGTGCCCTCCGGTCAGATCCGTACCTTCTACCTGCATATCATCAATAAATCATACAACGAAAATGCCCTGATGCCTATGCTCTTCAGCACAGTAGCATATGCAGCATTCCGGGATAAACAATTGGATACCTATCGTAAAGAAGCAGTCATCATACAGGTACTGCTCGGTATGCTGATGGTCTTCTTCAGTATTTCTATTATTAATTATATACAGCTACCAGACAGATCCTACATCTACTTTGCCGCCTATGTGCTGGGACTCATTCTTTTCTTTGCATTAAGACTGGAGAGTAAGCCTTATCAGTTGTCGTTCTTTCACCGGTGGCCGATGTTGAAATACTACTGGGATATTCCAGGGCTGCTGTTCTGCTTTTACCTGATGTACCTGTTATTCGGTAATACGTTCCTCAACCTCACAGAGCGCTATCCCTTTATGGAGCGGGTATTTACCTGGGTAGCCGCGGTAGTGGGCGGCCTGATTATTCTGTGTATGTATTGTATTGCAGAAGAACAATATCATTTGCCCACCATTATATACAGCTATGTATATTTCATCACCCTGGTGCCTTTACTGGCGGTATTTGTAGCCCTGGCCAGACGCTCCAGGCATCATCCGCTGGTCCGGTTTTTCCTCTATGGGTCTGTGTGCCTGTACCTGGCCTGTTTCGGCTCCTTTTTAATGCATGTGCGCCCACTGGGCTTACTCAGTGCACTGGGAGAGCTGGCCGCCCCCACTATGCTGCTGATTGGCGGTGTATTGCTACAGGCCATGTTTTTCCTGGCAGGATTAAGCTATCGTAACAAACTGGTACATCTTGAAAGAACCCGTACACAGGAGTTGCTCATCAAACAACTAAATAAAAATAAAGAGCTGCAACGTAAGCTGAATGAGCAACTGGAAGAACTGGTAAAAGAACAAACCACCGAAATTCTGCGTAAAAAGCAGGAACTGGAGGAACAACGCAAGAAACAACTGGAAACAGAATACGATAAGAAGCTGACGGAGATTGAGCTGAAAGCGATACGTGCACAGATAAATCCTCACTTCATTTTCAACTGTCTGAACTCTATTCAACTGTTTGTGATGCAGCGCGACTATGAATATGCGCAGAAATACCTGTCTGACTTCTCTTACCTGATCCGCAAAACACTTGATTTCTCCCGGCGTAATTTTATTTCGCTGGCAGATGAAATCACTTACCTGAATACTTACCTGGGACTGGAAAAGATGCGTTTTGAAAACAGGATGGAATATGAAATAGTGGTAGACCCTGTGATCGCCACCGCCGAACTGGAAATCCCGGCCATGCTGTTACAACCTTATGTAGAAAATGCGGTAAAACATGGGATGACGAATCCCCAACAGCCTACCGGCAAGCTTTCTATCTTCTTTAACCAGGTAGCCTCCGACATGCTGGAGTGCATCATAGCAGATAATGGCATCGGCATTGCCCGTTCCAAATCCCTGCGTATGCTGCCCAAGCATCATCAGTCGTCCGGAATGGAAATCAGCCAGAACCGCGCCGAGTTGCTGAACAAAATGTATAACACAGAAATTCAAATAGAAATTATAGACAGATCATCAGAAGATGAATCGGATAGCGGCACGATAGTTAAAATACTGATCCCCCAGTTATAATTAGTGTATCCGTTAATGTTATTTTATGATAAAGGCTATTATTATAGACGACGAGCGAAACAGCCGGGATATTATTGCGTTAATGCTGGAAAAATATTGTCCGGAGATCACCATTGCCGGTACAGCCTCGGACTGTACCGATGGAATTGAAAAAATAAAAACGCACCGGCCGGAGCTGGTATTCCTTGACCTTGAAATGCCTGATGGCACCGGGTTTGATGTACTGGCAGGTACCATGCCCGACATTCCTTTTGAAGCGGTATTTGTTACTGCATTTGAAAAAAAATTCCTGCACGTGATCCGTTTCAGTGATGTGGAATTAATATTAAAACCGATAGATAAGGAGAGTTTATTACAGGCAGTTGCACTGGTGACAGCACGTATTAACTCCGGCAGCAAAAAAGACCGCTATGATGTACTCCTTGAAAATTTCAATCATAGCAAGCCGGTAGCCTGGAAATTACTTATACCGGCAACTAACGGAGAAGCTTACACTATAAACATCCCAGCCATCGAATACCTGGAGGCAATGGGCGAAAATTGCCTGTTCCGTTTAAACACTGGTTTACGCATTACTGCCGTACAGTCATTCCGGTACTATGCGGATCTTTTCGGCTCTCTCCGTTTCTACCAGATCAATAATAGCCAGATGATTCAGATTTCCAATATCAGCCACCTGGATGCTGCTGCCGGTAAAGTAGTGCTGAAAAGCGGTATAGTACTGGATATTACGGAAAGAAGACAACGTGATTTGTTACTCAAAATGAATCATAAATAAAACAGGGAACTACGTGTACCCTTTCCCGGTAATTATACATTTTCAAATTTTCCGGCGTTCTGCTTTCGATTTATTTAATGTTTCTGCCGACGTTTTTTATTAAGACGCGTATTTCCTTCCCATTTCCTCTTTTTAATCTTTTGCGCGAAGGGTACGTAACAATTTCTTAACAAAAAAATTTGGTGGAATTACTTTTGGTTGTACATTTGACCCGCAAAACAAAATAGTCAAACAGTCAGATTTTGTTAGCAGGTATACTTTATGGCAGAACAGGACCAGAAACGAACTATGATTCTGGAAGCGGCATTAAAGCGCTTCAAGCGGTTTGGCTTGTCTAAAACTACCATGGAGGAAATCGCCAGGGATCTGGAGATTTCAAAAGGCTCTTTGTATTATTATTTTTCGGATAAAGAATCCATATACGTAGCGGTAGTGGAGTGTATGATAGCCGAATGCTTCCTGGATATGTCTGCATATGTAGAAGAAGCACCGTCTACCACCGCTATCATGGACCGTTACCTGGAGTTAAAAGAGAAGATGCTGCTGGAATATCACTTTCTGTTTGGTGTAAACGAATGGATTAAAGATGTTCCTTCCAGCCTGATGCGGCAAACCATTGAGTTATTGCAGCAGGTAGAAATTGCTTTTCTCTCTGCGACTATTTCCAAAGGGATAGAAAGCGGAGAACTCCACAAGGATACGGATACGGAACTAACGGCGCAGCTACTGGTAAATGTATTATTCGGTTTATGGGTAATATGGTGCAAGTGGCAGGCGGCAGGTTTTGATCCTCACGACCAGAAAGCGCTGAAATGCTTTATGGCACGTGAAAAACAAGTACTGACCATTTTCTTTAATGGATTAAGATATCGACCAAACATCAACCAGGATTGCTAGAACGTATGTAGAAGAATCACTAACACAGGAATAGTTTTAATGAATATTTAAATTTAACGACAGATGAAAAAGTTGATTGTATTGGCCGCAGTAGCACTGTTCGGCACACAAGTAGCAAAGGCTCAGTTTTCGAAAGGCGATGTAATTGTAGGTGGTAATCTGAATGTTTCTACCACTAGCACAAAAGCAAAAAACACTGACAAAAAAGAAACAGATACTAAATTTGGTATCAGTCCGAAAGTAGGTGTGGCATTGAACTCCAACTGGGTAATCGGTATTTTTGCAGAATCAAAATTTGGTTCAGATAAAACCTTTGAAGATGTTAAAACCAAAACACTGGATATCACCCCAGGTATATTTGTTCGTAACTACCACATGATTGGTCAGAGCAAATTTGCATTCTTCGCAGAAGCCAACGCTGGTTACCATTTTGGTAATACAAAAGTTAATGACAACAAATTCAGTACTGTTAACGGTTTTAAAGTGAATGTACTTCCCGGTATCACTTACTTTGTTACCAAACACTTCATGGTTGAAGGAGCATTTGGTGGTTTAAGCTATGGCTACGACCAAACTAAACTGGAAGCAAACGGTGCTAAAGCAAACACTAGCAGTTTTGATTTTAACTTCCCTAAAGAATTCTCTCTGGGAGTTAACTGGATATTCTAAGCAATAGCTACAGTTTTTATGTAAGATAGTTATACGGTTAAATAGATTGGATAATCCCGCCACAGTTGTACTGTGGCGGGATTTTTGCGTTTTATACCCCGTAGCTTCATCAAATCAACCTGTCATGCGCAAACTAAAATTACTTTTATCACTTCTTGCTGTCACACTTATTTACAGCAGTTGTGTAACTACCCAGCCTGTAGGCAATCCGAACAATTTGCCACCCGGGCAGCAGAAAAAGCAATAGTTCTCTATAAAGTAAAAGCCCGTTACGGATAACCGTAACGGGCTTTTACTTTATACATTCACCTGGTCCTAGCTGTTCATAGAGATCAGGAATTCTTCGTTGTTTTTAGTTCCGCGCATATGTTGCAGCATGAAGTGCATAGACTCATCTGTATTCATATCACCGAGGTGGTTACGCAGGATGTGGATACGTTTGAGAGAATCTTTATCCAGCAACAGATCATCACGGCGGGTAGACGATGCAGAAACATCGATAGCCGGGAAGATACGTTTGTTAGCCAGTTTACGATCCAGCAACAGTTCCATGTTACCGGTACCTTTGAATTCTTCAAAGATAACTTCATCCATTTTAGAACCGGTATCAATCAATGCGGTAGCCAGGATGGTTAATGAACCACCATGTTCAATTTTACGGGCCGCACCAAAGAACTGTTTAGGTTTCTGCATCGCATTTGCTTCCACACCACCGCTCAATACTTTACCGGAAGCTGGTGCCACAGTATTGTGTGCTCTTGCCAAACGGGTAATGGAATCCAGCAGGATCACTACATCATGACCACATTCTACCAGGCGTTTTGCTTTTTGCAGTGCGATAGCAGATACTTTCACATGCTTTTCAGCTGGCTCATCGAAAGTAGAAGCGATTACTTCTGCCTTTACGCTACGTTCCATATCTGTTACCTCTTCCGGACGCTCATCTATCAATACAACCATCAGGTAAATTTCAGGATGGTTAGTGGCAATCGCATTTGCTACCTCTTTCAGTAACATGGTTTTACCCACCTTAGGTTGCGCAACGATCAGTCCACGCTGTCCTTTACCGATAGGCGTAAACATATCCATGATACGCGTAGAGTAGTTATTGGAAGTAGTCGTTAACCGCAGTTTCTCAAAAGGAAACAGTGGGGTCAGGTAGTCGAAAGGTACACGGTCGCGTACTTCTTCCGGTGATTTGTTATTGATGGTTTCCACCTTCAATAAAGCAAAGTACTTCTCTCCTTCTTTAGGTGGACGTACAGAGCCTTTCACGGTATCACCGGTTTTAAGACCAAAGAGTTTTATCTGGGAAGGAGATACATAAATATCATCCGGTGAACTGAGGTAGTTATAATCGGAAGAACGGAGGAAACCGTAGCCATCGGGCATCATTTCCAGTACACCTTCACTTACTATTACACCATCAAATTCTATATTGAAAACTGGTTCTTTCTTGCTTGGGTAGCGGTTCTTCTGCGCTGCAGGTGCAATTGGAATTTCTCCGGGCACTACAAAATCGTCATCGTCTTGTTCATCTTCCTCTGCGGCAGGTATTGTTACCACTTCTTCTTCTTCTTCCTCTTCTGCTTCTTCATCTTCTGTAAAAGAAGGAATGATGATATCATCATCATCATCGAAGGTGAGGGAAGGAATACTGTCCAGGTCTATCTCAAAATCTTTAATCTTAGGTTTTGCAGAATTAGTATTCACCGGGGTTTCATCCGCATCATGATCTTTTGATTTAGTACCGGTAGTTTTTTTGGCAGCTGGTTTTTTAGCAGCTGGTTTTTCTTCAGCGTGAGCAGGTTCTTCAGCACCGTGGTTACCGTCTTCTTTCTTTACAGGTTTGCGTTTACGTGCTTTTTTTTCGTCTCCGTTGGCTTGGTTATCTTCTGAGGCTAATACGGCTTGTTTATCAAGAATTTTGTAGATAAGGTCCTGTTTGTTCAGTTTTTTTGCGTTGGGAACGTCCAGTTTCTCTGCAATATCAAGCAGCTCAGGAACGAGCATGTCGTTCAGTTGTAAGATGTCGTACATCATCTGTGTTGTCAAATTTTAGAAGTGTTGTGAGGCGGGTACCACTGCATACCAACATACACCAATTACAAATAATTGTTTTTGAGTCAATAAATTTAATTAGCTTATTAAATTTGATAGGGAATGATTGAGTTTAGGAACTGCCGATGAAGATGTGAAAATGAACTTAATCAGGCAGAATATACCGCAAGATTAAAACAAGTTTTACTATTATCCAAAAATATTTAGGGTTGAATTGCCCCAAAGCGGCCCGTAATACAGTCTTCCCCGGGCTGTAAAAGACTGTCAGCGGGACGCTCAAAACCTTGTTTCTATTGATTCTGACCAACCTATCCAGTCATTTTTAACATTTCATTTGCATACCTGCGCCGGAAAAAGGCGGGACCCCGGACTATATACTATGAAGTTTTCCGCTTATTTTTGCAGTCCTAAAATATAATATATTATGAGCCAAAGGGTGAAAGTCAAGCAAATCTTGTCAGACGACAAGGCGCATTACGAAGTAACGGTTAAAGGTTGGGTGCGTTCATTCCGCAACAATCAGTTTATAGCGTTGAACGATGGCTCTACCAATAATAATTTACAAATAGTAATCAATACCGAAAACACAGATGCAGCGCTGCTGAAGCGCATCACCACGGGAGCAGCTATCAGCGCTACCGGCGAAATTATTCCATCCCAGGGGAAAGGCCAGAAAGTAGAACTGAAGGCGGTTACCCTGGAAATACTGGGCGACTGTGATCCGGAAAAATATCCGTTACAACTGAAAAACAAGCCCAGCCTGGAATACCTGCGTGAAATAGCGCATCTGCGTTTCCGTACCAATACATTCGGCGCTATTTTCCGCGTACGTCATGCCCTTGCATTTGCCGTACACCGCTTCTTTAATGAGCGTGGATTTGTATATCTGCACACACCTATTATTACTGCATCTGATGCAGAAGGTGCGGGCGAAATGTTCCGCGTAACCACGCTGGACATGAAAAACCCGCCACGGACAGAGAATGGCGAAATTGATTACAAAGAAGATTTCTTTGGAAAATCAACTAACCTGACGGTTTCCGGACAGCTGGAAGGAGAACTGGGAGCAATGGCTTTCGGAGATATTTACACTTTCGGCCCCACTTTCCGTGCAGAAAACTCCAACACAGCCCGCCACCTGGCTGAGTTCTGGATGATAGAACCAGAAATGGCCTTCTATGAGCTGGAAGACAATATGGATCTGGCGGAAGCATTCATTAAATCTGTGATAGGATATGTATTGGATAACAACCGCGATGACCTCGACTTCCTGGCCAGCCGCCTGGTAGAAGAAGACAAACAGAAACCACAGCTCGAACGCAGTGAAATGGGACTCATAGAAAAGCTGGAATTTGTGCTGCACAACGAGTTTGTACGTATTACCTATACAGAAGCCATCGACATTCTGAAGAACAGCAAGCATAACAAAAACAAAAAGTTCCAGTACCTGATTGAAGACTGGGGCGCTGATCTGCAGAGCGAACACGAACGCTACCTGGTAGAAAAACACTTTAAGAAACCGGTGATCTTAACCGACTATCCTAAAGAAATCAAGTCTTTCTACATGAAGCTGAATGATGACGGCAAAACCGTAAGGGCAATGGATATCCTGTTCCCAGGCATTGGCGAAATGGTAGGTGGTTCTCAACGTGAAGAAGACTACGACAAACTGGTAAAACGTATGGGTGAAATGCATGTGCCGGCAGAGGAATTAAGCTGGTACCTGGATACCCGCCGTTATGGTACTGCACCACACGCCGGCTTCGGTCTGGGTTTTGAACGCCTGATGCTGTTCGTTACCGGTATGACGAATATCCGCGATGTGATTGCATTCCCGAGAACACCGAAGAGTGCTGAGTTTTAAGCGATTTTTGTCTTGATCAGGATTATACTGATTAAGATGATTGTCAGGATTATATTTTTTATAAGATTAGCGAAGATAAAAGCTGGATAACTGCTTTTTCTTCGCTAATCTTTTTTTAATCCTTTTCTAATCCTTCTGATAAAAATATAATCATCAACATCGGGCTAATCCTGCGTAAGACAAAAATTCGCGTATGGAATCTTTTCACTGCTGCATCTAATATCTGAAAGCGCTTTCAACCACTTTTCGTTTATCCTAAACCGTTAATGATGGCTGAAATAAATACTTCTGAAAAAAGCGGTGGCCGTGGCACCCATAGCAATAAAAAATCTACCCGTGTAGACATGACGCCCATGGTGGATCTGGGCTTTTTGCTCATTACTTTTTTTATGTTGACCACCACCATGGCACAGCCTAAAACCATGGACCTTTTTATGCCGAAAGATGATGGCGATTCTATGTCATTGCCTGCAAAAAAAGCACTCACCGTTATACTGGGTCCGGATAATCGTATTGCCTGGTATGAAGGTATAGGCAATGACCCTGCTATGCCGCCGCAGGTACACTATACCAGCTATTCCAATCATGCAGGCATCCGTGATATCATCATGGATAAAAAGAATGCTGTACTCCAGGCTTTTCATAAAAATGATTTGATGGTGCTGATCAAAGCAGATAAAAGTTCGAACTATAAAAATGTAGTGGATATCATGGATGAGATGCTGATCAGCCAGGTAAACCGGTATGCCATGGTGGATATCACCCCAGCTGAGGAGCAATACTTTAAGTAGCTTTTAGCCATTAGCTTTTAGCTTTTAGCAAAATGCAGCGGTGATAAACATATAGATGATGTTCTTCGCTGCATTTTCCTAAAAGCTAAAAGCTAATGGCTAACTGCTGGACCAAGCTGACTCGCTATTTTTCCCTACCTTTATCGCTCCAAAACAATAATATCAAGATATGGCAACAACCCACTCTATCCCCTCAGTGGATCTTGCAGACTTCACTTCCGGAGATGCAGGACGAAAAGCTGCCTTTGTGCAGCAGTTAGGTAAAGCTTATGAAGAAGTTGGTTTTGTAGCGGTAAAGAATCATGGGATTCCTGACGAGCTGATTGCAGACCTCTACAATTATGTACAACAATTTTTTAAGCTTCCTTTTGACACCAAACATTTATACGAGATTCCGGAACTGGCCGGTCAGCGTGGCTATACCTCTTTTGGTAAAGAACACGCCAAAGGCTATGATGCGCCGGATCTGAAAGAATTTTTCCAGTTCGGACAAACAGTAGAAGATAATGATCCTATCAGTGCTGAATATCCGGAAAATGTGCAGGTGGCGGAAGTGCCTGAATTTACGCCTACTTTTTTCAAAGCATATCGTGGGTTTGAACAATCGGGGAAATACCTGTTGCAGGCAATTGCCCTGTTCCTTGGTTTAGATGAAAACTATTTTGACGATAAAATACACAATGGTAATTCCATCCTGAGAGCGATCCATTATCCTCCTATTACACAGGAGCCTAAATCCGCTATCAGGGCTGAACAGCATGAAGACATCAATCTGATTACCTTGCTGGTAGGCGCCTCTGCAGACGGGTTACAGATCCTGGATAAGCAGGACAACTGGGTACCGGTTACTTCCCTGCCGGAACAAATTGTGGTAAATGTTGGGGATATGCTGCAACGCTTAACCAATAACCGCCTGAAATCTACTACTCACCGGGTGGTGAATCCTCCCCGCGAAAAGTGGAATACTTCCCGTTATTCCATTCCTTTCTTTCTACATCCCAAATCAAATGTGAAACTGGATTGTCTGGACAGTTGTGTAACTGTAGCGAATCCGCTGGCGTATGAGCCAGTTACAGCCGGTGAATACCTGGATGAACGTTTACGTGAAATAGGGTTAAAGAAATAGGCTATACATAGCGAAGTCCCGGGAAACTAACGTCTCCGGGACTTTACAAATATCCTGCGTATAAGCAAGTCATTCCTTAATGGTTTTCTCAATATGGTTATTCTTTAGATCCGAACATTCTTCGATGTTGGTGGGCGATTAACCTATCTAGTAACAAAACTGATCACAACGGACAAAAGGCCATATTCGTTATAACGGATACCGATATTACAAGTATTGTGCCTTTATTAATTCAGGGGATGCTCAATATTAGCAACATGGTTGTATTTTGTCCGGATATTTGATTACCTTATAAATTCGTCCAATCGGAATTCACTTAAATTCACTGTGCTTCTACGTCATATTCCTTTCTTAAAAGCAGTGCTATTACATAGCRTCACCGCCTACGGAGGGCCGCAAGGCCACCTGGCCATGATGATGAAAACATTTGTACAGCAACGTAAGGACGTAACCGAACAGGAACTGATGGAGTACAATGCTTTCTGCCAGTTACTACCAGGCGCGTCATCTTCCCAAACCCTTACCTTAATAGGCTATAAACGGGGCGGTGCCATACTGGCCATCATTACCCTCTTGATATGGATAACACCGGCCTGCCTGATTATGGGTTCGCTGAGTTTCTTACTACAGTATTTCGGCAAGAATGCACTGAAGACAGACATCTTCAAATATGTACAGCCGATGGCGGTAGGCTTTCTGGCCTATGGAGGTATCCGTGCTTTCCGTATCAGTATTAACAATGTGGCCACCTTTGCTATCATGGTGGTATCTATGTTTACTGCCTTTTATCTTAAATCACCCTGGACATTTCCGGCCCTGATTATCCTTGGGGGCATCGTGTCCAATTTCAGTAACAAACGTATTCCCGGCGTGGCAGAAAAGCCCCGGAAGATACAGTGGGGGAACATCTGGTTGTTTGTCTCCCTGTTTATCCTGGCAGGTATCTTTTCTGAGCTGGCCCGTTCCCATGAATGGATCACCAGGCGGCCGTTTAACTTATTTGAGAACTTCTACCGATTCGGCAGCCTCGTATTTGGCGGGGGCGATATCCTCATCGCTATGATGCTGGAACAGTATGTAACCCGTGCAAAATCACAATACCTTTCTGCAGAAGAGTTGCTCACCGGAGCCGGTATTATGCGGGCACTTCCTGGTCCTACCTTTTCCATTTCCGCCTACGTAGGCGGTATGGCTATGCGTAACCTGGGCATGGGCTACCAGTTTCTGGGCTGCATACTGGCGCCTATCGCTATTTTCTTACCCAGCTTATTATTGGTATTATTCTTCTTCCCTATCTGGAATAACCTGAAGAAATATGTGGTAATATATCGTGCATTGGAAGGCATCAACGCCGTGGTGGTGGGAATTATGTGGGCAGCTACGATGATCCTCTTTTTTGTGATACCCATCAACTGGTATAACCTGCTGATTATGGCCAGTACGCTGGCATTGTTATGCCTTACAAGGGTACCTTCTCCCTTTATCGTACTGGCGTGCCTGTTGTTAGGCTGGTTACTATGACGTGATGATATTGTATTCCTTAATTTTATTATAAAGGGTGGTTAAACCGATCTCCATCAGCTCTGCCGCCTTTGTTTTATTTCCTTTGGCATGTGCCAGTACCCGGATTATATGCTTCTTTTCCATATCAGCCAGTCGTAATGATGAATGTTCTTCGGCGCCTCCCTGCTGAAAATCCAGTGGTAATACCGGTGTATCCAATATATCCGTATCCGTTAGAATGGCGGCTCTTTCAATCACATTACGTAGTTCACGGATATTTCCTTTCCAACTGTGTTGCTGCAATGCCTGCAGGAAAGCCGGGGTCATGCCGGTAATCCGCTTATTCATTTTGGGTGCTATCTGTTGCAGAAACCAGGCCGCCAACAGGGGAATGTCTTTACGACGTTCATTCAGGGAAGGCAGCGATATCTGGAAGGCAGACAGGCGATAGTACAGATCGGCCCGGAAATGCCCTGCGGCAATTTCCTGCTCCAGCAGCCGGTTAGTAGCGGCAATAATACGAACATCTGTTTTAGTGGGTTTGGACTCCCCTACTTTGTAGAACTCCTGTGTTTCCAGTACCCGCAGCATTTTGGCTTGTAACTCTATGGCCATCTCTCCTATTTCATCCAGGAAGATGGTACCTCCGCGGGCTTCTTCGAAAAAGCCTTTTTTATCTTTTACTGCGCCGGTGAAAGCGCCTGCCACGTGTCCGAATAATTCACTTTCCAGTATTTCTTTGCCAAAGGCGCTGCAATTTACTGCCACAAAAGGCTGCTGCCGGCGCTGGCTGCCCTGGTGAATGGCCTGGGCAAAAACTTCCTTGCCAGCACCTGTTTCACCCAGCAACAACACCGTCATGTCCGATGGCGCTACTTTCTCGGCCAAAGCAATGGCAGCACGTATTTCGGGAGATTCTCCCAGAATATTATCAAATTGGTACTTTCCGCCGATTTTCTTTTCGAGGTCACGGATGCGGACCTGGAGGTGAGCTTTATCCATGGCCTTACTCACGAGCGGCAGGATACGGTTGTTGTCATCCCCTTTTGTTATATAGTCAAATGCGCCGTTTTTAATGGCCTGTACCCCATCGGCGATGTTACCATATGCCGTGAGCACAATCGTCTCAATTTCGGGGTACCTGGTGCGTATATTGCCCACTAATTCTACCCCATTACCATCCGGTAGCTTTACATCAGAAAGAATAACGTGTATTTCTTCCTTTTCCAGGATCTTCATGGCGGCCCTTATATTGGAGGCTTCATGAAGGGTATATCCTTCGAGGGCCAGCAGGCGGCTTAAAAGCTTCCGGAGCTGGTCCTCATCATCGATAATTAAAATGTGGCCTTTAGACATATCCCTGCAAAGATAATAGTTCCTATGGCTCGTTGGATAAGGTCGTTTTTTGAAGTTATACCTTTACCTGGCTTTCTATTTCCTTTATGGCTTTACGCAAATCATTCTTTACACTCCTGATATCCTGCCACAGGTCACCTTTTTCGTTTACACGTTTCAGAGAGTTGAATATATCAAAATCACTGATGCTTAATTTCTCTGTCACTTCTTTCCATAATAACGGCATAGATACGGTAGCACCGGGTTTGGGACGAACGGAATAAGGAGCCGCTACCGTTTGACCACGGCTGTTCTGCAAAAAATCAATGTACACTTTCTTATTCCTGGCGGCCTTTGCTCTGACTACGCTGGTGCTTTTAGGCAGCTCTTCATTAACATGCCGTGCAATATATTCCGCAAACAGGCGGCTACTATCGTAACTTACTTTAGCCGTTCCCGTTGGGATATAAATATGCAGGCCGGTAGAGCCGGAAGTTTTACAGAAGGAAGTGATATTAAAATTATCGAGCATTGCCTTAATATGCAGTGCAGTTTCCACCACATATTTGAAATCAATATTTTCAGGGTCGAGGTCTAGTATGATAAAATCCGGATTATCCAGGGCATTCACCCTGGACAACCATGGGTTTATTTCAATACAGCCCAGATTTGCCATATATGCCAGCGTAGCTTCATTATTACACACCAGGTAATCCACATTTTTACCGGTAGAATCGGCCAGCAGCGGCACGCTCTTAATCCAGGAGGGTGTTTGCGTCAGGTCCAGATCTTTCTGATAAAAAGAAGGCCCGTCAATACCATTGGGGAAGCGATGCAGCGATAAAGGACGGTCTTTCAGGTGCGGTAAAATATATTTCGATACCGACAGGTAATAGTCAATCAACTGCCCTTTGGTAATTTTTTCGTTCGGCCAGTACAGCTTTGACTGATTTGTCAGCGTTACTTTTTTACTGTTTAAAGTCAGTATGCGTTCTTTTTCAGGTGTTGCCATGGTTAAATTTTTTTAGCCGTTTCCGGATGTACATCCTTTGCTGGTTTATCTTCCCGTAAACCCAGGAAAATGGGTTGTCTTAAATGTCCGTCACCGGTCCATTCCTGGAATTTTACCTGGCATACCAGCTTTGGCTTCACCCAGGTTACCGGCATATTGGTAGCTACCTTTTCTTCGAATGGAGAGGCTTTGGCGATCAGTGGCTGCAACTTGTTGTAGAGATCTCCGATAGTGGCTTCATTCAGCCCTCCGCCACAATGCCCGATGTACTTCAGCTTTTTGCCTTCATACATTCCCAGTACCAGGGCGCCTATTTTTTTTCTGCTTCCACGGGGTGCCGTATAGCCACAGATCAATGCTTCCTGTTCATTTACGATTTTAATTTTCAGCCACGACATCCCTCTCCTGCCTTCTTCATACATACTATCCGTTCTTTTGGCGATGATGCCTTCCCATTCTTTCTCCTGTGCCTTTTTAAAGAAGCGCAGTCCATTTTTTAATACATGTGCTGAAAAGCGGATAGTTTTATCACCCAGCCCGGCTACCAGGTCTTTCAATAAACTTTTTCTTTCCAGTAGGGTAAGTTGCTGTAATTCGTGGCCGTCCAGATGAAGCAGGTCAAACACTACATATACCAGGTTACCCTTGCCCGTGGTCTTGTAATTTTGCAGCGACTGAAAGTTGGAGCCCCCCTTTTTATCCACTACAATGATCTCTCCGTCCAGTACCACATTGTGCGAAATTTTCTCCACGGCAGCCACTACCGGGAGATAGTCCTTCAGGAAGGATTTCTCATTCCGGGAGTAAAGGGCTACTTTATGATTGTTTACGCTGGCAATGGCGCGATAGCCGTCCCACTTGGTTTCAAACAGCCATTCAGCACCATCAAAGGCATCGCTTACCAGTGTTGCCAGCATGGGTTTGTATACTTTTTTAATGGCTGTTTTCTTTGTTTTTTTTCCGGAAGATGCAGGTGCTTCAACGGAAGAGCTCACGCGTATTACCGGTTTTTTTTTTGCCACCTGCTTGGCAGCGGCTTTTTCTTTCAATCCCTGGGCTTTTATTTTTTCCGGCGTATAGTCTTCACTGTTATACTCATCTACGGCGTACTTATCTTTGTGTTTAATCAGCAGCCAGGCGTTTTCTTCTTTCCCTTTCATTTTCACAAGCGCGAATTCGCCTTTCAGCTTCTTTCCTTTCATCACTATTTTCAGGTCGCCGGATTTTAATTCTTTAAGTGCTTCCTTATCGAAGCTGCTGCCATTGGGATTCATCAGCTCAAAGGTGCCTTTGTCCCAGATGTATACCGTACCAGCGCCGTAGTTACCTGCCGGGATGGTGCCTTCAAAGTCTTTATAATCATATGGATGATCTTCCACTTCCATAGCCAGTCGTTTATCTGCCGGATTCATGGAAGGTCCTTTGGGCACTGCCCAGCTTTTTAGTACGCCGTCTACTTCCAGTCTGAAATCGTAATGCAAACGGGAGGCATGATGACGTTGTACCACAAAAATATGTTTCCCTTGCACGGCCTTTCCGGCTGTGGGTTCTGTGGTTTCAGAGAAGTTCCTTTTTTGCTTGTATTTAGACAGGGTCATGATGCACGCTTTTTTGCCGCTGGTTTTCCGAGACTGGCTTTTAACTGATCAAAGAGGTCATCGCTCTTGGTATGCACTACCCGCATTTTTTTCACAACAGTTTTCTTACCACCAGCTTTGGCCTTGATTATTTTAAGCAGCTCTGCCTTATATTCATCTTTATACTGTGTAATATCAAAGTCGGCGGTATATTGTTTTACCAGTTCCATGGCCATATCCAGCTCCTTTTTGGTGAATTTAACATTAGCCGGAAGGGTGAGATCTTTGGATGACCTTACTTCTTCTTCAAAGCGGAGTTGCTGTAGCAGGAGGTAATTTTCGCGTGGTCGGATAACGGAAAGGTGTTCCTGCGAACGCAGTACAAAACGGCTTAAGCCTGCTTTACCGGTTTTTTCGAGGGTTTGCAGCAATAAAGAATAGGCTTTTTCTCCTCCTTTTGCCGGTTCAATAAAGTAAGCAGATTCGAAATAGATGTCATCTATATCTGTTTCTTCCACAAAGGATTCGATTTCTATGATCTTGCTTTTCTTTGGGCTGGCGGCTTCGAAGTCTTCGTCTTCCAGCACTACATATTCATCTTTGTAGAGATATCCTTTCACGATCTGTTCCCAGGGAACTTCTTTACCTGAGTTTTCGTTTACCCGTTTAAATTTGATATGCGCCCCGTCTTTGCTGTCGAGCATATCCAGGTCCAGACGGCTGTCCTGGGTAGCGCTAAATAGTTTCACTGGAATATTTACCAGTCCAAATCCTATAGATCCTGACCATATTGCACGCATGATGTAATAGTTTTGGTATTAATAAAAAGTTAACACAAATAGTACCACTCTCATAAAACATCGCGGCATAACTTTTGGTTTTTGACATTTCAACTAAAACCCTTTTTTTATGGAAAAGCCAGGTGAAATGACAACTTTATCAAGAGTGCTGGAAAAACTGCATGAGAGAGGCTTTGATCATGAATTAAATATGAGTGATCACGGCAGATTACAGAATAAGGATGCGCAGAAGATTTATAATCCGGAAGACCTGACTATCATTAAAACGTATCGTTTTGAGGGAGAGTCAGATCCATCAGATTCCTCTATTCTGTATGTACTGGAGGACAAAGACGGGCAGAAAGGTTACGTACTGGACGCTTACGGCGCTTACAGTTCGCACGAAGAGGCAGGATTTGATGAATTTATTCAGAAGATTAAAGTCGAAGACAGAGAAGAACAGCTCCTATTTTCATAGCTTGTTTTACGCTTATTTTACGGAAGCCTGATCAGGCATTTTTAAGAAATTCCAAGAGTACTTTTTCATCCGCATGTAACCCGCCACTGGCGGGTTTACTGCGTTTAGCACGCAGCTGTTGCAGCCAGGGCTCCAGATCGCCTTTTTCGTAACTGTCGAGGATTTGCGGATGGATGTAATATTTCTTACACACGGCGCGGGTATTCCCCAATTTGCCCGCCACACCGTCTATTATTGCTACAATGTTACGGCGGCATTCGGTCACGGATTCAAAGGGGGTAAGATCTGCCAAAAGATTTAATGCATTTACGGTGCCCGCCCAGGTCCGGAAATCCTTGCAGGTAAATTCATCTTCCGTGCAGCATTGTTTGATATAGTCATTTACTTCACCGGAATCCAGTCCTTTATGGTCTCCGTTTTCATCGTAGTATTGAAACAACACCTGTCCCGGAACATCCTGTACTTTCTTAAGCAATTTCGCCAGGGCGGCATCACGCAGTTCAATTTTATGTTCCACGCCTTTTTTGCCCCGAAACTGGAAGAAGGCTTTGCTCCCGTTTATTTTCACATGTTTATCCCGCAGGGTGGTTAATCCATGTGAGCCGTATAACCTTTCGTAGGAAGCATTTCCCACCCGGATGAGCGTTTCCTCCATCACAGATAATGCAATAGCAATGACTTTGTCTTTATCCAGCTCCGGTCGTTTCAAATCTTCGTGTATTCGTTTCCGTATACCGGGTAATTTTTCGGCAAACTGGCGGAGACGATAGTACTTCGTTTCATTGCGGGCTTTACCCCAGGTGGTATGATAGCGGTATTGCTTACGACCTTTTGCATCTATCCCGGTGGCCTGCAGGTGGCCATTGGGCCAGGCGCAGATCCATACATTTTCCCAGGCCGGAGGCAGTACCAGTCCACGGATGCGGGCCAGCACTTCCTCGTCCTTCACTACTGTGCCCTTACTATCCTGGTAAATAAAATCCGCACCTCTACGCACGCGTGTGTATCCCGGCATGTCTGCCTTTACGTAGCGAAGCTTGACGGATTTGGCTACTGCTATGGGGTCTGTGATCTGATCAATGCTAACCATTTACGATTTCCCCTCCATTGGGATGCAGGATTTGTCCGGTGAGGTAAATTCCCTTTTTTTCATTTGCCTTTTCAAATACCGGTGATGGGTCCATTACTTCTTCCAGTCCGGGTTGTACGGATTGTTGGCGGGCGGGCCTTACTGCCTTTTTAGTATTTGTTTTTTGCATACGATCAGATTGAAAAAAAAGGTCCCCGAAAAACCAGGGACCTTTTTGCAGTTTTTCCATTAACAATTATAGAATCTTCATTCACTTATTCTGCTGCCGCCGCCTCATTCACCGTAGATTCAGCTACTTCTGTGAGTAAGCTGTCAGCATTTTTTTCTTCCTTTAAAGTTTGCTCCAGTAATTTCACTACTGCGGTATGCCCCATTACATTGGCCAGTGTTCGTAAACTGCCGTAGGCAGATATTTCGTAGTGCTCAATTTTCTGGGAAGCAATGATGATACCTGCATCTCTAACAGCGGTATCTTCTTCTGTATCTGCTACCACTTCCTGTCCTTCTGCAATCAGACCTTCCATGGCTTCGCACTTCTTTGCCTGTGGCTTTTTCCCCAACAGTTCAAATACCCGTTCCAGCCTTGCTACGTGTTCTTTCGTTTCTACCAAATGATTACCTATGCAGGTAGTCAACTCAGCGGAGGTAGCAGCTTTCTGCATCTTAGGCAGTGCTTTCACAAGATTTTTCTCTGCCCAATAAATGTCTTTCAGTTCATCCATGAATAGTTCATGAAATTTGGAACCAGACATTTTTTCGCTGCCGGCTTTCTTCACAGTGCCATTGGTGGCTGTTTTTGTAGTAGGCATTGTAACAGATTTTTTAAGAATGGTTAATGATTACCAGGTGATTGTCTTTTAAAAGCTTGTTCTTTTTCTTCTCCCGCCTGCGGATCTGCAGGTTTCCGGGGATTATCCCTCTCCGGCAACTCTTCTGGAATGGGTTCAATTTCGGGTTTATCCGGTGGCGGTTGTACCGGTGTTGGATCTTCTTTTCCGGGCTGTTGTTTGTCTGGAGCTGCAGGATCAGTGATAGGCTGTTTATTTTTATCGGGATTATTCATAACTCAATTTTTTATTGTTAAAGAACTATTGTTAGTTATCCAAAGTTCATTCCAATGACGGGCGACCGGCATTATCGCTGCATAATACATCTCCCTAAAACTCACTACTGACAATCATTACAAGGTGCTTCTATCTCTGCGGTAAAGTTGCTCATGCTCTCATCCCGCAGGGTCCGCAAGGCCTGTAGAATTAAATGGCATTCTGTGGAATATGTTGCTCAGCACCACATTGCGGGAAAAACGCTGTTTTTTAATCTTAAATTTCATACATAAATAGTAACTTGAAATGCTTTCTCAACATCCCATACAATCAGATGCATTTTTCAGTACACAAGAAAATACGACTTGGATTTTTTATTGCATTCACGGTAATCGTAGCCGCCTCGGTGTTCTCTTACCTGGTGGCCAAGAACCTGCTGGACAATGCGGGCAGACTTAATCATGCAATAGAGGTGTCTAAAAGGCTGGAAGTCATTACCCGTCAGCTGAAAGAGGCCGAAGCCGCCATCCGTGGTTACGGTCTTACCAAAGACAGCTCCTTTCTGGACCCCAGTATGCTGGAACGCAGCAACCGGATTGAAAAAGAATACCTCCTGCTAAGAAAAATCACCGCCGATAACCCGGTGCAACAACGGCACCTGGATACGCTCCGGCGATTGCTGGCAATCAAGTATCAACAACTGAAAGTAGGCGGAGAAAACGATACACAGCTGAAGCAATCGTTGTCTGTAAAAGAAGGGGAAAAGTCAATGGACCTCATCGACAATAAAGTACGGGACATGATCCGCATTGAAGAAAACCTGGTACAGGAAAAATCGGAGCTGTTTCATTTCTTTGCTGTCATGTGGGTGCCCATGATCTTCATTTCCTCGCTGGTAGCCATTTTAATCGGCATCTACTCTTATATTACCCTTACAAGAGAATTCAAACTACAGCTGCATATCGAAAGCCGGATGAAGTCCTATCAACGGGACCTGCAACAAAACATTTCTCTGTTGAACAAAACCAACCAGGAACTGGAGCAGTTTGCCTACGTGGCTTCACATGACCTGCAGGAGCCCCTAAGGAAAATTTCCACTTTCAGCGACCGGCTGCAAATGAAATACAAGGAACAACTCCCCCCGGATGCCACGCAACTGATAGATCGCATGGTATCAGCCGTGTCGCGGATGCGGGTACTCATCAACGATCTGCTCATTTTTTCCAGGGCAGGCCGTATTACACCCGAAAGTATTACACCTGTAAATATGAATAAGCTGTTACAGGAAGTACTCAGTGACCTCGAAGTAACGCTGGAAGAAAAAAATGTACAGGTTAAATATGATCTGCTGCCTGTTATTGAAGGCAGTGATACTTCTTTCCATCAACTTTTTCAAAACCTGCTGGCCAACTCCATTAAATTTGCCAGTCCCGACCGGCCACTGAACATCAATATCCATCATCAGATCCTGACAGGGAAGGAATTGAGCATAGCGAAGGAAAGTCGTGGAAACGAGGTTTTTTGCCGTATCAGTCTCGATGACAACGGGATCGGTTTCGAACAGGCCTATGCTGAGCGCATCTTCCTCATCTTTCAGCGACTGCATGGCATCAGCGAATATTCAGGAACAGGAATAGGCCTGGCTATCTGCAAAAAAATAGTAGATAGTCATAATGGTTATATACAGGCTTATGGCGAGCCTGATAAAGGTGCCGCCTTTGTGATCATATTACCGCTGAAACAAAAGCCCAAAACAGAGGATCATGAAAACAATTAAAAGCCTAGCATCTTTATTGCTGTGATTCTTGTCTTTTATTGCCAAACTACTAATCTTAAGCGATGAGCGAGCGCCCGATACACATTTTAATGATAGATGATGACGAAGATGATTTCTTTCTCGTAACGGAATTGCTGCACGACATTTCACCCGGACAATACATACTGGAATGGGCATCTACCTACCAGAAAGGTATCGCTGCACTTGAAACTAATACACATGATGTATTCCTCGTAGACTACCGCCTGGGGCCGAATACCGGTATCGACATTCTGCACCGCATACAACAAATGCCCAATCAGCTGCCGGTAATTATGCTTACCGGTAAAGGCGATTATAATATTGACCAGGAGGCCATGCTGGCCGGCGCCTATGATTACCTCGTAAAAGGAGAAATTACCGCCGACCTGCTGGAAAGATCTATCCGGTATGCGGTAGATGAATATAATCACCTTCGTACCATTGAGGATAGTGAGAAAAAGTATTATGGCATCTTTGAAAAAGCACATGATCTCATTATACTGGCAGATGGAGACAGCAACATTATAGATGCCAACCCTGCCGCACTGCGGACATTACATTACAACAGAGAACAAATACTGCAACTACATCTGCGGGACCTCTTCATCTCCAAAGAACAAAGCGATAATTTCCTGGCTGACATATATAACAATGGATTGCCTGGTAGCCGGGAATATGAATTTAAAACCGCGGAGAATAAAAAACTGGTAGTGCTTATCAATGCAGTTACACTGGATGAAGCAGCACAGATATTCCTTTGTGTGATACAGGATATTACAGATAAAAAAAGAGAAGAACAGGAGAAACAACACCAGGAAAAGTTTGTAATCACCGGCCGTATTGCCAGGGTGATAGCTCATGAGGTAAGAAATCCGCTCACCAATATTCTACTGGCTGTTAGCCAGTTTAAAGAAGAAGAAGATGTGGTGGCCAATGAAGATGCGCTCCTGTATACCGATATCATTGAACGGAATTGCACCCGTATTAATCAGTTAATTACGGAACTGCTGCACAGCACCCGTATGATAGAATTGCATATAGATAATTACGGTATCAACGAACTGGTAGAAAAGGCGTTACTGCTGGCGCAAGACCGGCTGCAACTGAATGAAATAAAGGTAGAAAGAAACCTGGTGTCTCCGGATATCATGGTAAGTGCCGATGAAGAGAAAGTAGTGATTGCTTTTCTTAATATCATCATCAATGCTATTGAAGCGATGATACCAGGAAAAGGCATACTAACCATTACGAGTATACGTAGTCAGGATAAAGCCAAGTTAATGATTGGCGATAATGGAATGGGCATTCCGGAAGAGAAGCTGGCCAGGTTGTTTGACCCGTTCTACACCAGCAAGGCTAAAGGCACTGGTCTTGGGTTAACCAGTACACAAAACATACTTTTAAATCACAAAGGAACGATACATGTAGATAGTGAAACCGGGAAGGGAAGCGTATTTACCATTGCACTTCCAATTATGCTTCCAGTATAATTGAAATTACGAATTAGGAATTACGAATTACGGATTTGTGGGTAGATAGTAAACGCGTATATCTACCCACAAATCCGTAATTCGTAATTCCTAATTCGTAATTTTCTTAGTAGTTAATATTCAGCAAACGCAACTTATTATAAAGTGTTTTGCGATCTATATTCAGTACTTGTGCTGCTTTTGTTTTATTATACTTTACTTCTTTCAGCACATTAATAATCTTATTATACTCTGCCTGCAAGGCCACTGTCTTCAGGTCATTATCGTTGGATAACATCGCCAGTTCACCTGAAACATGGATTTCTTCGGGCGCCTGTGAAAATGATTCTTTCATTTCCAGCGGCAGGGCGATCATGGTAATGTCTTCCATTTCCGGTGTCAGCAAACATGCTCTTCTGATGACATTTTTCAACTCACGGATATTACCAGGCCAGTTGTATTGTTTGAAGCAATCCCATACTTCCGCAGAAATTTTTCCGCAGGATTTGTCCAGTTCTCTCTCTACCTGATTTACAAAAGCAGTAGTAAATAAAGGCAGGTCATCGCGGCGTTCTCTCAACGGCGGAATATAGATAGTGAATTCGTTCAGGCGGTGAAACAGATCTTCTCTGAATTTGCCACGTTGTACAGACTCAGACAACTTCTCATTGGAAGCTACGATGATGCGTACATCGATCGGAATTTCTTTCAGACTACCTACTCTGCGTATTACTTTTTCCTGCAGCACGCGAAGCAACGCCACCTGTATATCGTAAGATAAATTGGAGATTTCATCCAGGAATAGTGTACCTCCCTGTGCCTGTTCAAAGGCGCCTATTTTGGTATTGATGGCGCCTGTAAAGGAACCTTTTTCATGACCAAACAGTTCGCTGGCAGCCAGTTCCTTCGAAAGACTACCACAATCCAATGCCACAAACGGCTGTTGATTTCTTTTGCTGTGATGATGAATCAAATGGGCGACGGATTCTTTACCGGTACCGGTTTCGCCAAAAATAATCACACTATAATCAGTAGGTGCCACCAGTTTAATCTGACGGATTAATTCTTTGGCGCCTTCACTTTCACCATATACGTATTTGTCGTTTTTATCGTTCTGACTGCGGGATAATAATGTTTCCCTCACTTCCGGCTCACTGCCAGATTCCACTGGTCTTACCGCTTGTCTTTCCTGTTCGGATTCCTTATGTGCAAAGGCTTTATGCACCAGGCTCAGAATTTCATCCGGATATAGTGGTTTAGAGAGGTAATCGTATGCACCATTTTTCACCATTTCCACAGCCACTCTCACATCCGTATAACCAGTGATAATGATCACAATAGTGGCAGGATTGATCAGGCGGATATCTTGTAGCAGTTGTGCGCCGTCAGTATCTTTCAGCCTGTAATCACAAAGTACCAGGTCATAGGTTTTCTCCTTCATCATTTTCAGTGCGGCACTACCTGTCATGGTAGTATCCACATCAAATCCATGCTTCCCGAGAAACTTACTCAGGAGCGTACAGATATTAATTTCATCGTCTATGATCAGAATATTTTTCATACTTCTTTAATATGTGGTAATTGGCAACAGAAAAGCTTAGTTAAAATTACTAATTATATAACTAAGAGGCACCTAGCTTTTAATTGTGTCTATTAGTTCATCAACATGTTTTACGCTGAAAGGTTTAGCCAGAAAAAATGCCGCTCCTGCTTTCAGTGCTGTTTGTTTCTCCATCGCATTGTCATACGCGCTGATGGTGATGACGGGTAAAGTCGGACATTTCTCCTTTATCACCGGCAATGCTTCCAGTCCTGATCCATCTGGCAGATGGATATCGAGAAAAAGCAGGTCCGGTTGATGTTTGAAGATGGCCTGCATACCTTCTCCCAGCTCATGTACATACTTTACGGTATACCCATGGCGTACGAGTGTAAGTTGCAATAACCTGCAAATATCCGGTTCATCGTCAATTATAAGAATACTGGGATATTTCATTGTGCTATCAGTTGAAGCCGAGTCGGACAGGCTCCAGGCTATTTTGTTTCGTTGTAACATACTTATGTTTATTCCATTGTTCCATCAAAAGTCTGGCAATCAGATAACACACGGTAGATTCAGCGCCCTGGTTCTGGTTTATATTATTTTTCTCCAGGCCGTCGTAGCAACCGTAAGTTAGCGGATTATACACCAGCTGTTTCAGGTGATTATTACCTAAATACCAGCTAAATGCCAAACGCATTTTCTCCAGATATGATTTATTCTTTGTGATATTATAAAACGTGTTCATTGCCAACATCGTATAAGCTACTTCGATAGATTGTTCTCCACCATCTTCTGATTGTTGGTTGGTATGCCTGTGGTACCATGTTTTATTGCTGATGACCTTCATGTGACTATCGGTAAAGGTTTTGCTGCAAAGGAACGTCAGACTATCTTCTGCTGTTTTACGATATACTTCTACCCCTGTCACATAATATGCCATCATCATGGCTTCGGGCAGTACTGCATTACCGTATGTCAGGTAAGATTCATACCAATGCCAGTTTTCATCTGCCTCGTCTTTGTAGTTATTATACAATTTTGCAGCCAGAATATTTAAGATCTCTGCTGCTCTTCCACCTTGTTTGTACTTTAAGAAGTAGTACAGGCCTTTAATGGCAAAGGCGATGGCTCTTGGTGATTGCAATACCTCCATCCAGTTAAAACACTGTCTGAAGAGTGATAATGAGTCCTGTACGGCATCAAACGGGAGACTTCTGTGTGAAGACAGTACGTACCCCAAAGCCCATACTGCACGGCCGTTGGCATCTTCCAGGTTTACTTCTTCATTCATGGCAGAAAAGTCGCCGTCAATATCCACATAGTTGAGGAATTTGCCGGAAGGTTTCTGGCAATAGCCTATAAAATCAATGTATTTGCGGCATAATGAATTTACAAAGCTGCTGGGCTTCAGTTCATTGCTATACATACACATGGCAATGAGTGCGCGGGCGTTATCATCCAGGGTGTAGCCGAATTCAGGATCGGGTATATCATGCTTGGAAAACTGCAGCATTCCAAATTCGTCTGTCATACGATCGATATGATCGAGGTATGGAGGCGGCAGATTAGGCAGTATTTTATCTTCCACCAAGGCTTCGCTGATCACGCTCATGTGGGCAATCGCTACATTTTCCCAGATAGAACTGCGTGTTTTTTCAATAGCCGACTGGCTCATTTGCTGTCTTAGTGCAGGGTTTCCCAGTAATAACAGGGCGCTTGCCGCGAGTTGTTCCGGGTTATTGAAATCGATCAGACAACCAGCTCCGTCTTCCAGCATCTCACGAGCCTGTACAAACGAGGTAGAGATGATAGCGCAGCCTGCGCTCATCGCATACACGAAAGTGCCGCTAACCGCCTGATGTGGGTCTTTAGACGTAAAGAGGTATATATCTGTCAATGATAAATAATCGAGTAATGTTTTCAGCGAGAGATAGGAGTTGACAAATCTCACATTCTGCTGTAGTCCCAGTTCAGTGACCAGTTCTTCCAGTGAATTTCTGTATTTCTCTCCTTCTCTGGAAAATATCACCGGATGTGTTTTTCCCAGTACCAGATATACCGCATCAGGATATTGCTTTACAATATCTTTCATGGCTCTGATAGCGGTTTCTATACCTTTATTTTCGCTGAGCAGGCCAAAGGTGCTGAGTACCATTTTTCCTTCCAGGTTATAATGTTTTTTCAGTGCTGGTACATCTTCTACGATGTGCGCGTGTGTACCGTGTGGTATGTGTACAATTTTATCGGCAGGCACGTGGTATACGCCGCGCAGTAATTCAGCGGATGAGCGGGTCATCACAATCACTTTTGCGGCCAGTGCGCTGATAAGACTTACTACTTTGGTGCATTTATGGTCCGGGTAAGGTAATACGGTATGGAAGCGGACTACAAAAGGCTTATCCAGTAAGGAAAGCATCGCTAACAGGTTATGTCCGTATTCACCACCATACAAGCCAAACTCGTGTTCAAAACAAACCAGGTCTATTTTATCGTTCTCATTTATTTTCTGGGCAAAATCAATACAGTTGTCAATATCGAATGGATTAACAGAGTATGTAACAGGCGTTTGTTTGATGTTGGCAGGTTTTCCCGATTCTTCCAATGCAGCTATTTCAATGTTCAGGTTGCCGGCAAAATTCTTATTCATAGCATTTACCAGGTCCTGCGCGAAGGTAGCAATGCCGCATTCGCGTGGCGGATAAGAAGTAACAAAAAGCAAGGTTCTAATCTTCATGGTAAAAATTTTATGCAACGCAGTTAACAAGTAACCAGTCCCCCCTCATTCCTGGAGCAGGATGTAGGATGTTCCAAATATCAATCCAATGCCTGCCTTGAAGGGTTGCAGCGGATTTGTCCGGCAAAAAGTGTGGAATAATCTCCACACCATTTGCCCCCTATCCACAAGTACCGGAACAGATTTATATTTTCTGTATTTACATTCTATTAACGGTCTCTATAAACATAATTATTTATAATTGTATTGTATTTCACAGGCAGGGATGCATAAGCTGGCACAAATGACAATATTTAATCAAAATCGGCTGTCAATATTGTTCTTTGTCCATATCAGCTTAATTTAGCTGAAGTATGACCACCCAAGCTACCATGTGAAACACAACTAACCATTCCATTTTCTCATTTAAACCCAAAATCGTCGTTATGCGCAACATTGCATGTACATTCAACGTAGATGGAATACCGACCAAAATCAATTTGCGGAAGTTACCGCGGCAAAGGAGGTTTCAGGCTATTATAGACAGGAATATTACAGAGTATATCATCTCTGACGAAACAAATGAAATTGAATATTATGAAGGGCCGGTGTTAAGCGAATATCTTTTTACCAGGATTGCTACCCTGATTAAACAATACTTCCCAAATGTGCGGGCTATTATGAAGATTGGGGAAGATAACTACGAGGACTACGATGATTTTTAGGATATACTTTCCCGCAAAACCATAAACAATGACCAGAATGGAATCGAAGGGAGATGATGGGAGTTTTTTCCCCTAGATTCCATTTTACTTCTGTATTGATTTTGCGGGAAATAACTTTATATAAAGCCCTTCTCCAGCGACAGGAATGCTTCTGAAGGATGCACCTGCTGCCACAAAATAGCATATACTGCCTGGGCTACCGGCATATAAGCCCCAATATTCCTGTTCATTTCGTGCATACACTTGCTGGCATAATACCCTTCTGCAATCATATTCAGCTCCAGCTGTGCAGCCTTAACGCTGTATCCTTTTCCGATCATATTTCCGAAAGTACGGTTACGGCTATGTAATGAATAGCAAGTCACCAACAGATCACCCAGATAAGCACTGGCACTGTAATTATGTACCATCGGCTCCGTTCCTGCCACAGCAGCCTTCTGTTCTTCATACTTTTCCAGGAAGTCCTGCATTTCCCGGAAGCAATTGGTGATAAATACGCTGATGAAGTTATCACCATATTCCTGTCCGTGTGCAATACCTGCACCCAGCGCATAAATATTTTTAAGTACTGCCGCCAGTTGCACCCCTATTACATCAGTATTTACAATAGTTTGAAGATAACTGCATGTAAACTTATCCGCAATAGCCTGCGCAGTGGCAACATGGGTACCTGAAAAAGTGAGGTAAGAGAGCTTTTCATTGGCTACTTCCTCCGCATGACAGGGACCAGTTATGGTGAAGTACTGGCTGGCCGGTAAATTGAATTGTGCATCCAGGTATTCTCCTATCAGCACATTGTTACTGGGTACCAGGCCTTTAATAGCAGAAATAATGTGCTTGTTCTGCAGGGCATCCGATGGCAACTGGCTTAGTACATCTTCCAGAAAAGCAGAAGGCACCGCCAGCACCAGCTCATCACAAGCAGCTACTACCGTCTTTACATCGCTGCTGAGCGATAACAGGCTGGTATCGAAATATACAGAAGTGAGATAGTGTTTATTATGATGACGTTGCTGCATATGACGAATCGTATCTTCATTTCTGATCCACCAATGTATATGATGCCCGTTGTCTGTCAGGATTTTTGCCAGGGCAGTAGCCCAGCTGCCACTGCCAATTATACCAATGCTCTTGCTCACAGTGCAAATTTTTACGCAATGTAATTAAAAAAGCAGTTAGCCATTAGCTTTTAGCTTTTAGCAAAAAAATGCAGCAGAGAAAGAGCGGTAGTTATTATTCTACTTTACCCTTGTCTTTGCTGCATTTTTTTGCTAAAAGCTAAAAGCTAATGGCTAATTGCTTAAAAGTTATTTTGTCTGTCCTTCAAACAGGTCTGTTTTAGGCACCACCTTCACTTTCTTACCATTTTCCAAAAGACGGGAGATGGCGGTGTATGGTGCGCTGATAACCTGGTCGCCGGCACTAAGACCGGAAGTGATTTGAATCCAGGCATCATCCTGTACTCCTGTTTTCACGGCAACCATTTTCACAGTACCATCTTTCTGTAATATAAACACCACTTCATTTACAACGGGCTTTGTATTGGCAGAAGAACCAGGAGTAGTATCGTCCTGTTCAGGTTTCTTTTTATCTCCGTGACCCTTGGTCGTATCTGCATCACGGGTAGTTACCGCGTTAATCGGAATGGTGAGTACATCATTTACGTGTCTGGTTTGAATATCCACGCTGGCGCTCATACCCGGGCGGAAAGGAAAGGTCCTTTTGCCCACCTTGTCAATCAGGTCCTGATAGCTCGATGGCAGAACGCGGATATGTACAATATAGCTGGTTACCTGTTCTGCAGAAGAAGCGGTGCTGGCAGTCGCCGTGGCAGCGCCTTTGCTGGAACTGGCAATTTGCGTTACAATACCTTTAAACTGACGGTTATTATAGGCATCCACTTCAATGATAGCAGTGTCGCCATATTTTACTTTAGGTACATCGTTTTCACCTACATCTACCTGTACTTCCATGGTATTCATATCTGCAATGCGGAGCATTTCAGTACCCGTCATTTGTGCGGTACCTACTACACGTTCCCCTTTCTTTACAGATAGTAAGGAAATGATACCACTCATTGGTGCGGAGATGGTGGTACGACCCAGGTTTTTATTGGCTTCATTCAGATCCGCTTTGGCGCTCTGGATGGCAAATCTATTCCCGTTTATTTGTTGTACTGCTGCGTTATAATCTGCCAGGGAGGCGAGATAGGTTGCTTCAGCTGTTTCGAATTCTGATCTGGAGATCACTTTCTGGCCAAGTAATTCTTTGTTACGGTCGTAAGCTGCCTTGTTCTGGGCCAACCGGGCTTTAAAAGAGTTGAGGGCTGCAGATGAATTGGCTAACTGGGCTTGTTGCTGACTTACAGAAGCCGCTGCCTTATCTACCATAGATCCGTAAATATCTGCGTATATCCGTGCCAGTACCTGTCCTCTTTTTACGGAATCGCCTTCCAGCACAAGCAGGTCAGTGATTTCACCGGATACATCGGAGCTTACTTTTACTTCTATTTCAGGATAAATTTTCCCGCTGGCGGTTACTACTTCTATAATGTTTCTGTTAGAAGCTTTGTCTACTGCAACTTTAATCCCTTCTTCCTTACCAATAACCCCGGACGCTTTCAGTACCAGGAGCAAAATAACGAGTGAACAAAGTATGCCTATGAGCCAATAAAGTGTCTTTTTCTTCATAAAGCAATTTAATTTCCCGGCATCACTACAGCGATATTTTCTGATCTCTGTAGAATTCCAGCAATTTCATTTTAAATATGTAATCGTATTGGGCCGATACCTTATCTACCTGCGCCCTGAATAATTTACTTTGGGTGGTGATGTAATCAATGGTATTCATTAATCCGAGGTTAAAGCGTTTGGTGGCAAAATCATACGCTTTTTGTGCCGCCATTACCCCGGTGGATGATGCATTATATTTCTGTAATGCTGCTACAGCATTGGCATGTGCGGTATAAATATCCTGTTTCAGCTTCTGATTGTCAATATCACGGGTCAGTTCCTGGCTGTATACATTCATTTTTGCTTTGGCAACAGTGGTACGCTGCTGCCAGCCATTGAAGATAGGGATACTCAAATTTACCCCTATATACTTCCGGAAGGTATTATCGATCTGCTGACGAAATGGTATCAGCTTATTAGTCTGATCGTAATAGTTATTCGCATAGTTGGTGTTCAGGTTACCTCCTATACCCAGACTCGGATATAATTGTGCTTTAGCAGCCTGGTAAGCCTTTGTTGCGCTCTGGATCTTTAACTGATCGGATTTAACCAACGGATAGTTTGTTAAAGCAGCGCTGTATACCATTTCCGGGGCCATTTCCTGCAATGGTGCCAGGGGCAGACTGCTAATATTTTCCGGCACCTCTGGTTTGAACGGGATTTCAAATCCCAGGTTCAGATAAGCTTTTATCTGGAGAATAGAAATGATGACATTATTCTGCGCAGTAACCAGATTGGTACTGTCCTGCGCCAGCTGGGCTTCCAGGTCGGCCTGGTTACTTTCTGGTACGGAACCGGCAATTACCAGTTTCTTGGTATTGTCCAGGTTAGAATTAGTCAGCCTTACGTTTTCTTCATTTACGTTAACTGTCTGAATATTGAGTAGTATCTGCAAAAAGGCGGTAGCTACATTAAAAGCCAGGTCGTTTCTTGCTTTTTCCAGCAGGAAGCTGTTGGCATGGGCATCCAGTCTGTTAGCAGCAATCGTTTTTTGCAAATAAAACCAGCTAAAGAGATTACCATCCATATTCAGACTACCATTGGCAGTAAATACAGACTGATTAACATACTGGTTGTTTCCCAGAGCGGCAAGCCTACCATCAGAATATCCCGCGTCCGTAGATGCTCTGAAATTAGGAATTCTTTGCAGCTGGCTTTGCTGTAAAGTCAGGTCGGCGAGGCGTTTCTGCACCACCTGTTGTTTAACCGTCAGGTTATTTTGCAAGGCATAATCCACACAGCGTTGCAAGCTCCACGTATCCTGTGCTACAGCGGATGATATGTTAGCAAACAATAAAACCAGGATTACTCCTGCTATTCGGGATATTCTCATAACATACCAAAAATATAATAATTGTGATGATACTTTTCCACCTTTCTTGATAGAAGGCAAAAATTTAACAGGTATGGCAGTATACCTCATAAATTGAGTGTACAACATAATCTTTTTTTTACAAAATTCTAAAAAGTGACCGGCCTTACGGTTGTATTTGACCATCGCGGATCTGAATAACGCGGTTACCATAGGTGGCATTCACGTCTGAATGGGTTACTTGTATAATGGTGATCTTATCCTGCTCGTTTAGGTGTTTGAACAACTGCATGATAACTTTCGCCTGGTCAGAATGCAGGTTACCGGTAGGCTCATCGGCCAGGATAACGCGCGGTTCTGCAACAATAGCGCGGGCTATACCTACCAACTGTTGTTGTCCACCAGATAGCTGGTTAGGGAACAGGTCTTTTTTTGCCACCATATTAAAACGATCCAACACATCGGCTACCCGGCTTTTTCTTTCCGAAGTAGGTATGTTCTTATACAGTAAAGGGGTTTCAATATTTTCGTATACGGTCAGCTCGTCTATCAGGTGATAGGCCTGAAACACAAACCCAATGGAGCCGCGATGCAGCTGGGTACGTTTTTTTTCGTTCATTTTGTCTACACGCTCTCCTTCAAACAGATATTGCCCTTCGGAAGGCTCTTCCAGCAGCCCCATAATGTGCAGCAGTGTGGATTTCCCGGAACCGGAAGGGCCCATGATAGATACGAACTCTCCTTCATTAATAGTGAGGTCAATATCTTTCAGGATGTAATTTTTTCCGAATCCAACCGGGTAATGCCTGGAAATTTTCTGCAATTGTATCATGATCGGTTAATTTGTTTTTTTGATAATTGTGATGTTGCTGCATATCGGCATAGCAATATAATTAAAAGTAATTGCCCGCGTTTACTCAGATTTTAATGCATTTACCGGGTTGCTCCATGCCGCCCGGGCGATTTTTATACTCATAGTGGCCAGGGCCAACAGGGCCATTAACCCACCTCCTATCCCGAATACCCACCAGCTTACAGGGGTACGGTAGGCATAGGACGCCAGCCAGTGCTGCATAGCCCACCAGGATAACGGGATGGCCAGTACGAAAGCAATACCCACCAGCTTCATAAAATCGGAAGTAAGCAGTGTAATCATTTGCCAGGCCGTAGCTCCCAATACTTTGCGGATACCTATTTCCCGGGTACGCTGGTTGGTGGTAAAAATAACCAGGCCCAATAATCCCAGGGCGCTGATAAAAAATGCCAGCCCTGCACACCAGTTTAATAAGGTGGCGGTACGTTGCTCACTTTGATACAGCCCTTCTATTGTTTTGTCCAGGAACTTATAACTGAATTCCTCCCGGGGATATACTTCTTTCCAGGCTTTTTCGATTTTAGCAATGGCATGTTTCCATACCAGACCACCTTCACCCGGTTCCCGCAGCAGAATATGCATGTTACGATGCTGTTTTTCCGCCCAGCTGGCAATGGCCATTGGAGGTATGGCACTGCGCATACTACCGGAATTAAAGTTTTTGACTACGCCTACAACAGGATGTTCGTTGATAATAACGCCTATCACATCCTGTGGATGTTTGAAGCCAAATGCTTCCACTGCCTTTTCATTCAGCAGCCATTCTGAAATGGTGTCTGTTGTCCGCAGGTTTCGGCCAGCTAATAGCTGCAAATGATACACCTGCGTGTAGTTGCTATCGCCGTAGCGCATTTCCATGTTCCTGGCAATATCTTTTTTGCCGTCATTATAATTGAGCGTAGTGGTTACCGTACCGCCAAAAATAGGCGTATAATTTCCTCTGCTCACCAGGTCAACTTCCGGTATGGCTGCGATCTTTTCCTGCAGCGCCTGGCGTTTGTTACCCTGCTCATCATAAAAGGGGGTATTAGCCACCAGTATGGCATCTTTCCGGAAACCCAGATCCTTATTAATGGAATAATGAATTTGTTTACTCACTATCAGCGTAGCTATAATAAAAAACTGCGCTACTACAAACTGGGAGATAGTCAGTGTTTTACGCAGCCACACTTTACCCCCTACTGCATTCACCTGTGATTTAAGTACGGCCACCGGCTGAAACTGTGATAGTACCAGGGCCGGATAAATACCCGCGAGCAATGACACGACTACGCATAATGCACACAGGAAAAGCAATACCGGTGCAGTATACAATGCTACGCTGGAGAGTTCTTCCGGTAAAAATGATTTGAAGGCCAGCAAAATGCCAGGGGCTATCAGCAAAGACAACAAACCTGCCACCAGCGTCAAGATAAACGTTTCACTAAGAAACTGCGTCATCAACTGCATGGTGGTGCTACCCATTGATTTGCGGATGCCTGTTTCCCGCGCACGGCGTGCTGCCTGGGCGGTAGTAAGATTAATAAAGTTGATACCCGCCAACATCAGTAGTGCTACTGCTACCATTCCAAAGGCATATAACTGCGATCTGCTGGCAATACGGGTAAATCCACCATACTCTCTGTTAAAATGAATATCGTTCAGCGGTTGTAATTGTAATATCGCTGGTTCATCGCCTTCTTTGTGTTGCTGACTAAGTTTGGCCAGTTGGGTTGTCACACTGCTGGCGTCTGATGCATTCTTCAGTTTTACCAGCAACTGGGTAGTAGCGCTGGTATTATTCCAGCTGTCGGATATAAAAATATTTTTGAGTCCCCCGGTATAAGCCGTGGAGAGAGCAATGAACTCATTATACCTAAGGTCGGTATTTCCCTTCAGATCAGCCACTACGCCGGTAACGGTGGCGTGAATGCTGTCATCATAGACGATGTCCTTACCAATAACCTGCACCGGTGTTAAGCCCGGGAAATACTTCTTTACCCGGCTTTCCGATAATACAACGGTAAAAGGTTCCCGCAGGGATGTTTCCGGAGTGCCGTACAGCCATTGATAATTAACGAGGTCAAAGTAATTTTTATCTGCGTAAATGATGTCATAGCTCTTATTCTTAAAATCCTTGCCCGCTACGGTAATTCTCCCCGTCACATCATTTACAAAATAGAGTGCAGCAGTAGTCACGGCCGGTATGTTTTCCCGCATGGCTGCTGCCACTGGTACCGCTACACCGGAATTTTTTACGCTGTCGCCGCTAAAATGAATATTAGACACCACGCGGTACATGCGATCACCATCATTTTGAAATTTATCAAAACTGTTTTCATAATGTACCAGCAAATACACCACCAGTGCAGCAGTAATGCCCACTACCAGTCCCAGGATATTAATCAGGGAAAACACTTTATTGCGCCAGATACTTCTTAATGATACCAGTAGATAATTTCTAAACATGATGCGGAAATTTATTCGGATCTAAGACTTTTGACAGGGTTCATTAATGCGGCTTTCACCGATTGAAGACTTACTGTCAGCAGGGCGATTACAATCGCTATTGCACCGGCCAACAGGAAAATCCATATACTCAGATGGGTATGATACGCGAATGTTTCCAGCCAGTTATGCATCGCATACCAGGCCAACGGAGCCGCCATACAGAGTGCGATGAGGACGAGCTTAATAAAATCTTTAGACAACAACGCTACCAGGTTAACCGGAGAAGCGCCCAGTATTTTACGGATACCTACTTCCCGGGTACGCTGCTCTGCAGTAAAAGCTGCCAGCCCCAGTAAACCCAGGCAGGAAACCAGGATCACCACGGTAGAAAAGGTCGTCAATATCGAACTGGTCCTGAATTCTGATTTGTATAAACTATTGAAATCTTCATCCATGAAGTGGTATTCAAATGGTGTTCCCGGCACATATTCGTCCCAGATCTTTCCTATGCCGGCAATCGTTTTGGGGTCATTTTTACCGGAAGTTTTAATCAATATTTCTCCGAAATAATCATACTCTGGAAAAACAATGATCGGCTCAATTTTGCTTTTCATAGAGGCAAAATGAAAATCCTGCATAACGCCCTGAATGGTGCCTACGCGGCCATTCATGACCATCCTTTTGCCGATGGCTTCTTCCGGTTTCCAGCCCAGGTGGCGCACACCGGTTTCATTCAAAAAGAAGTGATTCACCCTGGCACTATCCGGCCGCTGTACATCAAGCACATTGGCAGCCGTTAGATCGGCACCCGCAATGAGCCGGATGCCCATGGTACGCAAATAATCTTTCTCTACCGGGATAGCAGTAACCGTCATGCTGTAGTCGGCCGGCTTACCCTCCAGTCTACCAATGGTATAGCCACCGCCGACAGCTACGGGCGAATCATAAGATGCGCTTACTTCCTGCACATCCGGCTGTTGTAATAACCGGTTTTTAAGTGTTGCCAGTAACTGTGGACGAATATGGTCGCCGGACAACACCAACACATGTCCTCTGTCGAGTCCTAGTTTTTTATGTTGAATATAATTCAGCTGATTACCTACTACCAGTGTGCAGATAATAAAGAATACTGAAGCTGCAAACTGGAACACTACTAATGTTTTGCGGATATTACCACCTGTGGCGTAGGTCATWCTTCCTTTCAACACCTGTACCGGCCGGAATCGGGATAATAATATAGCCGGATAAGTACCTGCCAAAAAAGTGGTCAATAAAAACACCAGGGTCAATAAAACGTAGATGCGGTATCCGTTAGCCAGGCCCATCGTAAGCCGGACATCTGCCATATTATTAAACGAAGGCAGTAATATCAATGCCAGGAGAACACCTATCACCATAGCACAACTGGTGATCAGGGTAGATTCTGCCATAAACTGCCAGAATACCTGTCCGCGTACTGCTCCCAGTGCCTTGCGCACCCCAATTTCCCGGCCTCTGTCGGCCGACCGGGCAGTAGCGAGGTTCATAAAGTTGATGCAGGCGATCAGTAACAACAGGATGGCTACTATGGTCAGGATAGTATTATAGCGGGCATCGCCACTGGCTTCTGTGGCGGCGCCCGCTATAGAATACATGTGAATACCCGTCACTGGTTCCGGCACAAAATCAAGGGTCGCGCCATTCCTGGTCACCTCTTTCAGCATATCCTTAATCAAGCCACCAAGGCGTCGATGTAACCCTTCTGCTCCCCCATTGCCGGCTACCTGTACATAGGTGAAATAGTTCGGCGAATTCCAGTTATCTTTTAGTCCTAAAGACGCATAGCTGGCCACAAAATCAAACTTCAGGTGTGTATTGGCAGGAGCATCTTCTGCTACGCCGGTAATCTGGTACTCCGTTTTATCGTTTATTTTCAGGTTTTTGCCGACTATGTCTGTGGTGCCAAAATACTTCTTCGCCATGGAGACCGATAACACGATCATATTGGGACCACTGAGTACTGAAGTGGCGTTACCAGCGATTAGTGGGAAAGAGAACATCTGAAAAAATGCCGGATCGGCATATATAAATCGTTGTTCATTGGCCACTTTATCACCATACTTTACCGTACTGGCGTATGGATAAACCCTCGACATCTGCTTTACCTCCGGGTAATCCTTTACCACATTTCCCAGCGCATTAAAGTTATACGCTGTATGGATAACCGGCTGATCTTTCTCACCATAATCAGTACGAATGCGATATAATGTCGCAGCATTCGTGTGGAATTGATCATATGTCCATTCGTTCTGCAGATAAAGCGCCAACAGTATAAAGCAGGCAATGCCTGTTGCCAGACCGGTGATGTTGATCACCGAATACAGCTTACGTTTAACAAGATTCCTTACTGCCGTTTTTAAATAATTACGCCACATACAAGTGCTGTTTAAAATACTAATCTCTTTTCAGGCTATCTACCGGGTTAGCCAATGCAGCTTTCACCGATTGCATACTCACAGTTAAAAATGCGATCAACACCGCCACCAGACCGGCTACTGCAAATACCCACCAATTTATGTTTACATGGAATTCAAAGTTCTGCAACCAGCGATGCATGAAATACCAGGCGGCAGGTGTGGCAATCACTACAGCCACCAGTACCAGGCGCAGAAAATCTTTGGACAACAGTAATACGATGCCTCCAATAGAAGCCCCTAATACTTTGCGGATACCTACTTCCTTTCTCCGTTGTGCCATTACCAATACTGCTATGGCAAATAATCCCATACCAGAAATAATGACGGCAAGAATAGCCCCCGTCATAAATATTTTTGAAAACCGCTGCTCCTGCTGATACAGCCTTTGTGTATTTTCATCCAGGAAAGAAGCCTCATTTTCTGCCAACGGGTTTAAATTCTTCCACACCGCTTCTATATTCTTCAACGAGGCGATGGGATTACGCGTTTCTACTTTTACAAAAATATAGTAGAGCGCAGAAGGTTGATTCATGATCATTATCAATGGATCTATCTTCTTACGCAGGGATTCATAGTGATAATCTTTCACTACGCCGATCACATGTACGGGCATATCATCTCCCATTTTAAACTCCAGGCCCACGGGGTCGGCTACCCCAAGTTGTTTGGCCATTCCTTCATTAATAACAACAGCTGTACTGTCTGTGCCGTAGTTGCGGGAAAAATCACGACCGGCTATCATCTTCAAATCCAGCGTAGTGGCATAGTCATAGTCCACCACCAGGCATTGCGTTGTAATATGCCCGTCTTTATAACTAAAGCCCCTGGTCCAGTTGCCGGAAGAGCCATCGTTTCCTAATCCCAGATTAAGCATACTGCCTGTAACACTTTTTACTTCCGGAAAGTTAGCCAGTCTGGCGCGCATGGCTGCAATAGCAGATGCCGGCGCATTATCCAATGGGATGCTGATGACTTGTGTGGCATTGTATCCTAACGGGGCTGACTGTATGAATTTTAGTTGTTGCCAGATAATAGAAGTGCAGCTGATCAGGGCTACGGCCACCACAAACTGTACGATAATCAGGCTGTTGCGTACGCCACTGCTTTTCGACAATCCCAGCTTGCCTTTTAATACTTCCAGGATATTGAGGCGGGCTACTTTCCATGCAGGATAGCCTCCGGCCAGCAGCGTGATGACAAAAAAGCCAACTACGATACCGGCTACTACGTTTAAATTATGGAATATGCCCAACGCAATGTTATGACCAAATACCTGGTTGTAATAAGGCAGGATCGTTATCATGAGGAACACACTCAGCAAAAATGAAAAGCAGCATAGCAGGAATGCTTCTGCCCAAAACTGCAGTAACAGCTGTCTGTCCTGCGCTCCCAGCGATTTTCTCAGCCCTATTTCTCCACTGCGCCCAAAAGACCGGGCAATAGAAAGGTTAATAAAATTGATACAGGCAATGCTAATGATCAGCGTAGCCAGGATCACCATCAGCCAGGGATAAAATTTGTTCAGACCACTATTAAATGCGCCGTTCGGGCTCAGATGAAAGTCTTTCAGGGCCAGGGCTTCCATCCAGAACACTTCTTTGCTTTTAGCCGTTGCACCTACATTCTTTTCCATGTCCTCAATTTTACCTTTGTAGTATTTGTGTAAAAGCGGAACAATATTTTTTTCGAAAGAAGCAGGCTTTACGCCCGGTTCCAGTTGTACAAACAAGGGAAAATTAGAAGCATTCCATTCACCTTTGGTTTTGGCATATTCCGGTTCATTTTCGAAACGGATCAGGAGCGCGAACTTCAACCCTGAATTGTCCGGAATATTGGCAACGACGGTACTTACGATAAAAGGTTGCCATTTGCCGCCCAGATCCAGCTCTATCGTTTTCCCTACCGGTTCCTCATTTTTAAACAAGGTGGATGCTGCTTTTTCCGTAAGCACAATTTGATCCAGCTGCTGCAGGGCATTGTCTTTATTCCCTTTCAGCACAGGGAAGGTGAACATCTTTAAATAATCAGCGTTCACCATTTGGGTTTCCAGATAATAATGGTTAGCACCATATCTTACCGGCAAATTATCATTGGCTATAAAGGTGGTATACTTTACGCCAGGAACTTCTTTTTTAATAGCTCCTGCCAGTGGCTGTGACATACTGGAACTGGTTTTCACCTGAGTACCTGTATTTTCTTTACCCAATAGCTGGTAGATATCCTTTCCGTTTTCATGAAAGTTATCGAAAGTCCACTCCCTGTAAGCCGTGAGTGATAACAGCAATGCAGCGCATAATGCAGTACTCATTCCCACAATGTTTACGGCAGCAAACACTTTTTGCTTCTTCAAATTCCTCCAGGCAATTTTTAAATAACTTTTTAACATAGTGGTGTATATAATTATAGTGAAAAAAAGAAGCAGGGTGCGTAGACACACACTCTGATTTGCTGTYCACTTGTTATTCAATTTTTAATGCATTTACCGGGTTCCTGATCRCGGCTTTGATGGTTTGTAGTCCAATGGCCATCAGCGCTGCTGCAACAGCTACAAAGGCCGACAATACAAACATCCAGGGCTGCATATGAATGCGATAAGCAAATTGCTGCAACCACTCCTGCATCAGGTACCAGGCAATAGGTGAGGCGATCACCAATGCTATTAAGACTAATTTTACAAACTCTTTTGAAAGCAGGGTCGTGATTTGTAATACGCTGGCCCCCAGCACTTTCCGTACGCCAATTTCGCGGGTACGTTGTTCCGCCGAAAAAGCGGCCAACCCTAATAAACCCAGTGCAGCGATTAAAACGGTGAGTGCGGTAAATCCGCCGAAAATGCTGGCCAGCCTGTCTTCTGCAGTATACATTTTACCAAATGCATCATCCAGGAAACTATACTGAAAAGGGGTGAGCATATCATAGCCTGCATATATTTTTTTGATCTGATCCAGTAATACAGGGATGTTTTGTTTAGGCGCAATCTTTACAAATAAGCATCCCGGGGTGTTAGCACCCCATGTAGCTGAATTACTTTTTTCCACGGTCAGCCCCAGTGGCTGAATGGCGGCATGCAACGATTTAAAATGGAAGTTCTTCAGTACGCCGATTACGGCTACTTCTTTATTACCCATTTTTATATGTTTCCCTACGGGAGATGGGGTAAGATTGAAGCTTTCTGCTGCCACTTCATTTAATACGATAGTTCCGTCCATGCCCAGTTGCTCCATATCAGCGGGTGGTACCTTCCACTGTAAACCTGCCATGTCAATCAGCGGGCGGTCAATGCGCAGCATGGAAAGCGCCATGCCCGGACGGTTGCCCTCTCCTGCTACAAACCACATATCATACCCATCGTACAAAGGATAACGCGCCGTAGCGGTTTGCATCACGCCATTTAATCCGGCTACCTGTTGCCGGAATGCCTGGTAGTGTGTTCCTATAGAATTCTGAAACGGCAGCATCACTACATTTTCCTGGTTGATACCAGTAGCAGTATGCCGGAAAAAGTAAAGCTGCCGATTAATAACAATACTACAGATGATGAGTACCGCCGCGATGCCGAACTGTAATACCGTCAGCACTTTCCTCACACCAACACCACCCGTCTTACTCATTTTACCTGATAACACGGCAACAGGATTATAACGGGAAAGCACAAACGCAGGGTAGCTGCCTGCAATTAAAACTGTCAGGAAAAGTAATCCTGCATATATCATCAATACAACCGGATGATAGAGGAAACTTACATCTACCTTCAGTTGTAACAAATTAAAAAATCCCGGACGCAACAGCATACAAAGCACTACGGCCAGGCAAAATGCCAGGAAAGCATACATGGCAGACTCCACATAAAACTGCTGCGCAATACGTTTATGATCTGCACCCAACGCTTTTCTCACGCCTATTTCACGGGCACGCACAGTAGCCCTGGCGGTAGCAAGACTCATGTAGTTGATCAGGGCCATTAGCAGGATCAGGCCTGCTACCAAGGGAAACAGCTTCAGATAACGCAGGTTAAATCCGGCGTTGAAATTAGCGGCCATATGTACACTGGTCAAAGGAACCATCACGGCTCTGCCCTCTTCCTTAGACAATTGATTAATATGCTGCTCTGCCTGCCCTGCATAGGCGGCATCTGCCAGTTTGATATAGGTTTTGAAAAGGCCTCCAAAGCCACGATCATCCGTCACAAACGATTTCATGGATTCAATACCGGCCATGCTGGAAACAGATAATAAAAAGTCAGGCTGAATGCTGGAATTGGAGGGTGCATCAGCCATGACGCCGGAAACAACAAAAATATATTTTCCATTAAACCGTAATTGCTGCCCAACAGCCTCATTGGTGCCGAAGTATTTCTTTGCTATGGAAGTGGTTATCACCGCTGTAAATGGCTGTTTAAGCACTTCGACAGGATCGCCCTCCAGCAAGGGGAAAGAGAAAAAGCTGAAGTAGTTGGCATCTGCAAACCAGGTGGCACTTTCCTCATCACGGATAGCAGGATTGGCTACATTTTGCATCACCGTAGTCTCTCCTGGTAAACTACCCATGCGCAGAAAGCTCTTTACGCCTGCATCCTGTTGCAGTATAGCCGGCCCTGTTGCATAATTAAACCGGTCAAACTGTATGGTATCTTTCTCCATCTTTATTTTTTCCAATAAAGAGAAGATCCTGTTACTGTCTTTATGAAAACGGTCGTAGCTCAGTTCATGCGCTACATAGAGCATAATCAACATGCACACGCACAATCCCGTTGCCAGCCCACCAATATTGATGAAGCTATATAATTTTCTTTTAGCCAGATTGCGCCATGCGAGCTTTATGTAGTTGTATAATAACATTGTTAATCGTTCCTCAGGTTGTCAACAGGATTCACTTCAATAGCTCTCCATGTTTGTGAAAGAATGGTAATCAGGGCCAGTAGTATCAGGAAAGCAAAGCTTCCCAACATAGGAAGAATCCCTATACTGACCCGGTAAGCGAAAATTTGTAGAAAAAGCAGACTGCCCAGATACCCTAACGGCAGGGCAATACAGCCGGCAATGAAGATCAGGCGCACATAATTCTTAGACAACAATATCAATAACCCGGATGCACTGGCGCCCAGTATTTTACGGATACTGACTTCTTTTTTGCGGGTAAAGGTAGTATACGCCACCATGCCCAGCAGGCCCAGCGCAGAAATCATGGTAGAAATAAATACCAGGAATCCCAGTAGGGAAATCATTTCCTGTCCGCTGCGGGCGAGTAATTGCTCATCCATCCATTCGGAAGAAAATATTTCACCTGGATGCAATTCCATCCAGRTCTTTTTCACCGCAGCGATTTGTTGTTCCTTATCTCCCTTGGCCATCGACAATTGTAACTGCCTGAATTCAGCAGGACGATAACGAATGGCCATGGGTCGTATGTTTACTTCTATCGGTTGAAAGTTAAAGTCCTGTACAACTCCTACAATATTTACCGGCAGTGAATCAGATAGCCACAGGGTTTTACCGATGGCATCAGCGGGCGTTTTAACCCCCATTACGCTCACTGCTTTTTCATTCACAATTATATATTGTTCCTTTTCTTTAGATGCCGCGGCCGGAAAGCTGCTACCCGCCATCAATTTGAGATGCATCACTTTTAAGAAATCAGCATCTCCCGCATAATAGCCAAACTCTATTCTATCTTTGCTATCGCCGGTTCTCATCTCGCAAAAGCTGGCATCCCGGGGCATGCCGAGTGTGCCGGAACTGGCCGCCACCGTTGTTACGCCATTCAGTGACATCATACGTTCCTTCATCAACTGAAAGTCCACATCTGCCAACGGTACATTCAGAATATCTTTTCGATAGAAACCCATGTCCTTTACCGCCTTATAGCTAAACTGCCGGTATACGGTCACCAGGAAAATGATGGCAGTTAAGGAAAGTGAAAACTGAATAACAATGAGCGACTTCCTCAATCCCAGTCCACCAAACAGTTTAATATCTATCAGGTTCTTCAGCACCTTAACCGGTTGGAAAGACGATAATGCCCAGGCAGGTATAGTACCTGCCACCACTCCGGTGATGATGCTGAATGCCAGGAACAGGAGCAATAGCCGTCCATCCAGCAGGTTGGTATCAGGTATAGGCAACGCCTTAAAGTGAGTACTCTGCATCACTAACAGCAGGATAATCGCCAGGATCAACGATAATATACACATCAGCACAGATTCAGTGATGAACTGCATGAAGATCTGCCAGCGCTGCGCGCCATTAACTTTACGCACGCCCACTTCCTTGGCCCGCTGCAGGGAACGAACAATAGATAAATTAGTATAATTGAAACAGGCGCAGGTCAGGAGCAGCAAGGCCACGCCAACTTCTGTCAATATTTTTTCCCATGGCGGCGCGCTCGTAATATCATCATACAATCCCTGTGAAGGGCTGATTTTACTAAGTGCCTGAGGTTCAAAAGCAATATGACCCTGCCCCTTTCCAGGTAAGTCGTCATACCGGTGGGCCAAATCATTGATGGCTGCCGTTAATGCGGCTCTTCCCTCTCCGGGACGCATCACCACATAGGTGTAACTACTCAGAATAACATTCCAGTTCTGTTCTCTATCCGGCAATACATGGTTTTGCTCCAATGCTGCTACAGACGACATGGAGCCAAATGCTTCATAGCCAATATGTGTCAGGGAAGGTGCAGGTTGTAATACGCCGCTAACAATAAAACTACCCAACTTATCGAACTGTATCACTTTCCCCATAGGATCAAGTGTACCAAAAAATCGTTTGGCCGTTTCGTCTGTCAGCACAATGCTGTTGGGAGTGGTTAAGGCCATGAGCGGATTGCCTGCAGCCAGTTTGAATCCAAAAACATGGAAAAAAGAGGGCGTAGCAAAGGCGCCGCTTATATTAATTTTCTTCTTATTTATTTTACCAGCTCCTGATAATGCCCCATATAACGTTACTTCCTGTTGAATAGCGGTGTAGTTGTTTTTCAATGCCTCTCCCATAGGCAGCGGCGTGCTCGCCATGTGATACTTTCTGCCATCAGGCGTTTGTACCCTGGTAGTAATGCGCCAGGTATGGTCGATATCAGGGTGGAAATTATCGTAGGAGAAATTATTCCGGGTAGAAATCAGTGCCAGCAGGCATACCGCCATACTCACCGCCAACCCGGCAATGTTGACAAAGGTAAATAACCTTTGTCTGCGCAGATTTCTGATTGCTATGATAATATAACGGTAAAACATATACGGTAACGTTTATTCTGATTTTAAAGATTGTACCGGGTTCGCCAATGCTGCCTTTACTGACTGGAAGCTCACTGTAGCCAGGGCAATCATCAATGCCAGCAAACCGGCAGTGATAAAGACCCAGGCAGATAAGTTTACGTGATATGCAAAACCCGATAACCAGTTGTGCATCAGGTACCAGCTCACCGGTGTGGCCAGCATCACGCCCAAACCCACCAGCAACAGGAATTCACGGGAAAGCAATGTAGTTACACTCATCACCGATGCACCCAATATCTTCCGGATACCTATTTCCTTTCTACGCTGTTCTGCTGTAAAAACAGACAAACCAAATAATCCCAGACAGGAAATCAACACGGCCACAATCGCAAACACTTCTGCCAGCTTCTTCAGCATCGTTTCTGACTGGTACATGCTATCAAAAGTTTCATCCAGGAAATGGTAATCCAACGGATATTCCGGATTCAACCTGTTAAAAACTTTTTCTACAGCAGCAACTTCTGCGGCCACATCTCCCTTAGCCAAACGCAGCATGATATAGTTATTATCCTTTGGTTGCAGCATCATCACTACCGGGTTAATATTTTCACGCATAGAGGTAAAATGAAAGTCTTTCACTACGCCTATGATCTTTCCTTTTCCATTCCAGAAGCCAATCTCCTTCCCTACCGGATCTACCATTCCCATTACGCGGGCCGCTGTTTCGTTGATTAGATAGCCGCCTGAATCAGAAGCAAAATCGCGGGAAAATTCGCGGCCTTCCATCATCGATATTCCCAATGTTTTTGTATAATCATATCCTATCACCAATGGTGCCGTATTCACTACCATTTGATCTGGCTTGCCTTCCCAGGCAAGATCAGCGCTACTCCCTCCGATGGATAACGGCAGAAAATTACTGTAGGTAAATGATTTTACCTGCGGCAACTGTGCCAGCGCCTGTTCAATAGCATCCTGCTTAGGATGAAAACCATTGTCCAGTTCTACATACATCACATTTTCACGATCTATTCCCAGGTTGCGATGGTAGATATAATTCATCTGGCTGTAGATGACCACACTGCCCACAATGAAAATAAAAGACAATACAAACTGTATCACCACCAGGTTTTTCCTTAACAGGGAAGCACCTCCGCTGCTGCTAACATCGCCCTTGAGTACTTTCACCGGCAGGAACCGGGATAACACAAAGGCAGGATAACTGCCGGCCAGTAAACCCGTTACCAGCGTTACGACTAATAACCCGAGCAAATATTTGCCAACAATAGGTAGCGTAAAGACAATATGTTTACCCGTAAAATTATTAAACACCGGCATCAGCGCTGCTACAACTACTCCTGCAATGATGGCCGCAATTGCCGCCATCAGTATAGCTTCGCCGGTAAACTGCATAATCAGGGAAGAGCGGGTAGCTCCCAATGATTTACGGACGCCTACCTCCCGTGCACGTCTCGAAGCTTGTGCAGTAGAGAGATTCATGAAGTTGATGCAGGCAATAGCCAACACTATCAGAGCCGTGATAAAAAATAAGCGTACATATTCTATTCTTCCACCTGTTACTTTTCCGTTTTCATATTTTCCATGCAGGTAAACGTCTTCAAAAGGCTGCAGCCACAATTCGTTCTTTTGCGTAGGATTTTGCCGCTTGTAATTTTGCTGCATTTTGGCGGTTAGTTGCGTAATATCCGTACCTGGCCTGAGCACCATATAGTTAGAAATGCTGTAGCTGCCTGGCTTTAGCAACCACGGATCATTCTGTAACGTAAGCGCGAAAGGCATAATGAAATCGAAGGATAGGGAAGAGTTGGCCGGAAGCTTTGCCAGCACACCTGTTACCTGCAAACTCTTTCCATCACCCAGTTTTATAATTTGCCCGATAGGGTCACCATCGCCATAATATTTTTTAGCCAACGCCTCGGTCAACACAATGGAATTAGGCTGTGCCAGTGCGGTATGTTTGTCGCCAGCTACTAAAGAGAAGTCAAATGTTTCCGGGAAGTTAGGTGTAGCATATACTGCCTTCCGCTCTACTTGTGTTTTACCGTTTGTTTTAAACAGCATATTATCTTCAAACGATCTCACCTTTACATTAGCTGTTATTTCAGGAAATGTGTTTTTCAATTCATCTCCTAAAACAACAGGTGTAACGCCCATGGTTCGCATGCCGCCCCAGTCCACATTTACCTGTAGTCGATATATATTTTTACCATTCGCATGAAATTTATCTACGCTGTATTCATCTGTCACCCAGCATAAAATGAAGAAACATACCGCCATGCCAAAGGCAAGCCCGGCTATATTCAGCGCAGCAAAAAAACGGCTTCTTTGCAGATTCCTCCAGGCAATGCGGAAATAATTCTTAATCATGTTTATTCAGATCTAAGTGATTTAACCGGATTCAGTAATGCCGATCTTACAGACTGCAGACTTACAGTACACAACGCAATCAATACTACCAGCACCGCAGTGAGGGCAAATACCCACCATTCTACATGTACTCTGAATGCGAAATGTTGCAACCATTTCTCCATACCGTACCAGGCTATTGGTGAGGCAATGCAGATACCGATCAATACCAGTTTGAGAAAGTCTTTGGATAACAACAAGGATATATTGGCAACAGAAGCACCCAGTACTTTCCGTATACCGATTTCTTTTGTACGCTGCCGGGAAATGAGCATGGATAATCCCAGTAAACCCATACAGGCAATGAAGATAGCCAGTCCGGAGAAGATGCCGAATAATTTACCCAGGGTACGTTCTGCGGCATATTGCGCCCTGATATCATTTTCTACGAAGGTGAAATTAAACGGCGTATCCGGAACAATGCTGTTCCATGCCGCTTCCACACGTTTTAATATTGCTTTTTGATCACCTGCAGCCAACCGCAACGTAAGGATCGCTGCTTCATCCTGTTTTACCATATAGATGATGGGATCTACCGGCATTTGCAGCGAGCGGAGATTAAAATCTTCCACCACACCTATAATGGTGCCGTGTCTGTTCATATATCCCGGTCTCCATTCAATTCGTTTACCAACTGCATCATCCTTAAAGCCCAGTTGCCTGGCGGCTGTCTGGTTTACGATAAAAGCATCGGAAGAATCTGTGGACAATGCCGCATTGAAATCACGCCCCGCCACCAGCTTAATTCCCGTTGTTTTGAGCAGATCAAAATCTGATTGTATAATACCAGCTACAAAACCATCTTTATCCTCGCCACCTTCCCGTACAATGGGGTTATTGTTAAACACCCCGCTGCCCATTAAAAAGTTGTGCATGGATACTTGTTGTACACCGGATAAGTTTAAGAAAGACGATTTCAGCAACGCCGTTTTAGCGCCACCATCCACGCCCGAGAGGTATACATTCACCAGGTGTTCTTTGTCGAATCCCAGGTTCTTTTGTTGCCAGTAACGCAGTTGTGAAAACACCACTACAGTAGAAATAATCAATGCAACCGCTACAGCAAACTGTGCGACCACCAGCCCACGACGCACCAATACACGGGAACCAGATGTAACGAAATTGCCTTTCAGCACACGCAACGGTAACAGACCGGATAAGTAGAGCGCAGGGTAACTACCGGCGATAAGCCCCACTACCAACACCAGTAACAGGAAACCGGCATACAGCAACAGCTTCGTAGAAGATAACAACGATAATTCTTTACCGGTAATCGCATTAAACATAGGCATTAGCGTAGCCGCCAATATAAATGCCAGCACAAAAGATACGATGCTGATCACCAGCGATTCTGTGAGAAACTGCAGCACGAGGCTCTTTCTTTCTGCGCCCAATACCTTACGCAATCCTACTTCCTTGGCCCTTTCATGTGCCCGGGCAGTGGTGAGGTTCATAAAGTTCATACAGGCAATCAGGATCAGGAAAACAGCAATGGCAATGTACATCCAGATCATGGCGGAATTATTAACGCCCTTATCTCCCTGCGGATGCAGATGTACATTTTTAACCGGCTGCAATTCCAGTTCAAACTTTATATTATGTCTCTTCAGTATGCCGCCTATATGAGTGGTTACAAAAGCTTGTAGCTCTTTGGTTAATTTAGCCGGAGGCGTATGATCAGCCAGTTGTACATAGGTAACATTATTGGCAAACATGAACCACTGCTCTTCAAGCATACTTCCCGCTTTTGCCGACTGAGTGATCATGGTAGAGAGCGACATGATCATATCCAGGCGCAGGTCCGTATTAGATGGCAAATCTTTCGCGATGCCGGTTACGGTACAGCTATAACCATTACCTACCTTGATGAGCTTACCTATTGCCGGTTCGGTTCCAAAGTATTTCTTAGCTGCCGATTCGGTTAAAACAATGGAATAGGGTTCTTTCAAAACAGTAGCCGGATTCCCTTCCAGCAAAGGAAAATTAAAGAGCTGAAAGAAGCCCGCATCTGCAAAACCTGTGTTCTCTTCCCAGATTTTTTTATCCCCTACAGTATAAAGCGTTTTACCAGGCCCCATTACACGCACCGTCTCTTTGATACTGCTGATATCCTTCTTCAGATTCGGTCCCAGGGGAAACTGGGTACCTGCATCATACTCTGTAGTACCGGCATCGACATGTGTAGTGGCCGTAGTAACGCGGTAGATATTATCGAGATTATGGTGGAATCTGTCAAAACTCAACTCATCACTGACATACAGCACGATCAGGATACAACAGGCCATGCCTACTGCGAGTCCGGAGATGTTAATCACCGTAATAAACTTATGCCGTTGCAGATGACGGATAGCAATTTTGAAATAATTCCGGAACATAATGATGTGGTTTTAGAATGGCGAAAAAAAATCACACATGGAACTGTTCCTTGATATTCTCTGTTACTACTCTTCCATCAAACAGGTTAACAATACGGTGTGCGAAGCCGGCATCATATGGGGAGTGTGTTACCATGATCAGCGTGGTTCCTGAATTATTCAGTTCCTGTAACAGCTTCATCACTTCTTCGCCGTTGGTAGAATCCAGGTTACCTGTAGGCTCATCCGCCAGGATCAGGTTGGGCTTGGCAACTACTGCGCGGGCAATGGCCACCCTCTGTTGCTGACCTCCTGATAACTGCTGCGGGAAGTGATTACGGCGATGCATGATGTTCATACGTTCCAGTACTTCTTCTACTTTCACTTTTCTTTCGGCAGCGGGTACTTTCAGGTATAGTAAAGGCAATTCTACATTTTCGAAAACAGTCAGTTCATCGATGAGGTTAAAGCTCTGAAATACAAATCCAATAGAGCCCTTGCGGAGCTGTGCTCTTTGTCTTTCACTCATACGCGCTACTTCCTTATCCCAGAAGTGATACTCGCCATCACTGGGGTTATCCAGCAAACCTAAAATGTTCAGCAAAGTGGATTTGCCACAACCGGAAGGCCCCATGATCGCCACAAATTCGCCATCCTGCACTTCCATATTAATGCCGTTGAGAGCAGTGGTTTCTACCTCTTCTGTTGTAAACAGCTTCTGTAAGTTAACGGTGCGTATCATAAGTGTTTGTGATTTTAAATGCTAGTTTATATAAAAAAATGGATGATTACTAAAAGGATAAAACATCTTTATTACCGAAGTTCTCGTAAGAAGAAGTAATGACCTGGTCTCCAGGCTGTAAACCTTCCAGTACTTCAAAATATAAAGGATTTTTACGGCCCAGCGAAATATTGCGTTTTACTGCACGGTTGCCGTTTTTATCTACTACATATACCCAGTTACCACCAGTGTCGGAGAAAAAGCCACCGAGTGGTAAAAGAATGGCTTCTGCAGACTTACCCAATACCAGGCGGATAGGAGAGGATTGTCCACGGCGGATGCCTTCGGGTGTATTCTTTTCGAAGGTCATATCGGCCTGAAAGCGACCGCTTTTTACTTCGGGATACACTTTGGTAACCACCATATCATAAGATTTCCCGTCAAATTCGAAGGAGGCCTTCAAACCGGCAAATACCTGGGAAACGTAGTGTTCATCTATATCAGCACGTAATTTAAACCCGTTCAGATCATCGATCTGGCCTATATTCTGTCCGGCAACAATACTGGACCCTACTTCCACATCTATGGAAGACAGCTGTCCGGATACCGGGGCACGCACGATCAGGCTGTTCAGGTTTTCCTTCATCAGCTCCAGGTTACGCTGGGTTCTGGCCAGGGTACCTTCCAGCTGAGTGATCTGCGTTTTAGCATTCTCCTGCTGGTATTTCTGGGATTGTAACTGAATGTCCTTCTGGCGGAGCAGACCTTCCAGCTCAAATTTGTTCTTATTAAAGTCCTGGCGGGCTACTATCTTTTCCTCTACCAGTTGTTTATTACGGTCATACAGATCCTGGGCAGACTCTATCTTGGCATCTATATCCGAGATAGTTTGTTGCATGGTAAAGTCCTGCTGACGAATACTCAACCGGGTATTCTGCAACTCATTACGTAACCGGTAAATCTCAGTTTCATGATTTACGAAATCCATCATCATGTGCTGGTTATCCAGTCTGAGAATAGAAYCCCCTTCTTTTACCATACTACCCCCATCGAGGTATTTGCGGCTTACATATCCTCCTTCGATGGCATCCAGGCGAATGGTTTTGAGGGGCATTACTACAGCCGTCACGGCAATATATACATCAAAGGTTCCCTTTTTCACAGTAGAAATAGTGATCTTGTCCTTTTCTACATTAAGGGTAGCCCGGTGATCAGCAAAGATCAGGGTGTACAGCAGCAGCATTGCTACTACGGCACCACCACCTATCATCATGATGCGTTTCTTATTCCAAAACTTCTTTTCTATTTTTCTGTCCATGTTTATTAGCGAAAAGTTTGCTGTTCCTAGAAAGTCAATCCACATGCCAAAGCTATAAAGACTTTACCAGCAACGATTCCATTGATTTTTTGCCTAAAAAAACGTCCTTTGCCGGACATGGGGTGTCCAGAATCGGACACTTTTAAAAGATCCTGAATTTAGCTGTGGCTTTGAAAGAATCTTTGTTTAATATTGTCAACTATTCACCTTTCGCATATGACTAACATGCAACCAGCTAAGATTTTAATTGTAGATGATGATGTAGACGTTTTACGTGCAGCACGCCTGTTATTGAAAAGACATTTTGAACAGGTTGATTTTGAGAAGAATCCACAAAAAATACCCTACCTCGTATCCAACTTTGATTACGATGTAATCTTACTGGATATGAATTTCACCCGCGACCTGAGCAGCGGGAAGGAAGGCTTCGAATGGCTGGACCGTATACTGGATATTAAACCAGAAACAGCTGTCGTCTTATTCACCGCCTATGGCGATGTGGAAATGGCTGTAAGAGCTATCAAAGCGGGTGCGGTAGACTTTGTACTCAAACCCTGGGAAAACGAAAAACTACTGGCCACTATTCAAACAGCCTATAATAAACGTGCTGCCCAACAGGATAAACCTCCCGCTGCCGTTCATCATCCCGGCAACCAGGTAATCGGTAAAAGTCCCGGTATGCTGGCTGTATTTGATACGGTATCCAAAGTAGCTGCCACCGATGCCAATATCCTTATTCTCGGGGAAAATGGTACTGGTAAAGATATGCTGGCCCGGCAAATACATGCGCAGTCCAACCGTAGCAGCAAACCGTTTGTCAGCGTGGATCTGGGTGCCATCAGCGAAACCCTTTTCGAAAGCGAATTATTCGGCCACGTAAAAGGCGCCTTTACCGATGCCCGCGAAGATCGCACCGGCCGCTTTGAAGAAGCCGGCGGCGGTACCATCTTCCTGGATGAAATAGGTAATATCTCTATTCCCTTCCAGGCAAAACTGCTGACGGTACTGCAAAACAGATCTGTTACCAAAGTGGGTTCCAATAAAAGTGTACCCATTGACGTTAGACTCATCTGTGCTACCAACAGAAATATACAACACATGGCAGCGCAACACCTGTTCAGACAGGATTTGCTCTATCGTATCAATACCATCGAAATACACCTTCCTCCCCTGCGCGAACGGGTGGAAGATATCATTCCACTCGCCGAACATTTCCTGCAACTGTACCGCGATAAATATAAACGCCCGGTAAACAGTATGCATGAATCACTGATCACTCAATTAGAGCGCTACGACTGGCCAGGTAATATCCGCGAACTGCAGCATGCTATTGAAAGAGCGGTGATCCTTTCACAAGGGAAAACGCTGCAGCCCAAAGACGTTTTTGTAAAAAATAACAACAACGCAGATCAGGCCATGGATACCGGTTACAACCTGGAAGAAATGGAAAGGAATATCATTTCACAGGCCATGAAAAAATGTAACGGCAACATCACCGAAGCCGCGAAAGAACTGGGACTCAGCAGAGCAGCACTATATAGAAGATTGGAAAAATATAATATTTAAATAGCTTTTAGCCGTTAGCTATTAGCTTTTAGCCTGTAGCGTACGRCTATCAGCTAAGACTATACGCTACAGGCTAAAAGCTAATAGCTAACGGCTAAAAGCTCTCCATGAATCGCTTCAGCATTAATATCAGTCTACGGGTCATCCTGCTGGCTATCACACTCACAGCAGCCATATGGTTGTACATGCACGGCATGCAGCCATTGGCATTCCTGTTATTGCCACTGATATTATTACAGCTGTACGGCATTTACTATTACCTGAACCGGATTAACCGGAAACTCACACTATTCCTGGAATCTATCCGGTATGAAGATTTCTCTATCCGCTTCAGCGCGGATAACAAACTGGGTAAGAGCTTCAGCATGCTCAATCATCAGTTTAATGAAGTGCTGGAAGCTTTCCGCCAAACCAGGGCAGAGAAAGAAGCCAACCTGAAATATATTGACACCATTGTACAACATATCAGTATCGGCGTATTATCTTTTGATACGGAAGGGAAGATAGAACTCATTAACCCCGCGGCTTTCCGCCTCATGGGCATCTACCGGCTCCGTAATATTCACGAACTGAAAACCGTGCATCCCGGCCTGGCGGAGTTACTAATGGAATTATCTTCCGGCAACAAAACATTGTATGCTACCCGGCAGGAGCAACAGCTCTCTATACACGCCGCCACCGTGCGTTTGCAGGGACGACTCATCAAACTTATTTCTATACAGAATATTCATTCGGAACTCCAGAAAAAAGAACTGGAAGCATGGCAAAACCTTACCAAAATTCTTCGCCATGAAATCATGAATTCCGTCACACCAATTGTATCGCTGATTGGTACCATGCAGGAAATCGTTGATTTTGACATTGCCCCCGGCGCGCAGCACCAGGAAGGCATTTCAGACTTACGCGAAGCACTGCAGACAGTGGAAAGCCGTAGCAAAGGCATCATGAACTTTGTGAATGCTTACCGCGATTATACCACACTTCCACAGCCGCAGTTTACCAGCGTAAATGTAAAAACACTCATCACCTCTGTCAGCAGTCTTTTCCAGACAGATATGAAACAGGCAGGCATACAGTTCACCCTCGAAGTAGATGCCGAAAACATGGAGATCCATGCCGATGTATCGCAACTGCAAATGGTGCTGATCAACCTGGTAAAAAATGCCATGGATGCACTGGAACAAACACCGCAGGCTGCTATCAGCATGAAACTGTATATTAACAACATTCAGCAGATATGCATTGAAGTAACAGACAATGGCCCGGGCATCGACCGGGACGCGATGAACAAAATATTCATTCCGTTCTTCACTACTAAAAAGAAAGGCTCTGGTATTGGTTTGAGCTTATCACAACAAATCATACAAATGCACGGCGGACAACTAAAAGTGATGAGCCCTGGTATTAACGGTAACGGCACTACGTTCTATATTCTGTTGAATACTTAGAGAATAATTGTTATATTAGTACCATAAGCCCTTTTCCACATGCTGCGCCCTCGAAGTCTGATTATATTCTTCCTTGTATTACTGGCAGATATACTGCTCATTGCACTTGACAAAGATAGTTACAGGTATGCCACAAAGCCTTTGCTGGTAGTGATCCTGGCGATTTATGTATTGTATGCCGATGTCAAAATACCGCGCAGTTTCCGCCTCTTCCTGTTGCTGGCGTTGTTCTTTTCCTCCCTGGGAGATGATCTGCTGCTGTTTAATAATTTATTTCTTCCCGGACTGGGCAGCTTCCTCTTAGCACATATCATGTACATTATCTTCTTTCTGAAAATAAGGTATAGTAATCTGCCGGTACCGTTTTGCAAATACCCACTGGTGTTTTTGAACGCAGCAGTCGTGATTGTGTTTATCTTGTTTTTGGTGCCTTATCTCGGTAGTTTAACCATTCCTGTTATTGTATATGCACTGGCACTTTCTATTACGGTGCAAAGTGTACTCCATGCCTTTCACTTCCGGCGACAACCAGCAGGCTGGTATTGTATGGCAGGCGCCGTATTATTTCTGATCTCTGATTCCCTGATTGCCGTAGGCAAATTTTACCACCCGCTGCCCGGTGGGGATATCCTGGTAATGCTCACCTATGGCTTTGCTCAATGGGGGCTGGTATATGGTAGTACAGAGTACTTCCGGGTAAGAATTACGAATTAAAAATTACGAATTACGGGTTTGTGAGAAGTTACCTGCGATATCATCCCCCTCCCCACTAATCCGTAATTCGTAATTTTTAATTCGTAATTCTTACTTTTGTCTAACTATGCAACAAACAGACTTTCTTGTCATCGGTTCAGGAATTGCGGGGCTCACTTATGCGCTCAAGGTATCACAACAATGTCCGGATAAAAAGATCAGGATTATCACCAAGAGCCGCGAAGATGAAACCAATACCAAATACGCCCAGGGCGGTGTGGCAGTGGTCAATGACCTGGAAAATGATAGTTTCGAGAAACACATTGAGGATACCCTCATCGCCGGTGACGGACTCTGTAATGAGGAGATAGTAAAAATCGTGGTAACGGAAGGTCCGGAAAGGGTCAACGAAATCATTGAGTGGGGGGCTAACTTCGATAAAAACCCCGATGGCGACTTCTCGCTGGGCCGTGAAGGTGGACACTCTGTATTCAGGGTTATTCATCATAAAGACATTACCGGTAAAGAAATAGAACGCGCGCTGCTGGATGCTATTCATCGCCGCCCCAATATAGAACTGATCACACATTGCTTTGTAGTAGACCTCATCACCCAGCATCATATGGGTTACCTGGTCACCAAATCCACACCAGACATTGAATGCTACGGTGTATATGTGCTGAACCTTACCTCCAACAAAATAGAAAAGATTCTTGCCAAAGTAACGTTGCTGGCCACCGGCGGCAACGGACAGGTATATCGCAGTACTACCAATCCCAATATCGCCACCGGCGATGGCGTGGCAATGGTATACCGCGCCAAAGGTCGTATCGAAAACATGGAGTTCATCCAGTTTCACCCTACGGCTTTGTACCAGCCGGGCGTAAACCCTTCGTTCTTGATTTCAGAAGCCGTGCGGGGCGATGGCGGTATTCTTCGCAATATTCATGGGGAAGACTTCATGCATAAATACGATCCGCGCCTGTCGCTGGCGCCACGCGATATTGTGGCCCGCGCCATTGATAGCGAAATGAAGATCACCGGTACCGAACATGTATACCTCGACTGCCGGCATATGGATCTGGAGAAATTTATTCATCATTTCCCCAACATCTACGAAACCTGCAAGGCTGCTGGTATTGATGTAGCTACCCAAATGATTCCGGTAACGCCTGCAGCTCATTACAGCTGTGGTGGTATCAAAATCAATGAGTGGGGACTGACCTCCATCCGCAATTTATACGCCTGCGGCGAATGCTCCAGCACCGGCCTGCACGGCGCCAACCGCCTTGCTTCCAACTCTCTCCTGGAAGCCATGGTATTTGCACACCGATGCTTTATAGATACTACCAGCAAAATAGACCAGCTGGAATTTAAAGAAAATGTGCCCGACTGGGTGGCCACCGGCACTACGGCGCCAAAGGAAATGATCCTCATCACACAAAGTCTGAAAGAACTCAAACAGATCATGAGTGATTATGTAGGGATTGTAAGAACAGATGTGCGTTTACAACGCGCCCTTCGCAGACTGGATATCTTACACGAAGAAACAGAAGATCTCTACGAAAAAACCATGGTGTCACCACAATTATGTGAACTACGCAATCTTATCACAGCAGGTTACCTGATTGTAAAAGGCGCGTCCTTCCGCAAAGAAAGCAGGGGACTTCATTTCAATACTGATTATCCGTTTAAGTCTGAGCTGATACAAAACATTGTATTGTAAGCTAAACGGCTGTCTTTCATTACCTTTGCGTTGGATTTACAACAAACAGGAATATGTATTATCTGCTGCTTGCTTTTTGCTATAGTCTTTCCATATTGCCATTTCCGGTACTCTACTTTATCAGTGATGTGCTATACGTGCTGGTATATTATATTATCGGATATCGCAGGAAAGTGGTGATGGAGAATCTGACACAAGCCTTTCCGGATAAGTCGAAGGAAGAAATTACCATTATTGCTAAAAAATACTACCACAACCTTACAGACATGATGGTGGAAACCATCAAGCTACTCACTATGAGCAAAGCGCAATTGCAAAAGCGCTTCCAATGTGATCTCTCCGTACTGCACGAATTATATGCACAGGGCAAAAGCTGTCAGCTGCACCTGGGGCATAATTTTAACTGGGAATGGGCTAACCTGTTTTGTATGCAGGACGTAGCTTTCCCCTTCCTCGTGGTATATATGCCACTTACCAGCAAGCCCGCGGATCGCATGTTCCGCCACTTCCGGGAAAAGTTCGGCACTATCCTGATCCCCGCCAATGACATGGGTAACAGCATGAAGGCATGGACCAATAAGCAATACCTGATCGCATTGGTAGCAGATCAGAATCCGGGTAATCCCCGCAGCTGCTATTGGTATCCGTTCCTCAACAAAATGACGCCTTTCTACAAAGGCCCTGAAATGGGGGCTAAGCGCAGCAATATCCCCGTAGTATTTGTGGATATCCGCAAAATAAAAAGAGGCTACTATAACGCTACTTTAAAGCTCGCATTCGAAAATCCTCAGCAGGAACCTGATGGAAAAATCACAGAAACGTTTGTACGCTATCTGGAGAATAACATCCACGAACAGCCTGAAGTATGGGTGTGGAGCCATCGTCGCTGGAAACATCAATATCAGGGACAGAAAAACGGGAAGGGTTAATAGGGAGATGTCAACCACAAGGTCTATGCATCGCTGCATACAAAGTCAGGGTAGTACGGCATCAGTTTATTTCACTTTCACCTTCACATTATTCGTTACTTTTTTTGCGGCAGATTGCTGCGCTATCTGCACGACTTTACGCAGTTGTTTCTTTTTGACTGTGCCATCAAGGGTCACTTCTCCATTAGCGATGGTCACTGTAATATCTGTAAAGCCATTAGCAGCATAAACTGAGTCCAGCGCTTTTTTAAGTATTTCATCCGGGTTAATAGCTACTGGCGGTGTTTCCGGGGGCAGCGGGGCTTTTATGGTAATATTATCCTGCACAGACTTCACGCCTCTCACTCCTTTCAACGCTTCTTCTGCGGCCGATTTGGCTACTTCATCGCTTACTTCTCCAGTGAGAATAACTACACCATCTTTCACATCAGCAGAGATGCCGGGAACGAGGCTTAATTTTTCATTTACTTCTGCTTTCAATGTTGCATCAGAGGGTTTACAGGCGAATATAAACGCACCTATGGAGAGTATGGAGGCTATTGCCAGGGTTTTGGTAGTCATGCCCAAACAATTTTGTGAGAAGAAGTTAACGATTACAAAGCGAATAGCCAAAAGAAGGATAACGAATTACGGATTTGCAGGGAGATGATAAACGCAGATGTTATCCGCTATTATCTCCACACAAATCCGTAACTCGTAATTTGAAATTCGTAATTCTTATCTATTAGTTCAGTACTGTTTTTTCCTGTACCACCTGTAATCCTTTCTGGTCTTTCATTTTAGCGAAGCCACCGTCTACGTTGCGCAGGTTGTGGATACCTTCTCTTTTCATGATAGAGCAGGCAATGATGCTGCGATAACCACCCTGACAATGAACGTACAGGTTAAAGTTATCTTCCATATCTGCCATTTTTCCGGGATCCATCATATCACCCAGTGAAATGTTGATGGCATTTTTGATGTGGCCATCTGCAAATTCAATTGGTTTACGTACATCGAGGATCACCAGGTTTGGATCGTGTGGCAAGTCCATGGCCAGTTCATCTGCTTCTACAGTGATGATCATGTCTTTGGCTTCGCCGGATGCTTCCCATGCAGGGTAGCCTCCATTCAGATAGCCGGTAACGTTATCAAATCCTACACGGGCCATTCTCACAACAGTTTCTTCTTCTTTGCCAATTGGCGTAACCAGGATGATGTCCTGATCAAAAGGCAACAAGCTTCCCGCCCATTCTGCGAAACGTCCTTCCAAACCTATGCTGATAGCGCCGGGAACAAATCCGTCACCGAATTCAGTGGCCGGACGGGTATCCAGGATCAATGCACCTTCCTGCCCTTTTGCTTTAAATTCAGCAGGAGAAAGTGGCTGCATTGCCTTTTCCATGACAGCTTTCAGCGCATCATATCCTTCTTTATTTATTTTAGCATTGATAGGAAAGTAAGATGGAGGCGTGGCTAAACCGCTGGTTACTTCTTCAATAAACTTTTCCTTATCTGTGGCCAGCAACGCGTAGTTGGTGGCTTTTTCATCACCAATGGTGCTGTAAGTATTAGGACCCAGGTTTTTGCCGCAGGCAGAGCCAGGGCCATGTGCCGGGTAAACAATCACCTGATCAGGTAATGTTTTGATCCTGTTGTTGAGAGAATCAAACAGGTATGCTGCCAGTTCTTCTTTGGTGAGGTCACCGCTGAAAAGATCTGGACGACCTACGTCTCCAACGAATAAAGTATCTCCGGTAAATACAGCATAAGGCTGTTCTTTTTCATCAAGCAGCAGGTAGCAGGAAGATTCCAGTGTATGACCAGGCGTATGTAATACTTTCATGGTAACGGCGCCAATCTTGAATACTTCGTTGTCTTTGGCTACATAAGTTTCAAAGTTGGTCACTGCATCCGGACCAAAAACGATTTTTGCGCCGGTAGCTGCAGCCAGTTCCAGATGGCCGGAAACAAAGTCCGCATGAAAATGCGTTTCAAAAATGTATTGAATGGTTGCGTTGCGTTCTTTTGCCAGATCTAGATAAACTTCGATATCACGTAACGGGTCTATCACCACGGCTACTCCTTCAGATTCAATGAAGTATGCCGCTTCCGACAAACAGTTGGTGTACAATTGTTTTACGAACATGGTTTTTGATTTTTACAAATTTACAACTTCTCAGTAGGTGTAGATATGGATAAAATCTATACCAAAATAAAAAAGTAGCCGTTATGGCTACTTTTTTATATAATTTTCTTCCGTATGTAATACGGAGCAATACTTTTACCCAACAAGTTCTTCCACAAACTTCGCCACTTCAGCAATACGTTGCTTGTTGATGGTGTAGTGAATAAACTTACCATCTCTTTCTGTAATTACAATGCCTGCACGCCTTAATATGGCGAGATGTTGCGATGCTACCGATTGTTCCAGACGCAACTTCACATAAATCTCGGTCACGGTCATTTTTTTGTGGTCTTCCAGCAGCTTAATCATCTGCTGGCGCAGCTTATGGTTGATAGCACGTAAAACCATAGCAGCCTTCTTGACGGCAATGTAATCCAATTTGATCTGGTCTTTTTCATTGGTACCTCTAGAAATAATAAGAGTATTAGAAGAGGTAGTTAATAATGTTTTTTCCATCGCATAATAGTTTTAAAAAAATGATGAAATGAAAGGGATCAACGGACAGTACTCGCAAACAGTTAGACAACAATTGCGGTAATCGATTTATACAAAAATATAATATCTATCACAATAAAAAAAATTTCCATACCTTATTTTATCATATATAACCCCCGGATACTTGCAAATTAGATGTAATTTGACTATTCCATGACAAAACAACGTTATGTGTTCAGGGTTTTTGAGGAGAATAAAATGGCTTGAGGTAGAATGGACTGAAATAAGCCAGATCAACGAACATTTTTTTATCGAAAGCCTGTGCGGAAAGCGGTGCCATATGCGCCGCACTTATCACATATTCTGCAAAAATAGCATTTTTATGCGAAGATAACATCAGCTCCCATTTAGGGCTGCCATCTCCGAAAAAGTAAATTTTCTTTTCTGCCAGCGGACCATCCAGGGAAGAAGGCTCCAGGATCATGGCCTGTGGCGGCATGATCTCCTGCAAACCGGCATCATACAGCCCCATAAACACTTCCTGCCTGCGGGCATCCAGCATCGGACAATACCAGGCCTGTTCATCTTTTACAGCAGCGACTAATCCCTGCGCCATCATCTGTAACGTGGAAATAGCCAGCAGCGGCTTATGCCAGGCATAGCACAAACCCTTTGCAGTAGCCACTCCTACCCTTAATCCGGTATAGGAACCAGGACCGGCACTCACCGCAATAGCATCCAGTGCTTCAGGTAAAATGCCTTGTTCCTTCAGTATCTGCTGCACAAATAAAATCATAGTTGCAGCATGATCCTGCTGCTTTTCATTCACCAGCGTTTGTATGGCTTGCCCATCGCGGGAAAGGCTCACAGAGCCGGTAGTTGTTGCGGTATCTATATTCAGTATAAGTGCCATGTAAAAAATTAAATCGCTTCGTATGCTGTTTGCAAAGAGGCTGCTACTTCATAACGGTCATCACCGGTAACATCGTGTATGGCCTTCAATACTTCGTACACATGCAGTATTCCGATCCGCTCACTCCATTCAAAAGGACCATAAGGATAGTTGGTACCCAAACGCATTGAAGTGTCTATATCCTCCCGGGAGGCCGTTCCTTCCTGTGCCGTGAGATAAGCTTCATTAATAATCATACACACCACCCGGGGAGTAACCATACCAACAACATCCGCCACCAGCGCATATTCCCAGCCTAGCTTATACATGATACTATCCAACGTTTCTTTTTGTCCTTCATCCATCACCGTTACCTCCATCACCGGCATATTCACAAACCCCGGCAAAAAATTACACCCCATGATATTGAATCCCTGCTCAAAGGCAAACTGGTTCATGATGTCGGATAAGGATGTTTTTACCATACCTGCCAACACCGGAATCCCCGGATTCTTTGCATACATGAGGGCATGCTCCGGCCGGTCGTCGAAGATAAGATCCAGCACCAGGTCAAATACTTTTAGTGACAATACCTCTTCCAGGCTTGTTTTCCATTGTATGTCATGATGCGTGGCCATTCCCTTCTGCTGCAATTCTTCGTACCGTTGCGCATCTGCTATTACCAGGATATTCATGCGTTAAATTTCGGCAAACCTAATAAAGAATCATTAATTATAGCACATCTGCCCTGACAGACATTTGTGCGTTCTTAATTATTATTTACTTTCGTTTACATGGAAAAGCAAATCATTAACACCACTAATGCGCCCGCTCCTATCGGGCCTTATAACCAGTCTGTGAAAGCTGGTAACACACTATATGTATCTGGTCAGATAGCCCTGGACCCGGCTTCCGGCGAACTGATTAAATCAGGCATCGTGGACGAAACACACCAGGTAATGAAAAATCTGCAGGCCATTCTTACCGAAGCTGGTTTGGGTTTTCAACACGTGGTAAAAGCAACGATCTTTCTTACAGATATGAAAACATTCCCACAAGTGAATGAAGTATATGGCAGTTATTTTACCAGCGACTTTCCAGCCAGGGAAACTGTGCAGGTAGCAGGATTACCTAAAGGAGTGGATGTTGAGATTTCTGTTATTGCAGTAAGCCTCTAAAGATTATTACTATAAAAAAAGCAGCAGCGGAAAGGAAATCTTCCTGCTGCTGCTTTTTTTATAGTTTGTTCGATTACTTTGTTCCAAATAAGGAAGTAGCCAGTTTCGCATCGTGCCCATACACGTCATCCCGGAAATTCAGTCTGCCGTCACTATCCACAAAGGCAGTGAAATACACAATAAATACGGGCACTTTATCTTTTACGGTCACATATTTCTCTTTACCGGCATTCATCGCATCATCAATTTTCTTTTCTGTCCAGGTGGAATCATCGCGCAGTAGCCATTGCGCCAGGTGCTTGGGTTCTGCAATCCTGATACAGCCATGACTGAAAGAACGCTTGTTTTCTCCAAACAGGTAACGGGCCGGGGTATCATGTAAATAAATATTGTATTCGTTGGGGAAAAGGAATTTCACTTTGCCCAATGAGTTTTTACCACCAGGTTTCTGTCTTACTACGTAAGGGAAATTACCCCCGGAATACTTGCTGAAATTGATAGACCCCGGAGAAATAGTTTTTCCGCTGGCCCCTACAATTTCCATATTCAGTCTTGACAGATAACCGCCACCACTACGTTTCAAGCCAGGCAACACTTCTTTTGACAATATTCCCGGAGGCACATTCCAATAAGGACTAAACACGATATGGCGTAGTTCTTTCGTAAATATAACGGTGCTGGCACCAGGTTTACCTACCACTACATTGCAACTCCAGGCTAATTTGCCTTTATCATATACATGCATTTTAAACTGTGGGATATTCACCAGGATGTAGTCTGTAGTGGGCTCTATAGGTACCCAACGCAAACGTTCCATATTCAGTAATATTTTTTGAATACGATCCTGCAGCGGCGTATTCAGGGCATCCAGTACACTTTTATTGATAGTACCATCTTCTTTTATGCCCATTCTGGCCTGGAAGCTACGGATAGCAGTATCCAATGCTACAGTGAAGCGTTTGCTGCTGTCAGTTCCTGGCAGGTCACCAAAGGCTTCCAGCCTGTATTTCACTTCCGCAATTACGCTGGAGGAATCTCCTTTTTTGAAGCTTTTCTGGGTGGTCCGGATGGAGTCCCATTTGTTGCCAGATTCCAGCTGAGCCAGTTTTTTCAGCTGTTGGCGCAGGAGGATATATTGTCTGTTTACAGGTTCATCGTCTTCAAAAGCGTTATTCTTTTTACCAACCATAGAATCCAGTAAGCTTTCCATGTCTATTTTCTTACGGGGAATAAACCATTCCAGGTCCTTGGCCGAATCAGCGGTAATACCATTCCATACCTTATTGCCATAGGCAAAGAATTGCGCGGTAAGCAACATTTCAATACGGGGAACAGATGTATCTCCTGGTTTCAGGCCCACATCGCTGACCAGCAGGGTATCGGTCAGTTGTTGCAGATCTGGTGTCATCAGACTGCTGTCTTTGATACCATAGGCGGCATCATTTTTCATCATGTTAATAAAGTTGCTGGCCTGTTCTGTCAGTCCGTCTTTATTGATCCATGCGTAATGAAAATCGCGCTTGCGGTAGAAGTTGAGAATAGATTCATCATAGGCATCATAAGCTTTATGTGACTGCAGAAACGTGTTCACATAATTGCTGTCGATAGTCTGGTCAATATACGCCTGTTTGGTATAGTGAGAGGTATCTCTTGCCTTTGTTCTTTTGCGGGAACCGCTTTGTTGCTGGCAGGCAGCAAAGATGATCAACGACAGTAAGGCAAATAAGGAGTAGAAACGTATAGTCATATGCGTAATGGATGTATTTATTTACTTAAACAAACATGACAATTATAATTGGGATTAAAAGGGTATTTATGACGGTAAATGTATGAAATATATATACTTATAGCTTCAGGCCGTTGTTAAAATCTGCTGTATAAACTATATTTAATATCTAAATGCTATAAATATGAATAAACCTGCTTCTTTAGATGAGATCCCTGTAAAAAACACGATTGCCGGCCATTACGGTCGTTTTGTACATGGTAGCAAAAGTACATTGGCATTCTGGGAAATAACAGCTGGCTCGGATTCGCCTATCCATCAGCATCCGCATGAGCAGATCATGTATGTAGCGGAAGGCAGTTTTGAAATGAATCTGGATGGAAGAAAATATCTATTGAAGCAATATGATACGCTGGTGATTCCACCAAACACGCCGCATGGTGGCCGTGCGCTGGCGGATTGCAAAATAATAGACAGCTTCAGTCCAGCAAGAGACGATTATCGATTCTAGCTTTTAGCCATTAGCTTTTAGCTGTTAGCAAAATCCAGCGAAGTTGATGTTATATACTGCAATCTCCGCTGCATTTTGCTAACAGCTAAAAGCTAACGGCTAAAAGCTGGAAATTAAGTTATAAAAAGCAAAAGGTCCGCAACTGCGGACCTTTTGCTTTTTATAACTTAATTTCCTCGTCATTGGCGTCAAAGAAACGATATTCAGTAAGGTGGTAATTGGAGTCGGCTTTTAATTTGATCCATTTTTTATAATGGAAATACCATTTCCATTGTTTGGATGCAAGGAATCCTTTGGTAAGGTAAGCGTATAATATAGGATGTGTGCGAATGGTGAGACCTTTATGCTGGTGATTCAGCAGGTATTGCAGGTTTTTCTCAATGTCTTCGAGGATCAGCATGGAGGCGCCGATTTTACCTGTTCCTCTGCAGGTAGGGCAATCTTCTGCTACGGAAATGGTGATCTCAGGTTTTACCCGTTGGCGGGTAATTTGCATGAGGCCAAATTTCGATATAGGTAAGATGGTATGTTTTGCTCTGTCCTGGGCCATAAATTTCTCCATGGCTTCAAATATTGCCTTTTTGTTTTCCGGCAGTTTCATATCAATGAAGTCAATGATAATGATACCACCCAGATCGCGCAGCCTTAGCTGTCGGGCAATTTCTGCAGCTGCTTCCAGGTTGGATGCGAGGGCATTTTGTTCCTGGTTGTTGCTGGAGCTTTTATATCCGCTGTTAACATCTACTACGTGTAGTGCTTCGGTAGCTTCAATGATGAGGTATACGCCACTGTCGAGGTTTACGGTTTTACCGAAAGACGCCTTTACCTGGCGGGTAATACCGAAGTTATCAAAGATAGGCGATCCGTTATTATAGTAATTAACGATATCAGACTTTTCGGGTGCAATCTTTTGAATGTACGTTTTGGTGTCTGTATATATATTTTTATCGTTAACGACTATACGGTTAAAGCTCTCATTGAGCAAGTCGCGGAGAATACTGGCTGTCTTGGTTTGTTCGCTCAGGATCTTTTGCGGGGCAACGCCACCACTGAGATTCGCCTGGATATTTTTCCAGGTTTGAACGAGGGTCGTCAGATCTTCGTGTAATTCTGCTGTTTTCTTTCCTTCTGCGGCGGTGCGTACAATAACGCCAAAGTTGGGCGTTTTGATGGCTTCCACAATTTTCTGCAATCTTTTTCTTTCTTCGGAGGAGTGGATTTTTTTAGAAACCGCAACAATATCATTAAAGGGTGTTAACACTATAAACCTTCCGGGTAAAGAAATTTCGCAGCTAAGGCGTGGGCCTTTAGAAGAAATGGGTTCTTTCAGAATTTGTACGAGGATGTTGGGTTTCCCTCCCAGTACATCAGTAATTTTACCGGTCTTCACTATTTCCGGTTCATTTTTAAACTTAGTGAAATCGAATCCATCGGGCGTTTTATCGCTGATAGCTGTTGCAGTAAATTTAAGAATAGATCGGATATAGGGGCTGAGATCCGTGTAATGTAAGAAGGCATCTTTCTCGAAGCCAACGTCCACAAATGCAGCATTTAAGCCGGGTATCAGCTTTTTCACCTTGCCCAGGTACAAATCGCCTACTGAGAAGTTAGGATTGCCACTTTCGTGATGTAATTCCACTAGCTTCTTATCTTCCAGTAACGCAATTTCCACCCCTGTGGGAGCCGCATTTATAATAAGTTCCTTATTCAAGCGTCCAAAATTTTAACCTTTAAAACTTCACCTTTATGCTATGCACACGGCTATTAAGTAAGAACAGCTTACTGCATACCAAAACAATAGCTCACCATAAAGTTAGCGTATTTCTTCACGTTCGTGACGAATGGATTGCTTAAGGGTTCAGCGATCACTGCAGGTAATGTCCGGAGAATTCAATTGCGGGATCTATGGAAACAACCTGCATGACTATAGCAATTTAAGAAGTAAATGCTAGAATCATGCAGGATATATGAAAATTTTTATCCGACCACCGCGCCGGGAAAATACCGTATTAGTATAAATGGCGGGAAACTGGAGTAATTATTTCTTTTTACTTTTATGCCGGTTCTTTCTCAGTCTTTTTTTACGCTTGTGAGTGGCAATTTTATGTCTTTTTCTTTTCTTACCGCAAGGCATACGCTGATACGTTTTTAAATGATTGAAAAATAATATTATTGAATACTTTTAATGTAACTATCTACTTCCTTCTTCAGTTCCGGATCGGTCATCAGCTGTTTTGCTTTTTCAAACAGCTCAATCGCTTTCTTCTTGTCTCCTTTGCTCCGGTACGATTCTGCCAGCACAAATAATACTTTCGCATTATCCGGGTGACTCTTCGCAACGCCTTCCAGTCTTTCGATAGCTTTATCGTACTGACCCGATGTAATAGCAAGGTTAGCTAAAGTAACCTGTGCGTCTATATTATCAGGATGTGCAGCCACTACTTCTCTTAGCTTAGCCACACCTGTCATAGGTTCACCGGTGTTCATGTACACCATGGCCTGTGATATTTTAAGTGTGTCGTTCGCCGGGTTCAATTGTATTGCCTGATCAAACAAAGTGATTGCTTGCTGGGCTTCCCATTTTGCTACACGCGGATCTTCTGCATGCTGCAAGTGGGCCAAAAATAAATTGGCTGCAAAGGTGAGGCTTTTTTCGGAATTTTCCAACTTAGCGGCTTCGCCAAGATAATATGCGGCTACGGGCAGCTGGTTAAGGCTGTCCCAGGTGTTGTACAATTGCTGATAGGCGGCTATCTGTTGGGTCTTCACATCCCCGCGGACAACATTTGTCTCAATTGAATTTACCTGTAAAAGTTTTTCAGCAGGAATTTTCCCCTTCGCTGTAGTAAGCAGTTCAGAGAAGGCAATAGGTTCTACATCCTGTCCACCCTGCATAGGGGCGGCAGATGACATAGGTTTCTTTTCTGACCGGGGCACAGTACGGCCAAAGGCGAATAATATCACCAATAGTGCTACCGCAGCACCCACCAGAAGAACTTGTGATTTTTGCATCGCCTAAATTATTAGGCTGCAAAATTAAGAACTTTTAAGCTTCTTTACCTCAGCAACAAATTCTTTCGAAGGTTTAAATGCCGGAATAAAGTGCTCAGGGATCTCCACAGCTACGTTCTTCTTGATGTTACGCCCAATCTTGGCTGCTCTTTTCTTAGTGATGAAACTTCCAAACCCACGGATATAAATGTGTTCTCCGTTTGCAAGTGCTTCTTTCACCTCTTTGAACATAGCCTCGAGTGTGACTAACACATCGACTTTGGGGATGCCGGTTTTTTCAGCAATGTTGTTAATTAAATCAGCTTTTCTCATATGAAAGCGAGAGGATTACTTTACTCTCAAAGTTAATTTAAAAATTCTAATTGCTGAATTTTAAGCAAATAAATTTTATCATTTTTTCTTATAACTGGTATTGGCGATAATTTATATTTATTTGCAGGCCCGGAAATGGGTATCTGTTGTACCTTATAGGGTTTTGTACAGCATTTGCCATATCAATATACTAAATAATTTTATTAAAATAATATATAAATGATATCACCCCGACATTTTTTTACTGAAAAATTACTGGAATGGAACCGGGAGATGAACACCCGCAACATGCCCTGGAAGGGTGAAAAGAATCCATATCGTATCTGGTTATCTGAAATCATTCTCCAGCAAACCCGCGTGGAGCAAGGATGGCCGTACTATGAGCGCTTCATCCAAAACTACCCCACTGTCACTAAACTTGCCGCCGCCCCGGAGGAAGAAGTATTCCGCCTGTGGCAGGGATTAGGCTATTATGCCCGCTGTAAAAATATGCTGGCCGCCGCCCGCCAAATTACCAACCTCCATCATGGAAAGTTCCCGGATCAGTATGAAGAGATTAAAGCTCTCAAAGGAATAGGCCCATATACTGCTGCCGCCATCGCCTCCTTTGCTTTTAATCTCCCCTATGCCGTGCTCGACGGCAATGTTTTCCGGGTCCTCTCCCGCTACTTCGGCATAGAAACGCCCATAGACAGCACCGCCGGCAAAAAACAATTCGATACACTGGCCCAGGAACTCCTCCCCGAAGGCGCTTCTTCCGAATACAACCAGAGTATTATGGACTTCGGCGCAGTAGTATGCAAACCACAGCAACCACTATGCGCAGACTGCCCCCTCCGGAAAAAGTGCGTGGCCCTGCATAACCAGTTAGTACCCCTTCTCCCGATAAAAACTAAAAAATTAAAAATCAAAAAAAGATACTTCAACTACCTGCTGGTCAATTACAAAGAAGAAATCTTTATCCGGAAAAGAACCGACAGCGATATCTGGCAAAACCTGCATGAGTTCATTCTCATTGAAACACCAGCTCCTTCAGATATCACCACAATACAGTCTTCCGAAACATTCCGGCAACTTTTCGGCAACATCACCTTTGAAATAGACCGGGTATCAGCGCCCTTTAAACAACAGCTCACCCACCAAACCATTCATAGTCAGTTTATTAGTCTTACCGTGAAAAAACGCCCTGATCTGCCAGGATACACGCTGGTGGCGAGAAACAGCCTGAATAACTATGCTTTTCCAAAAACAATTACCACCTTTCTGGAAAGCAATCACCTGCAATTATTTTAGCCTTCACGCATAGAGATAAAAAATATACATTAACCATTAAGACAGTTCAGTAATAGTAGTGAAAGAGAAAATCCGGCTCAATCGGCTGCCAGTAAGAAATTTTTCACTATCGATTGGAAAAAAATATTAACTTTAAGAAGGTTGTTTATTTATTAAAAGAAGAACTTTTTAACAATAGACTAAAAAAACCTACAACTATGAGAGGTGTTAATAAAGTAATCCTGATAGGCAATTTGGGCAGAGATCCGGATGTACAGTTTCTGGAAGGGAATATTGCAGTAGCCAAATTTTCGCTGGCAACTACTGAAACATTCAAAGACAGGGCCGGTAAGCTCATTTCACAAACAGAATGGCATACGGTGGTGCTTTGGCGCGGATTGGCCGAACTGGCGCAGAAATACCTGCACAAAGGCAGTCTTGTTTATATTGAAGGCCGTTTACGCACCCGCAGCTGGGAAGATAAAGAAGGCAACAAAAAATTTGCCACCGAAGTTGTAGGAGACAACCTGGTTATGCTGGATAAACGCATGGACCTCAATAACCAAGATCACCCCATACCTCACCATAGCAGTACGAGCACAGGCAGTGGAGAAAATTTCCGGGAACTGGAAATCCCCCCTTCATTGAATGAACCTGCAGACGATCTGCCTTTTTAGTTGCAAAAAAATATTAAGTTTTGATCCTACGTAATCCCATATAGGGACATTACTTATATTTGCGTGCAGGGAAAGCAATTCCATGAATTACTTTCCCCTTATTTTTGATTATTTACATCAAAGTTGAACATCTTGGGCATCCTTTCGGCAAGCAACGTATCCTATTTTTTACAAGCCAGCGCACCTATTGGCACCCCTAATGTGGTGGTATTTCTGCTTGTTATATTTGTTCTACTGCTGCTTACCTTCATCGTATCCGGGGCAGAAGTAGCTTTCTTTTCCTTAAATTATAAGGATCTGAATGTGCTTAAAACCCGGCAGAATGCCTCCGGCAAACTTATTACCAAACTACTGGAAAAGCCGAAATCACTCCTCGCGTCTTTACAAATAGCGGGTATCCTGTTGACCATTGCGTTCATCATGATCACCAATTACCTCGTTACCCAGATGGAAGACCTGCAAACACTGCCGGTTGTTTCCCTCGTGGTACGTATTGCCGCTATCTGCCTGATATTACTGTTCTTCGGCCAGATACTCCCCAGGGTATGGGCCGCCCAGAACAATATTCGTTTCGCTACCTATTTCGCCTGGTTTGTAAGCCTGGTTCATGCCACCATGGAACCAGTAAGCGATTTCTTTGTAAGCCTCAGCGGCAGCATTGAAGCCCGCCTGTTTCACCGGGGCAGTGGCCCGGTAAACTACCAGGAAATTGATGAAGCCATCGAAATGAGCGTAGACCCTACCGCCTCCCAGGAAGAAAAAAATATCCTGAAAGGCATCCTCAAATTTGGCAACATCACCGTGAAACAGATTATGCGCGGCCGGCTCGACGTAAATGGCGTGGAATATGACAGCCCGTTTGGCGATATCGTCAAACGCGTAGCTGATCTGCACTACTCCCGCTTACCCGTATATAAGGATAACCTGGATAACATAGTAGGTGTTATTCATACCAAAGACCTGCTACCTCACCTCGACAAAGGCAGCAATTTTGACTGGCACGAAGTAATGCGTCAGCCTTTCTTTGTACACGGACATAAACTCATTGAAGACCTGCTCTCCGAATTCCAGAGCCGCCGCATGCATTTTGCCGTAGTGGTAGACGAATTTGGCGGTACTTCCGGTATCGTTACCCTGGAAGATATCATGGAAGAAGTAATCGGCGATATCAAAGACGAATTTGACGAGGAAGAATTCAACTACAACAAAGTAGATAACTTCACCTATGTATTTGAAGGCAAAACCATGCTGAATGATGTTTGCCGGATCATGAACATACCTCCTGAAACCTTTGAAACAGTGAAAGGCGAAAGCGACTCCCTCGGCGGCCTGATACTTGAGCTGGCCGGAAAATTTCCGGAAGAAAACAGCGTTATTAACTACAACAACTATGATTTTACTGTACTGGAAGTAAATAAAATGCGCATCCAGAAAGTACAGGTAACCATCAGGCCGGACGCCGCTGACAAAGTATAGCCGCCTGCTAAATAACCGTAAAATGCCACATATAAAAGGAAAGGCCCTCGCCGTGATTTCCCTGCTGATATTACTATTTGCAGCCTGCGAAAATGTACCCACACCTAAACCAAGGGGTTACTTCCAGGTAAAATTCCCGGAAAGAGCCTACCGCAAATTTGATATGCCCGGCTACCCATATACATTTGAATATCCTGCATATGCCAATATCATTAAGGATACTTCCTTTTTTGGTGCAGCTCCCGAAAATCCTTACTGGATCAATGTAGACTTCCCTTCCCTCAACGGGAAAATTTATATGAGCTATAAGATCATAGGCCCCGGCAACAATGCCTACCGTAAACTGGTGGATGATGCCTTTAAAATGACTTATAAGCATACCTATAAAGCCGAATACATCGATGAAAATGTGATCCACACCCCCAACAATGTGAGTGGTACCTTTTACGAAGTAGGCGGTAATGCGGCTTCCTCCAAACAATTCTTTGCTACGGACTCCATCCACCACTTCCTCCGGGGAGCCCTCTATTTCGACGTTACACCCAATGCCGACTCCCTCGCTCCAGTATACAAGTTCCTGGAACAGGATATGTGGCATATGGTAGAAACCCTCCGCTGGAGATAAGCCGGTAATGCCGTAACTTTGTGGTCTTATTAAGATTGTCTGTATATCATTTCAGGCATAAGACCGTTTCCGATGATCATCATTGACGATAAATACATAAGTGACGAAGTAATTGAAGAGCAGTTCGTATGCAACCTGTCGGCATGCAAAGGCGCCTGCTGTGTAGCGGGCGACTGTGGTGCTCCCCTGGATAAAACCGAAGTTAAAGCCCTGAAGAGAATTTATCCGCAGATTAAATCCTACCTGCGTGAAGAAGGAATCCAGGAAATTGAACGCACCGGCACCAACACGATAGACGATGAATACGGCTATGTAACACCTATTGTCAACAAAGGCATTTGTGCTTACGCAACAGTAGATGCCCATGGCATTGTGGGTTGTGGCATAGAAAAGGCGTACAATGATGGTGTGGTGGATTTTAAAAAGCCTGTTTCCTGTCATCTTTATCCCATCCGCATTAAAAAATACGAAACATTTGAAGCGGTAAACTATGACCGCTGGGATGTTTGCAAGCCTGCCTGTAAGAACGGTAAAACGTTACAGGTTCCGGTCTATCGTTTTCTCAAAGATGCTTTGATAAGAAAATACGGCACGGAATTTTATGAAGTGCTGGATAAAATTGCAAGAGAACACAAGTAAATCATTTTTGGATTTAACTATCTTTAATTAGGAACACTGCTTGCTTATGCATCAAATAGCATCTACTTTTCTCGAAGAAAGTGAAAAAAAAGCCGCTGACCTGGGTCACCGACAGACTATCAACTTCAACATAGGTAAATATAATACTGCCGTAAAAGCCGGTAAACAACAGTTTTCTGATTTACCCGGCGCCAGGGAAAGAGCCAAAAATATTAAGTGGAGAGCTATTGAGCACCTGGATAATCACCTGGAAGAATTTGAGCAAAACTTTACCCGTCGTGGTGGTAAAGTCATCTGGGCAGAAACTGCCGAACAGGTACAACAGGAAATACTCGCTATCTGCAAAGCCAAACAATGCAAAAGCATTGTGAAAAGCAAGTCTATGGCCACAGAAGAAGTACACCTGAATGCCTTTATGGAAAGTAACGGCATTGAATGTGTGGAAACTGATCTGGGAGAATATATACAACAACTGGACGGGGAACCGCCCTACCACATCGTTACACCGGCCATGCATAAGAGCAAGGAAGATGTAGCCCGTTTGTTTGCAGAAAAACTGGGAACAGATCCTGGTCTCACACCGGAACAACTCACCCTCGTAGCCCGCGAAAAACTCCGTCACAAATACCTGGAGGCCGAAATTGGTATCACCGGCGCTAACTTCATTCTTGCTGACACCGGCTCTATAGCGGTGACAGAAAATGAAGGTAATGCCCGGTTAACTACTGCATTTCCCAAAACACATATTGTATTAGTAGGTATAGAAAAGGTACTCCCGTCTATTGCAGACCTGGGGCTTTTCTGGCCTTTACTGGCTACTTATGGTACCGGTCAGCAGATCACAGCTTACAACAGCATCTTCAGTGGTCCGCGCCAGGAAGGAGAAGTAGACGGTCCTGAAGAAATGTATGTGATCCTGATGGATAACGGCCGCACCAATATCCTGCAGGATACCACTGCCCGTGAAAGTTTGTATTGCATCCGTTGCGGCTCCTGCCTCAATGCCTGCCCGGTATATAAGAATATTGGCGGCCATAGTTATGCCGCTACTTATAGTGGACCTATAGGTGCTGTTATTACCCCACACCTGAAAGGAATGGATTCGTATATGCACTTAAGTTTTGCCTCTTCTCTCTGTGGCAACTGTACGGAGGTATGTCCGGTGCGTATCAACTTGCATGAATTATTACTCCATAACAGGCAGAAGGCCGTAGAGGAAAACTATACTTCAGGCGGGGAAAAATTTGCCTGGTATGTATGGAAACAAGGTTGTGCCAGTCGTAAGATGATGAACCTGGCCAGTGGCAAAATGAAAAATTTCCTGTTAAAAAGATTCTTTGCGAAGAGCTGGGGCGATAACCGCGAGTTACCCGTATTTGCAGCCAAATCCTTTAATCAGCAATGGAAAGAGCGGAATAAGCACTAATCCTTATCCACTGTAAACTTCACTTTTACTTTTACTTTAGCAGGCTTTCTGTCTGAAGCAGGTATCCATGCGGGACCTTCTTTGATTACTCTGATGGCTTCTGCATCGCAGGCATCATTCAGGTGACGGATGATCTTAAAGTCCTGCAGGGAACCATCCGGCATAACGGTAAAGGATACACGTACGATGCCTGTATATTTATTTTCCGGGTTCACTGTTTTTGTGCGGAGATAATTTTCAAACGCTGTTTCTCCGGTTACTGGTGCGGGTTCCCGGTATACCATTTCTGCGTCATTGCGGTTGTCACTGGTTACATTTACCCCTGCCGCTTTTCCCTGCAATGCGTTGGCTATACTGTTCACGCTGTCTGCACTTACGCCATTCATGCCCCGGATCATCACCGACTGGCTTTGTGTTACATTTTTCTTTTGTGCACCATAGCTGGTGATCACAACTTCATTTAATGATTTATCATTATTGCCGGAGAGTGTTGGACTGGCCCACTGCGACCGGTTTGCCTCCTGCTTTTTATCAGCATTGGCATGTGGTACAAAATAGTGTTGATATTCTTCTTGTTTATCCTTTTTTTCCACTGCAAGAGCACCTGCAGGGGCATTATTCACCGGGGCGGGTACAGCACTCACGGGCGGCGCGGCCTTATATACTGCCGGCGGCGCGGTACTTGCAGCTGCTACTTCCGCACTGGCAGGTGCAGCTGCATTATTTGAAGGAGCAGGAGCGTCATCAGCTGATGACAGGGTAAAGCGTTGCTCCTTTAACCCGTTATTTTTAGTTGTGGCGGGTGCCGGAGGCAATACTTTTTTAGAAAGCTGATCTGCACTTGCCATTGCCGGCGCTGATGCCCGTTCGTCCTGCGGCAAAGAATCGGCCACCGGAGCGGGTGGAGGAACCTGCATCTTAGCCAGTGGTGGTGCGCTTCGTTGCTGATCCCACAAAAACCAGCCGGCCGAGAACATCAGCAATAATATGGCTGCAGCAGCGGCCCAGCGATAATAAAGTGTGCGAACCTTTCCTGCTTTGGGCGAAACCCGTCCCTCCAGTCTGGAAACAAGATCTGCCTGATGCGCCTGCTGTTCCGGAGCGTGCTCAGCATATCCTTCCAACGCGTCGGCCAGGAACGGATCGTCCAGGGCCTGGCGTTCCAGGTCGTGCATGGCTTTATCGTCCAGCTCTCCTGCCAGATATTGGCGGATGAGCCCGGCGAGTTCTTCCGGTTTTATATGTGGTCGCTTGTCAGACATCTTGTTGTTCCATACATATTTTCAGGTTACGCTTCCCGTTCTGTATATAGCTTTTTACTTTGTTCATGTCATAGCCGGTCATATCACTTACCTGCCGGTAGCTTTTCTCCTGCAGATAAAACAGGTCAACGCTACGCTTTTGCTCTTCCGGCAAGGTTTCCAGGCATTTTTCCATGCTCCGGAGGTTATCTTCCAGCGTAATTCCGTTCTCATGATGCCCTATTTCTTCATTTTCCACAACAGGGTGATCATCGATAGAAACTTGTCTTGATTCCTTGTTTTTCATGGCCCGCAGTTTCATTAAACAATGATTACGGGCCAGTACATGGAGCCAGCTTTTAAAATTCTGGACTTCGTGCTGTTTTAACTTACCGATCAGTTCTTCAAAGATCTGCATTACGGCGTCCTTACTGGCATCTTCATCAAAATATTTCAGGCACACCCCATATACCAGGTTCATATAACGCTGGTAAAGAGCTGCAAGGAAGTCCAGTTTGCCGGTAGCTTTATACTCCCGGATCAAAAAGGCATCCTCCGCATCCTGCATGATATTTTGTTGAATAAAAGACATTTGGAACAGCTATCGGCTCTTCGCCTTAGGCTTTTAGAATTATATTGATTTACAAGCTGACAATACTATTATTTTTTTTCGAATATCTAACGGGTAAAATAAGAAAGCACCGGAAACTCCAGTGCTTTCTCATTTTAATTGTACGTGGTGAATAACCCTTAGTGCCTGAAGTGACGCATTCCGGTCATTACCATTACCATATCATGTTCTTTACAGAATTCGATGGAGTCGTTGTCTCTCATGGAACCACCTGGCTGAATCACGGCTTTAATACCCTGTTCGTGTGCAATGCTTACACAGTCGTTGAACGGGAAGAAAGCGTCAGAAGCCATTACCGCCCCTTTCAGATCAAAGCTGAACTGTCCTGCTTTTTCGATGGCATGACGCAAAGCATCGATACGGGAAGTTTGCCCGCATCCTTTACCGATGAGTTGTTTGTTTTTCACCAGGGCAATCGCGTTTGATTTCAGGTGTTTGCAAACGATGTTGGCAAACTCCAGGTCAGATTTTTCTTCGGCAGTAGCTGCGCGGGCACCTACTTCGTTCCATTCTTTGTAGTTGCCGTTATCGCTGTCCTGCAGTAATACGCCGTTCAATACATTTTTGTACATGTATTTGCTCTTCACGGGTTGTTTCTGTTCCAGCAGGATGCGGTTCTTTTTCGCCTGCAGTACGGTGAGTGCGTCTGCATCAAAGCCTGGTGCGATCAGGATTTCAAAAAAGATTTCGCTGATAGATTCGGCGGTAGCTTTGTCTATTATCTTGTTGGTAACGAGTACGCCACCGAAAGCACTTTCCTTGTCACCAGCCAATGCTGCTTCCCAGGCTTCTTTCAGGGTATTGCGGGAAGCTATACCGCAAACGTTGGTATGCTTGATCACCGCAAAGGTGGTCGCTTCAAATTCYTGGATCAGCTGGCAGGCAGCATCTACATCCACCAGGTTATTAAAGGATAATTCCTTTCCGTGCAATTTATTAAATACTTCGTCCAGGTTACCGTAGAAAACACCACGCTGATGCGGGTTTTCGCCATAGCGGTTTACCTGCCCCTGTGGAATAGAGAGTTGGAAATTAGCGCCAGGCTCATTATTCAGGAAGTATTGAGAAATCGCTACATCATAGTGTGCACATACTTCAAATGCCTTAGCAGCAAAGCTTCTGCGGTCTTCTATGGTAGTAGCACCGTTGTTGTCAGTTAATACTTTTTCCAGATCAGCGTATTGATCTTTGGAGGCAACAATCACTACATCTTTGTAGTTTTTGCCGGCAGCACGTATCAGGGAAACACCACCTATATCAATTTTCTCAATAATAGTTTGTTCTACGCTGGTGCTCTTCACGGTTTCTTCAAACGGATACAGGTCTACGATCACCAGGTCAATTTCCGGGATCTGGTATTCCTTCAGCTGTTCCAGGTCCTGCGGATTATCGCGGCGGGCCAGAATACCACCAAACACCTTTGGGTGCAAGGTTTTAACACGTCCACCCAAAATAGAAGGGTAAGCAGTCAGGTCTTCAACTGCTACACATTTCACACCCAGGTCCTCAATAAATTTTTGCGTACCGCCGGTGGAATAGATGGTAACACCCTGTTCACCTAACTTTTTAACAATGTTCTCCAGGTTGTCTTTGTAGAAAACGGAGATCAAAGCGGATTTAATTTGCTTTTGCATGAATGGAAAACATTAGAAATTAATAACATAGGCTCCCTGATCCGGAACCGAAAAGAAGCGCAAAGTTAACACGTAACAATCATTTTTCCATTTATCAATCAGATGGGCGCTGTTATTTATGAAAAAAAGCAACTTATCAGGTGATAATTCTTTATTACTTAACCTTTTAAAATACCAATTATTTTATATTTTGCAATGAGTATCCGTAGTTATTCCAATAGTTCTGTACCCGTCTAAAATTTACATCCCTATATGAAAAGAATTGTTTTGTTGTTTGCCCTGCTATGCCTGCTTTCCAGTGTGAAAGCGCAGGTTGTTTGTGATACGGTAATCACCTATTTCAAAAATAGTACACCCGCTAATGGTGTTAAGATTAAAACCAATCTGCCCTTTACTAACGGAGCGGAAATGCCTACGATTATCATGGAGGGTTATAATTTCGGTACTGGTGAGGCCATTGGACTCATCATTAATTTTTATGTGTATGATAATGCCTTCTCACGATTGGGCGCTTCTTCGTTTGGTTCCTATACACCACGCATGTTCATTGCTAATGAAGGAGGGAAAGTGGTTATTTTCATAGACAGTAAAGATTATTATCAACGTTTTGCTGTCAGAGCGTTTGCTAAAGGCATGACGATGGATGTTCCTGCCAGTTACCAGGGTTGGAGTGTTGTTGACGAGGACATTTTAGGCACTGCTACTCAAAAAACACAGATAAGCTATTTGAACAGATTTAGTGGCCTCGTTACCCTTTTAGGAAACGGAGGAACCAATAATTCAGGGCGCCTGGGTATCAATGTTAATTCTCCTCAGGCCCCGTTACATGTGATGGCGACTCCAACAGACACCGCCAATAGTTTGAAAATAGCCGCAGTACTGGGTAATTCGTATAACGAATGGACTACTTTTGGCGGCACTACCGGAGGAAGGATCCGCGGCAGCAATGAAGGCTACCTGGTGCTCGAAACAAATGCTGCCGGTAGCGATAATAAGCTTTATATGAATACTGCTTCAAAAGGCAATATCATAATGGCCACCGGTGGAGGAAGTGTGGGTATCGGAACAATAACTACCGGCACAAATAAGCTGGCTGTAGAAGGTACTATCGCTGCGCGAAGAGTAAAAGTCACGCAAAACAACCCCTGGCCTGATTATGTATTCGGTGAAGACTATCCCCTCACACCTCTTTCTGAAACAGAAAAGTATGTGAAAGCAAATAAGCATCTCCCCGATATGCCATCAGCTAAAGAAGTGGAAGAAAACGGTGTGGATCTGGGAGAAATGAACAGGAAGCTATTAGAGAAAATGGAAGAAATGACGCTGCATATGATCCAAATGCAGAAGAAAATTGATGCCCTGGAAAGTAGAATGCAGAAGAAGCAGTAGTCAGATTACCAGTAGCTTATTTAATACGAGGACGTAATGGGTCCGTCTCTTTGAGACGTGACCCATTTTTTGCATTCGCATCTATCATCTGAAGTTATAAATAAAAGCCCCCTGCTCTGCAATGCTGTAGTACTTCTGCCCTGAGGTATCACAAACATTTTTCCATTTCTCTACTTTGTACATACTGTTAGATGCTGCAAAAATGAGCGTATCATATTCATAAAGACTACTCAATTGCCTGATATCAACCCGGGGATTATGTGTTAATAAAATATAGTTTGTTTTAAATTTTTTCTCCGGGAGATGCATAGACAATGTGCTGTCTATAATCAATAACCGTTTGCCCTGGAAGCTGATACAGTGGCCATACTGCTGAAAGTTGTCAGGGTCACCGGCATGCGCCCGCATATCATTTCTGGCACTCAGGAGTTGTTGTGCCATGGGCAGTTGCCAAACACTATCATCGCCGGTGAATTGTACCTGGTTACCTTTTATACAGTCGATGGCCGTATAGGCTGGCACGTTATAAATAATCATTTTACACTGCGTATTACAGAGGGTGACCCAGTATGCACGGGAAGCCAGATATCCCCATACACTCAAGATAGCCAGCCAGGCGCCTCCACGCCACCGGGTCAGCCACCACCCTGCCAGTCCGGCTATGAACAAATACAGGAATCCGGTTTGCAGCAATGAACAATGAATGTTGGTGATCAGGGCATAAGGCAATTCGCCCAGCCATTTTACGCAACTATTCATACCCCGGATCAGAAACTTCAGTGCGTACCCTGCCCATACTGCCGGCACCCGGAAGGGATCCAGGAAAAGTAGGATGACTTCTCCATAAATAATAACCGTAGATAACGGCACCGCTACCAGATTGGCCAGCAGGAAGTAATTGGGGAACTGATGAAAATAAAATAAACTCACCGGTGTAGTCATCAGTTGGGCAGCGAGCGACAGGGCCACCATTTGCCAGATCAGGTCTGCCCATTTTCTTTTCATCTCCCAAAGCTGATAAAGTGGTGGATAAAAAAGCAGGATACTCAGTACTGCCAGGTAGGAGAGCTGAAAACCTGCATCTATGGCCAGGTAGGGATTAAAGCATAATAATACGGATGCAGATGCTGCCAGTGTATTGTAAATACTGCTATAGCGTTCCAGTACAAAACGACCAATCGTAATACCGGTAAACATTACCGCAGAACGAAGCACAGAAGCAGAAGCACCAGTGAGAAACGCAAATCCCCACAGCACACCCAGTATGATAACTGTTTTCACAATGTTGGACCATTTATGTGCGGGCAGCCATTTCAGGCRCCACAGCAATGTGCCGTACAGCAGCGCGAGGTGCATGCCTGAAATCGCAATCACATGTACGATGCCGGTGTTGCTATAGGTTTGCACCACTGCTTTATCCAGGTCCAGGCGATAACCGATTAACAGGGCTTCGGCCATGCCGGCCTCCTGCCCTGTTCCGATATATTGCCGGAGGTTATCCAGACAATAATCCCTGGCTTTTAGTAATAGCCTGTTCACCGGGTTGCCGCGGTTGTGTGGTAGTTTGTAAAAGTCGGTGGTACGCAGGTAAAGCTGTTGATAGAGTTGCTGGGTCATACAATACTGCTGATAATCGAATCCTCCGGGGTTCCCGTTATTTTTAATCATTTCAGGGCGTTTCCCGGCAATCACCTCATCACCGTACCTTAAGCAAGGCAAAGTGCTATCTTTGGCAAAATAGAGCAGCAAATAGCCTTTTACCGGCATCCATTTACCATGATCATAGATGGCAATAACTTTAGCAGTTGTTTTAAAGGTGCGGGCCTTTTCCTCTAAGGGTTCATTGATCCGAAGTAAAAGCAGGGAAGAATCAGTAACAGTATGCCCAAAGAAGCCTTGCTGATGGCGGATGTCTGCCTTGTATAATAACAGGCCGCCACAACTGCCTAACAACATGCAGATCAGGATACCTGGTATCCAGGCCATCGCAAAGCGCCATTGCAGCGGCAAAAAACGAAACAGCAAAATACCGGTGATACTGATGCCCGCCAATAGCCACAGGCAGATGGGTAACATGGAAAGAAAAAGCTGTAAACTTATTCCTGCAAGCAGTGGTAGGAGAATGCGCAAAAAAGGCACACGCTTCCAAACCATGACAACAAACATGGTAGATTCAAAATGCATGTGGGGTTAACTTTTATCAGAAAACAAACATCGCATTTAATCCCCCGAAAAGTGTTTTAAGAATGTTAAAACAATCGATAGTATTTTTATATGATATCTTGAAAACTTTCTCTTTACAGTTAAAAATGAAGGGTAACTAGCGAATATTAACGACTATTTAATACATTATTAATGAATATATTAAATATTATAGATGTCTGCATCTGTTATTGATTAGTTAACATCTCTTTTAAATATAATATTATTTGTAAACTGCATTACCGGTCACGCTATTTGAATTGTATCAAGATTCAATAGTCGTGTCTTTAATGGTTATTTTGAGGGAAAAGAAGGAGCCTGATTTTTATCAGGCTCTGTTATTTTATAGCTGTTAGCTTTTAGCCATCAGTAGTTAGTTACAAAACGCAAAAGCCATCGAAGCGACGATAGTACGCTCCGATGGCTTTTTGCTAAAAGCTAACTGCTAAAAGCTATTTGCTCAGATACATGCTCTTTTCTTTGAACAACTGTCTGAAGTAAGGATCGCGCAGATCTTTAATAAAGCGGATCGCCTCACCAGTTGATTTCATTTCAGGTCCGAGCTCTTTATTCACGCCTGGGAACTTATTGAAAGAGAACACCGGCTCCTTGATAGCAAAGCCTGTGAGTTTCTTTTCAATGGTAAAATCTTTCAGCTTATTGGCGCCGATCATCACTTTGGTAGCGATGTTCAGATAAGGCACCTGGTAAGCTTTGGCGATAAACGGTGTAGTACGGGAGGCACGTGGATTAGCTTCAATCACAGCCACTTTACCATCTTTAATGGCAAACTGAATGTTGATCAGGCCTTTGATATTCAGCGCGCGTGCAATCTTTTCCGCGTAGTATTCCATGGTGGTTACTTCGATCGGCGACAGGTTGAAAGCTGGCAGCAACGCATGGCTATCGCCACTGTGAATACCAGCCGGTTCAATATGTTCCATCACACCCATTACATGAAACTCATCACCATCAAAAATACCATCTATTTCCGCCTCCTGGCAACGATCCAGGAAGTGATCAATCAATATTTTGTTACCAGGTAAATGTCTCAGCAAACTCAGTACAGATTCTTCCAGCTCCTCTTCGTTGATCACTATCCTCATACGCTGACCACCTAATACATAGGAAGGACGCACCAGTACAGGATAACCAACTTCTTTCGCCACATCAATCGCATCATCTGTGTTGTAAGCCGTACCATACTTAGGATAAGGGATACCCAGTTCTTTCAGCATGTCGGAGAAACGACCACGATCTTCTGCAATGTCCATGTTATCGAAAGAAGTACCAATGATCTTTACTCCTTTCTCTTCCAGGCGTTTTGCGAGTTTCAGTGCGGTTTGGCCACCCAGCTGAACAATCACTCCTTCTGGTTTTTCCAGCTCAATGATTTCCCACAGGTTTTCCCAGAACACCGGCTCGAAGTACAGCTTATCAGCCATATCAAAGTCGGTGGAAACAGTTTCAGGGTTACAGTTTACCATGATTGCTTCATAGCCACAATCCTGGATCGCCTGCAAGCCGTGTGTACAACAGTAGTCGAACTCAATACCCTGACCAATCCTGTTAGGACCAGAACCGAGTACGATGATCTTTTTCTTCTCCGTTCTGATACTTTCGTTTTCGGTATCGAAGGTAGAATAGAAGTAAGGTGTTTTAGCTTCAAACTCTGCGCTACAGGTATCTACCATCTTGAACGTGCGGCGGATGCCCAGTTCTTTACGTTTAGCATATACTTCATCTTCGTCGCAATCAGCGAAGAGGATAGACAGCTGTGCATCGGAGAAGCCCATTTTCTTGGCATCTTTCAGCATTTCCAGCGGAACGCTCTGCAGATCGTGTTCCAGTAATTGTTTCTCCAGGTTTACGATATCCTGTATCTGGTGAAGGAACCAACGATCGATATAAGTCAACTGGTGAATATGTTTTACGGATACTCCTGCCATCAAAGCATCTTTGATACGGAATATACGATCCCAGGTAGGACGCTTTAATTTTTCTACCAGTTGTTCGCTCTTCATGAGTGATTTACCGTAGTAGCCCAAACCGAGTGCATCGTTTTCGAGGCTCTGGCAGGCTTTCTGCAGCGCTTCAGGGAAAGTCCGGCCAATAGCCATTACCTCTCCTACTGATTTCATTTGCAGTCCCAGGGTGTCATCAGCTCCTTTGAATTTATCGAAGTTCCAGCGTGGCATTTTTACGATCACGTAATCCAGCGCAGGTTCGAAGAAGGCGGAAGTTGTTTTGGTGATCTGGTTTTCCAGTTCATCCAATGTATAACCTATGGCCAGTTTAGCGGCAATTTTAGCGATCGGGTAACCGGTAGCTTTGGAAGCGAGTGCAGAAGAACGGCTTACACGCGGATTGATTTCAATCGCGATCAGCTCTTCGTTTTCCGGATTCAGGGAAAACTGTACGTTACAACCACCAGCGAAGTTGCCGAGGTCACGCATCATCATCATGGCTTTGTTACGCATGTCCTGGAAAGCGGTATCGCTCAGGGTCATGGCAGGCGCCACGGTGATAGAATCCCCGGTGTGAATACCCATTGGATCCAGGTTTTCTACGGTACAGATGATAACAACGTTATCATTTTTATCACGCAACAGTTCCAGTTCGTATTCTTTCCATCCGAGTACAGCTTTTTCTACCAGTACTTCGTGAATGGGAGAAGCTTTCAAACCACGGTCCAGGGCTTCGTCCAGGTCGTCTTTGCTGTGTACAAATCCACCACCTGTACCACCCAGGGTAAAGGAAGGACGGATTACCAGCGGGAATCCTATTTCCTGTGCAAACTCTTTTCCTTCGAGGTAGGAGTTAGCTGTTCTGGCAGGAGCAACCGGTATACCCAGTTGGATCAYCCACTGACGGAACTGTTCACGGTCTTCCGCTTTGTCGATGGCTTTGATGTCTACACCAATCAGGCGAACATTGTACTTTTCCCAAATTCCCAGTTCGTCTACTTCCTTACAAAGGTTCAGCGCAGTTTGGCCGCCCATAGTGGGTAATACGGCATCTATCTGGTTTTCTTCCAGAATCTGCTCAATGCTTTCCACGGTCAGCGGCAGCAAATAAACCTTATCGGCCATCATAGGATCCGTCATGATGGTGGCCGGGTTGGAATTAATCAAAATCACTTTAATTCCTTCTTCCCGCAGCGAACGTGCTGCCTGGGAACCGGAATAGTCAAATTCGCAAGCCTGACCAATAATAATGGGTCCAGAACCGATAATGAGTACAGATTTGATAGATGAGTCTTTTGGCATTTGTGTAATCTATTGAAAATGAAAAACCAAATTGATTTTCCTGCCGTATGAGGGAACAAAAAAATCGTGCAAAGTTACGGGATTTGAAATTTATAAAGCGAAATTAATTTTGTTTGGGGGGAAGTTTTTTTGTGGAGCGGGTTGAATACACTTAGTTTTATATAAAATATTTATGCTATTTATTGAAGTGTCCACCCAAACATTGTAACCTTATAAGGACATCCTAACGTGAAATACGCTTATGATTATTTGTAACTAAAATTTAGTTGCAAATAATGAAAGTCTTAACTAAATTGCAAGTAAATATCCATTGCCCCCATGTCTAAAAAAGAAAAACTAATAGCCAGGCTATTAACCAGACCCGTTGACTTTACTTATGCTGAATTAATAAAATTAATGGCAGCTTTCGGGTTTGAAGAAGAAACATCAGGCAAAACATCAGGATCAAGGGTGGCATTCATAAATAGCGCAACGAAACAAATTCTCAGGTTACACAAACCTCACGCAGGTAACATTCTAAAGGGTTACCAGTTAGCACAACTAATAAATGAATTAAAAAATTTCAAACTACTATGAAGAAAAAAGGCATGCTACAATACCAGGGCTTTCTGGGCAGTGTTCATTTCAGCGCAGAAGACGATGTATTCTTTGGTAAGATTGAAGAAATAGATGATCTGATCAGCTTCGAGGCCAGCACAGTAAAAGACTTACACAAATCCTTTGAAGAAGCTGTTGACGATTATGTGGAACTTTGCAAAAAAGCCGGTAAAGAACCCTTAAAGCCCGCAAAAGGTTCTTTCAACATCAGGATATCACCGGAGCTACACCGAAAGGCAATACATACTTCCAAACAAATGCATTTAAACCTGAATCAGTTTGTACAGCAGGCAATAGAACAGGCCGTAGCCGCTTATTGATGAGCATGGTGGTCAGCAGGTACTTCTGCTGACCACCCCATTTTCCGTATAAATACTTATCTAGTTCTCGCTATATTCCCCTAACTTTATTATCCGCAGAAAAACACTGCGTGTACAACCCCAAAAAGACTGGCACTAAAACTACAACAGCCCTGCGTGCAGGGAGTATTTCCAATCTGTTTTCCACAAGCATTTTACACCCCAAAAATCAAAACATCATGCGTACAGCTGAAGTTCATTACGGTGACAATGGTCATGTAGATCTCGCCGTTCCCAAAGGCACCAAACTGGAAGAAATCACCAAATTACAATCTATGGTGATCAAACAAATTAATCCCCGTGGCTGCCAGGCATGCTTATCCGGCGTTCACTTCAATATCCGGGAAAAACTGGAAGAAGTGATTAAAGTAGACCTGGATAAAATGGCTGTCATCAAAAATGTCGCCCAGCATTAATTCTGTAATACCGTCCCGGCACCACCGGGACGGTTGTTAAACATTCTCACCATGTCACAAGTCATATCATCAGCCAGGGTGGGGCATCTTTATCAGCAAACTATTCCTCAACTGGGCGTAGGCCTGCTGTATAACCCTTCCCTTGAATTATACCTGGAAGCCTGTCCGGATAGCTGCGACTACGTGGAAGTTATCCCGGATATGTTTTGGACAGACCGAGGAAATGGCCAGCAGGAAAGATTTGAAGAGATTGAATCCTGGATGAAAGTGCTGGATAAAATTGCTGCCCGATACCCTTTAACTTCTCACAACATCTCCTACTCCCTCGGCAGTGCAGGTATCTTCGATAAAACCTATCTGCAAAAAATGAAAGAATGGCATACCCGCTATGCCTTCAAATGGCACAGTGATCACCTGTCTTTTGTAAAGGTGCATAACGAACAACAGGAAGAACATAATGCAGGACTGGCCGTACCCGTACCATACGATTATGAAGTACTGGACATGATAGGTGGTCGCATCAATGCTATTAAACGCATTATCTCCACACCTTTCCTGGTAGAGAACAATGTTTATTTTATTGATCTTCCGGATCAGGAACTCAGTGAAACATCTTTTCTCAATGAGCTATCGCACGACACCTCCTGTGGATTGCTGCTGGATATACACAACGTATATACGAACGCGGTGAATCATCACTTTGATCCGAAAGAATTCATTGCACAGCTGGATCTGGATAAAGTCATTGAAATTCATATTGCAGGCGGAAATGAGCTTGGCGGCATGTATACCGATTCGCACGCCGGACCTTGTCCACAGGCGGTATGGGAGTTGCTCGATTATACATTACCGTTAGTGCCTAATTTGTGCGGCATCACTTTCGAGTTTCATGAATCTTATTTTCACCTGTTGCAGTTCGATGGCATTACGCGTGAACTAAACAGGGCGAAAGCAGCCTGGAACCTTTATCATACCTGAAACATATGTCACTCTTATCATTTCAGAAAGCATTAACAGACCTGATTGCCTCCCCGCAATTATGCCTGCAGATGCGTACTGACCCAACTGTTATACTGTCGCGGTATGAGCTGACCGCCCGCGAAAAAGCGCGCCTGCAAACGGTGGTACACCAACCCGGCATGTCCGTTAGTTGTACCCTGTATCGTGTAAACAGGATTACGCCTATTTATACGATGCTTCCCTATACCTGCTTTTTATTGGGCCATACCTTAGTACCGCTGGCAGAGGAGTTCTGGAGCATCAGTAACAAATCTGATCTGCAATTTAAGCGGGAGATCACCATATTTGGTGAATTCTTACTACAGAAAATTGAAAATGGTTCCCTTGAAAATCCTTATCTGCGGGAGATTGTAGCCATGGAACTGGCAATTAATGAATTGAATTTTTTACCGAGAGAAGCATTGTTGGATACACCCGTTAATGAACTGGCCTTGCATCCGCTTATACGGCTGGTATCATTTGATCATCCGCCGGAAGCCTTACTCACTGCGCTCGCAGGCATGCAACAGCCGGAGCTGAGTGATAGTAAAGGACACTATTGGCTGATGATAGATCATCGCGAAGAGGAAATTTCTTTCAGCACACTGCCCCATAAAAACGAAGCAGTGGCTGTTTGATCGTTATACTTTTATTCTGGAAGACATTACCGCAATAGCTGCTCCCATTACTGCAATCATGGAGAAGGCAATACCCAGACTGGTCGCCTGCGCCACAAATCCGATTAATGGAGGTCCGCACAGGAAGCCTAAAAATCCGATGGTAGATACCGTGGCAATGGCCATGCCCGGAGGTACAGTCTTTGATTTTCCAGCGGCGCTGTACACCAATGGCACCACAGCGGATACGCCGGCTCCTACCAGCATGAAACCAAATGCAGCAGAAAGAAAATAAGGAAAAATAACGGCCACGAGTAAACCGGATGCTGTCAGGAAACCACTGCCCAGCAACATCTTTTTAACCCCAAATTTTGTGGTCAGGTAATCTGCTACAAAACGCCCTGCAGCCATGGTGCTCATAAATGTTACGAGACCGAAACCGGAAAGACGATCACTCAAACCAATTACCCGTCTGAAATATATCACGCTCCAGTCGAACATCGTCCCTTCACAGATCATAGAACACAAGGCAATAATGCCCAGCACCAACAACAGGTTATCCGGCCTTGCAAATAAGACAGGAGCATTATTTTCATTGGGTACGCGTGTTATCAGCCGGTTCATGGTCAACAGGATGATAGTCCAGGAGACCACCGCAACAATCAGAAAATGATACACCGGCGCCAGGTGCAATCCCGACATCCAGCCACCAAAAGAGGCGCCTGTAAATCCGGCTACACTCCACAATCCATGGAAGGATGCCATAATAGACCGGCTGTAGATGGCTTCTACACCAACGGCCTGTGTGTTTACCGCTACGTTGGCCATGTTACCACAAAACCCAAAGAGCACCAGGAATATGCTCAATTCCCAGGAAGTAGTGGCCAGTCCTAATGTTGGCAACACTGCGGCGTAAGCCACTGCCGCAACGAGCAGTACCTGCCGGCTGCCATATTTGGATATCAGCACACCAGAAACGGGAAGAGAAATAACGGAACCCACAGGCAGCGCCAGCAATAGACTACCTAGCCCGGCATCGTTCAGCCGAAGGCTTTGCTGAATGTCCGAAATACGCGACGCCCAGCTCGCAAAACATAAACCTGTAAGAAAAAATAAGGCACTTACCGCAATGCGGATGGCTCTCTTATTAATCATCACCATCGATAGATCCTGTAACATCTTCGGTTAAGATAAAAATTAAACTGATTAAATTACCTGAATACCCAGGTTTATATATGGTTTCAGTGAAGGCAGGTCGGGATTATCTGTGATGATGGTATCCAGTCCTGTAATATCACATACTTTAAAAGGCTCTGCGGTGCCCATTTTATCGCTGGTGGCCAGTGCGATTGTTTTGTTGGCTGATCCCACCATCGCGCTTTTCACATCTGCTTCTCCCAGATCAAGTCCGGTAACACCCGCATCCGGATGCAGGCTGCAGATCCCAAGGAAACAAATGTCTGCACGTAATTTCTCCAGCATACGAATAGTATCCATCCCTCCAGCTGTTTGGGAATCCTTACCGATCAATCCACCGGTGAAGATCACTTCAATAACAGGATGTTCTATCAGTTGTGCCACAATGGGTACACTGTTGGTGATGACCCTGATATGCAGATTAGCGGGAAATAACTTGGCCAGCATGAGTGTGGAAGTACCGCCATCGAGGATAATGGTTTGCCCGTTATGCAGATAGGTCAGTGCTTTGCTGGCGATATGCTTCTTATCGTCTTCATGGTATTGAATACGTTCCTTGAAAGAATAAGGATTGGGGGAATGTGGGATGGCCCCTCCCCTTACTTTGATCAGCTGCCCGTTTAGCGCCAGCGATTCAAGGTCCCTCCGAACGGTGTCTTCAGATACCTGTAAGTCCGTGCTAAGCTCTGTTTGCAGCACTTTATGATCCGTTTGCAGCTTTTTCAGGATATAGTCCAGCCTTTCTTCTTTCAACATGCTCATGCTATTTTATGCAATATTATGAAAGATTATGCAATAATTTGCAGAATATCGCATAACTTTGCAACAAACAGCAAAATATGGCAAGAATAGCAATCGACATGGACAATGTAATGGCAGACCTCACACAACATCTGCTGGACGTATATGCGAAAGAATATGGTGAAGTAGTGGATCCGGAGCGTTTAAATAATGTACCGGAAGGCAGTGCATTCCCGGAAGGGGTAGCTCACAAATTATTAAGTGCTCCCGGATTTTTCAGGAATATACCGGTAATGGCAGGCAGCCAGGAAGTGGTAAAAGCTTTGGCGGAAAAACATGAAGTATTCATTGTATCTGCCGCCATGGAGTTCCCTTTTTCACTGGCAGAAAAGCTGGCATGGCTGAACGAACATTTTCCTTTTATCAGCTGGCGCAATATCGTATTCTGCGGCTCCAAAACCATTGTAGAAGCAGATTACATGATTGATGACCACGACAAAAACCTGAGTTACTTTAAAGGCACTCCCATACTGTTTACAGCACCGCACAACTTACCCCTGACTGATTACAAAAGAGTGAACAGCTGGGAAGAAGTAGCGGAATATTTTGCAGTAAGTTCAGTGGAAGCGATATAAGGCGACCGGCTTACCTGGCATTCATCTTTTTCTCCAGGGTATTCACCTTGCGAACGTACTGCTGTACTTCCATACATTTATCCAGGTAAGCCTGCTCCCAGTTAATTTGTGGTTTCCCGGCCTGCGGATCAGTAAAGTATGCCGGCGCTATCAGCAATCCGGTATACAATTGCTGTAGCTGGGCTTCGCTGAAACAGGTACAATCGAACCAGTCATACATTTCATTTACGGGCAACTGCAACTGATCTGCCAGTTGTTTTACTTTTATTTTATGTTGGGCGAGATATAAAAGCAGTAGTTCTCCCTGGTGCAACGAATTTTCATCCAGTGAATTCCAATGATAAAAATCCGTGAAGGTAATAGGTACCGCATCCAGCAATACTTCCAGCTTTTCTCTTTTAATCACTGCCTGAGAAAAATAACGATATAATCCCTGTGGAGTAAGTCCTGCTTTTTTAGCATAATGCAGGATAACTATTTCTTTCTGTCTTAAAATACGCCTTAACCTGGCGCCTGCATGGATATAATATGGAACTGACATGTATATTACTCCTGTTTTGGTGAAGAATTGGGGAAATCTTAAGTATACAAATGTAATATTTTTCAGTTCCTATAAAAATATTAATTCTCAAAAAAGGGCTTCATCTGTTACATTTTAAAAAAGAGCCGGGCTAAGCTATCAACAAATATCATTATAATACATTGCTCCCCATTTTTAATCGAGTTGTTTGCGGCAGGCACTCAGTTCTTTCTTTGTTTGAACGAGTTCATCTCTCAGGGCAGCATGGCTTTTCAACAGTTGGTTATACTCTTCCAGCTGTTTGTAATACTTCTCTCTTAATAACATCATTTCTTCGCTATCAGTACTCCTTGATTCCTGGACTACGCCTGGATTCAGAAAGGCGTCCACACTCATATCCAGTCCTTTGGATACGCGATCCAGTTCATCCGGGGAGAAGCTCTCTTTTTCAAAAAGGTTATACATCGTGCGGCGGCTCATATCCAGCCGGCCGGCGAGTTTACTCTTATTCAGACCTTTCTCTGCGATCACATTCTGCAGCCGGTCGCCATGGTGTATATTTTTACCATTGGTCAGCTGCATAGCGCCATTCCATCTCATAAATTCGTCCGCAGAAATGCCGATAAGGGCGCAAAAACGTTCCATAGTGGCCCTTTTCATATCACTTTTACGCAAGTGATAGTGTGCGATCTGGTTTGTAAAACCAGCCATAGCTGCGAAATCCACTATCTTAATTTTCTTCTGCTTCAAGATCTGTTTCAACCGTTGTCCCATGTGTATCAGGCTCGACTGCATCCTTTACATTTTAAATTATGATGCTACATACAGGACTGACCTGTCGTATTACCGTATAATTTAACAATTAATATTTCATTCTGTAAATAAAAATATCAATTTAACGAAAAAAATATGAGTCTGTAAACAGCCCTGGCTGATAATTACTTCGTCTAACTGTAAAGGATATACGCAGAAAAATAATGATAAATATTTCTCAATTTGAACACGCAAAAACGATACTGATAATCCTATTCAAATGCACTTCAATTATTGTGTAAAACAATAGAAATAAAATTCGCCGAAATACTTTACCATAGTGGGTTACATGATTTATTATTTTTTTTAAAGAAAGTAAAATTTTATAATTATAAATTGCATGATTATAAATATATTTGCTTACACTAAATGATACTTTTTACACATGTTTCAATTTGACACAATTGCATTTGTTAACCATATCCAATCATACAGAAAACAATACCCACTATGACTAAAGAACCACTAAATGTTCTCCTTGACATCCACACGCAACTCTCCGGGTTACCAGTTCGTTTCAGGGAAAGAGTATGTGAAGAATGTAACTGGAGTACCCCTACTTTCTATCGCAAAATGCGCGGAAGAGATAAGCCCAATCCAAACGAGAAAGGAAAAGTAATTCCTGCACTCAGTAATGCGGAAAAACAAAAAATCATTGAAATCATGGAAGAAGTATATGCCGCAGGCGATGAATACCTGGAGAAATACAAGAAAACTTCCAAATAACCACTGTTATATTTCATCCCCTGTCTGTAGAAACATTTTCCGAAAAGTATGTTTGCAATAGTAAAGCCTTGTTCCCTGCCCCGGGTTTACAAGGCTTTATTATTTTATGAGATCAATCAACTAAGTTTTTCTTTTTAAAACTAAATTCTTAGTTTTAAGGTTATAAAACGCCTTATTATGCATCAACTCTTAACCCGCTCCCTTGCAATCATCATCCTGACCATTACCCTTCAATCTGCATTGGCCCAGCAATCTATAGATCGTACCCAACTGATGGAATACCTGCAGAACCAGCAGTATGAAAGCGCCATCAGCTACTTACAGCCAAGGGTAGATGAAAACGATATTCCCCAATTATCATTGCTGGCCTATACTTATTACCTGTCAGGCAAAACAAAGGATGCCGTCAGAAAGTATGAGAAAGTACTGCAACTGGATAGTAACAATGTGGTGGCCCATCAATATCTTGCCAGTATATGGATGCAAATGGAAAGTCCGCTACCTGCTATTCTTCATTACCAGGCAATCATCCGCCTGCAACCCACCAACGCCAATGCTTATAAACAGCTCAGCTTTGCCTGTTTTGCCGCACAGCAGCCGGATACCGGATTTGTATGGCTGCAAAAAGCATATGTACTCAATCAAGCTGACCCTAAAGTAACAGCACGCCTGGGCGAAGAATGGATAGACAGACAGCATTATACAACAGCAGACAGCATTCTCCGCTCCTTCCTGCAATCAGACTCCCTGCAGCCACAGGTGATTATGACCGCCGTAAGATCCGCCTGGTTCCTGAAAGATTATAAGCGCTGTACTACCCTGGGGAATCAGCTCATGAATATGCATATCCTTTCTCCCAATACGTTTAGTTTCGTCTCCGCCGCCTGGTACACACTTAAACAATATCAGCAGTGCATTGCCATATATGAATACCTCCGTGCCAGCAACGCACAATCAGAGAATATCATGTATTACGCAGCCATGGCATATACAGAGCTAAAAAATTATACTGCCAGCAATGATTTGTTACAACTCTGCATTGACCTCGCCACCTCCAAAAGCATGGATAGCTATTACAGCGGTAAATCGGCCAATTATGAAGGCCTCCGTCAATACAAATCCGCAGTAGCCAATCTTGATACCGCATATTATCTTTTCCATCAACCTCTGCACCAGTACCGCATTGGTCGTATTTATGAAGTGAATCTTAATAATAAACAACAGGCTACCGTCTACTATAAACGCTTCATGAAAGCAGGCAACCCGGCTGATCCCAAAGAAGCGGATATTTACAAATACCTGCGATCATATGTTGAAAAATAATCTGCTTTTAACATGAATTTTTAGATTATTTCTACTAAACCATCTGGTTTTTCTTAAATTTAAACCCCGTTAGTAAAATGCTTGTACTTAACCAATAAACAATTACGGTGCTATGTCGTACCCATACCAGATCAAGAGTATTGAAGATTATCAGCAGGCTTATCAACAAAGTGTAATTGACCCGGAAGGTTTCTGGGCCAACGTTGCAGACCATTTTTACTGGCGTCGCAAGTGGGATAAGGTATTGGACTGGAATTTTAAAGACCCGGAAATCAAATGGTTTACCGGTGCTAAACTGAACATCACAGAAAACTGTCTGGATCGTCACCTGGGAACATTGGGCAATACCCCCGCTATTATCTGGGAGCCTAATGATCCGGAAGAACACCATCGCATTATCACTTACCGCGACTTATACAATAAGGTTTGCCAGTTTGCGAATGTGCTGAAGAACAATGGCGTTAAGAAAGGAGATCGTGTGTGTATATACATGGGAATGATCCCTGAACTGGCGATTTCTATACTGGCCTGCGCCCGTATAGGTGCCGTTCACTCCGTGGTGTTTGGTGGCTTCAGTGCCCAATCTATTGCAGACAGGATACAGGATGCGCAATGCAGCCTGGTAATTACCTGCGATGGCGCTTACCGCGGTGCAAAGGATATTCCATTGAAATCAGTCATGGACGATGCACTGATGGCCTGCCCATCTGTAAAAAAAGTAATCGTATGTACCCGTACCCGCACTCCGGTGAGTATGCTGAAAGGCAGAGACCTGTGGTGGGAAGATGAAATTAAACAGGTAGAAACGATGGGCAACCCGCCCTGCCCGGCTGAAGAAATGGATGCAGAAGATCTGCTCTTCATCCTCTATACTTCCGGATCTACCGGCAAACCTAAAGGCGTGGTACACACCTGTGCCGGCTACATGGTATATGCCAACTACACCTTCGTAAACACCTTCCAGTATCAGCCAGGCGAGGTATACTTCTGTACTGCCGATATTGGCTGGATCACAGGACACAGCTACATTGCCTATGGCCCGCTCAGCGCAGGCGCCACCACCCTCATGTTTGAAGGGGTGCCTACCTATCCGGATGCAGGCAGACTGTGGGAAATTGTAGATAAATTCAGGGTAAACATATTATATACCGCTCCCACTGCCATACGCAGCCTGATGAGCTTCGGCCTGGGACCCGTTAACCATAAAGATCTCAGCTCCCTCAAAAAACTGGGTAGCGTAGGCGAACCAATCAATGAGGAAGCATGGCATTGGTTTAAAGACAATATCGGTAAAGGCAGGTGCCCGATCGTAGATACCTGGTGGCAAACAGAAACCGGTGGTATTATGATCACTCCGATTGCTGGCATCACCAAAGAAAAACCAGGTTATGCCACCCTGCCACTGCCAGGTGTACAACCTATACTGGTTGATGAAAATGGTAAAGAACTACAGGGCAACGGCGTAAGCGGTAACCTCTGTATTAAGTTCCCATGGCCGGGTATGCTGCGCAGCACCTACGGCGATCATGACCGTTTCCGTAAAACCTATTTTTCTACTTACGAAAATCTCTACTTCACCGGCGATGGCTGTCTCAGAGATGAAGACGGCTACTACAGAATCACCGGCCGCGTAGATGATGTACTCAATGTAAGCGGTCACCGTATTGGTACTGCGGAAGTGGAAAACGCCATCAACATGCACTCCGGCGTAGTGGAAAGCGCTGTAGTTGGCTATCCTCACGACATTAAAGGTCAGGGCATTTATGCTTACGTGATCATGGAAAGACTCACACATGATCTGGAACTGACTAAAAAAGATATTGCTCAAACAGTGGCCCGTATCATCGGACCTATTGCCAAACCAGATAAAATCCAGATTGTAAGCGGTTTACCTAAAACCCGCTCCGGCAAAATCATGCGCCGCATCCTGCGCAAAATTGCTGAAAACGACCTGGATAATTTAGGTGATATCTCTACCCTGCTGGATCCATCAGTGGTAGAAGAAATCAAGGTCGGCAAACTGTAAATTATTCTTAGATTTTTCGACAAGGGATGCAGGAATTTATTTCTGCATCCCTTCGTCATAAATGAATACCCCCGGCATGAAACGTTTTCTCAAAAAGGCAGCCTGGACCTGTCTTTTCCTGTTCCTGCTACTCAACATAACTGCAGCATTCCATGCCTGGAAATTCACGCATTTTTACGATGCAGGAGGCCGCCGCAATAAGCTGCCGGAACAAATGAGCACCGGAGAAAAAATACGCACCATCCTGTTTGGCGTTAGCATTGCTAAGTCGGTAACAACAGCACGCCCTGCTGTCCCCTTTGAAACAGTGCTCCTGCACACAAAAAAAGGGTTGCGGCTGGAAGGCTGGTGGATACCTGTTAAAGCGCCTAAAGGCACCGTTATCCTGTTTCATGGTTATAATGGCAACAAGGGTTCTCTCTTTCCGGAAGCTAATCGCTTCCGGGAACTGGGCTATAACACCTTCTTACTCGATTTCCGGGCGCATGGCAATAGTGAGGGGTATACCTGCAGTGTGGGATTTAAAGAAGCTGAAGACGTAAAGCTGGCCTGGGATTATGTACAGCAAAAGAGTAACCGGCCAATAGTATTGTGGGGCGTGAGCATGGGCGCTGCTGCCATTTTAAAGGCGGTGCCGGAGTATGGCCTCACCCCTCAAAAAGTAATCCTTCAATGCCCTTTTGCATCACTTACAGATGCAGTAAAAAGCCGTATGCGCGCTGTGCACCTGCCCGCCTCCCCTCTTTCGCAGCTGCTTACTTTCTGGGGGGGTGTAGAGCAAGGCTTCTGGGGACCGGGCTACCAGCCAGAAAGCTATGCCAGGCAAATACATATGCCGGTATTATATTTCTACGGCCGGCAAGACATCCGCGTTTTGCCCGGCGAAACGCAGGCCGTATTTTCAAATTTAGGTACCCGGCAGAAAAAGCTGCACATTTTCCCCAACGCCGGCCACCAGTCCTTTTGTGGGAAAGACTCCGCTGTTTGGATGAAGGAAGTCACCGCTTTCCTGCAATAAAAAAGCGCGCACCATACGAGTGGAGCGCGCTCTTCACAGGATCTGACCCGCCGATTTTATATTTGAGTCATGGTGCAGTAAAACTGCGCCACTAGATGCCGTATCTGTTCTGTTGCTAAATTACAACGGTTGGCTGCCACCCGGAGTCACCTGTTGAATTATCCACAAAAATCTTACCGGCGTATCACTACCGGTGTGCCTACTTTCAGGACATCGTACAATTCATTCACATCCGCATTTTTCATGCTGATACAACCCAGCGTCCAGTTAATTCTGCCTTCTACATAATTATCCCGGATACCAGAGTTATATTCTACTCCATGAATGCCGATAGCCCCACCAATACTGGCTTCAGTAGATACCATGCCTTCGGATTGCCGTTGATGGAATTTCTGCCAGGAATCCTCATTGGGATAATCCAGCAGCATAAACCGACTCCAGCTCTTATCTACTCTTTTACTTAAAATATGGAAGGTACCTTCAGGCGTCCTGCGATCACCTTCAACTTGTTTGTCTGTTTGGTCGCGGTTACCAAATACCACTTTGTAGATTTTTCTCAACGTCACATCTTCATATACATACAAACGATAATCGCTCTTGTCTATCAGCAGGAAAACTTTATCCGGATCAATGTTGGCAGCATTTAACCGTACACTATATAAATCAGATTCGTTGACAAATCCACTAAGTGGCAGCAGCAACAGGATCGCTACCAACCAGTAATGACAGCACTTCTTCATAGGGAGTAATAAATATGCAAATAACGTGTAGGGATAAGAATTTATTGTTTGGCAGAAGGGTATAAAAACAAAGGCACAAAGAAATAATCTCTGTGCCTTCGCCTTTTATATACTTTCAGATACGATAATTAGTACCCGAAAATTTCGTCCAGAGAAAGTTTTTTTACTTCTCCATATTTCTTCAACTCGTCTGCAGGTACCTTCTTTTCAGAGGCAACAATGCAATAAGTATATGGTTTATGAGCAAGATATTGATCGTGGAACTTCTTCACTTCGTCAAAATTCATTTTATCAATAGACTCATACACCTGTTTGCGGATATCTGTGCTTAAGCCCAGTTTCTGCGCAGCCAGATAGCTGAAAATAATACCGTCATTGGTGATACGCTCTGTTTCGATATCCTGTTTCATGCCTTCCTTAGCAGTTTCCAGCAATTTATCTGCACGGGGAACATCGTTCAGTAATTCGTTCATACCCACAATCGCATCATTCATTTTATCTGCCTGGCTTCCTACGTAAGCAACTACTGAATAGCGCTCATCTTTTTTATCAGGAGGTGCATAGAACGCATAGGTAGAATAAGCCAGTGCTTTGGATTCACGGATAGTCTGGAATACAACAGATCCCATACCGCCACCAAAATAACTATTGAACAATGTTACCAGACCGGTTTTAGCAGGGTCGTATACTTCTGAGTTTCTCAACCAGTTTACTTCTGTTTGTACCATGTCGTAGTCGGCAAACAGTACCTGGTTTTTCTGCTGGTTATCTTTCACAAACTTCACGGCGGGTGATGCTACTTTGAAGGAAGCAGGCAGGGTGTGCAGCTTTTTCACATCGGCAGCGGCAGCAGTCAGTGACTGAGGGCCCCAATAGATCACGCTGTGTTTGTAGGTAGGCAGTTCATGCAAAATGTTGGTCAACTCGGTAGCTGTGATGCCATCCAGGTCAGCCTGGCTTAACTGGTTGTTGAACGGATTTTTAGCACCGTACATGGCGTAGTTTACCACGCCTTTCATGATCGCACCCTTATTCAGTTTGTTATCTGCGCGGGCTTTCTGCAAGCGGCCTTTCAGAGCAGCCAGTGCTTCTTCATTCGGTTTGCAGTTAGCGATTACATGTTCAAACAAAGTTACTGCCTGATCAAAATTCTCCTGTAAACCACTGATAGTGATAGTTGTATTTTCAGTGGTAGCAGCTACGCTGAAGTTGCAGGCAATATTGTAGAATTCTTTACTGATCTGCTCAGAAGTATATTTATCTGTGCTCAGGAATTGCAGATATTGTGCTGCCAGCGGGAGTTTTTTATCATTCCAGCTACCCATATCGAAACGATAGTACAGGCGGAAAAGACCATTGTCTTTATTCTGTACGTACATCATTTCAGTATTACCCAGCGATGTTTTCTGGATATCTTTTTCGTAATCCAGCCATTGTGGTTTCACTGGAGTAGCAGGCATCGCGGCAATCTTCTGCAGGAAAGCAGATTGTGCTTCTCTGTTTACTTCTACCGGCGTGATCACAGGCTTTTCTACTTTCTGGATGTTTTTGTCTTCACCTTTACGTTTGTAGACAATCACATAATTATCATTGAGGTATTTGTTGGCGTAGTCAACGAGCTGTTTTTTAGTAACCGTGCCCATATCATCTACATAAGCCACATCATAAGCCCAGTTCTGGCCTCTGCTTTTAATGAAGCCATCCATCAATGAGGTAGCGCGGTTGTTATTACTTTCCAGGCCTTGTAATTCGCTCAGTTTCGCATTGTTAACAATCGCTTTCACCAGGGTTTCATCAAAGTCTCCTTTTTTCAGGATGGCGAGTTGACCCAGCAACAGTGCTTTCACTTCTTCCAGAGTCTGACCTTGTTTTGCTTTACCGCTCAGGGAGAAAATGGAATAGTCTTTCAGTCCCATTACACCTGCACTGGCATTCAGTACTTTCTGTTGTTTGTTGATATTTAAATCCAGCAAACCGGCTTTACCATTTTCCAGGATAGCGGACATTACACCCAACACCAGGTTAGATTTGGTATCGAGGGCACCTGGCATTCTGAAAACGATATCTACGCTTTCTGCGTCAGGACCGAAAACTTCTTTTACGATAGGTGCTTTGATCGGAGCTTCCGGAGCAGGCTTGTATTCCTTTACCGGCTTAGCTTTCATGTAACTGAATTTGTCATCGATGGATTTGATCACGTAGTCAGGATCAAAATCACCTGCCATTACCACTGCCATGTTATTAGGCACATAGTATTCGTTGTAGAACTGGCGGATGGCTTTCAGGTTTGGGTTTTTAAGATGTTCTACGGTACCAATGGTAGATTGCTGACCGTAGTTGTGAGTAGGAAACAGGGCAGCGAGCATTGTTTCATACACTTTGCGGCCATCATTATCCAGTCCACGGTTCTTTTCTTCGTATACTGCTTCCAGTTCTGTATGGAACAGGCGGAAAACAGGATCGCGGAAACGTTCTGCCTGAACAGTCAGGTATTTATCGATCGCGCTGGAAGGAATATCTTCTTCGTAGATCGTTTCCTCTACCCAGGTGTGGGCATTGGTACCCTGAGCGCCCATACCGGACATCAGTTTGTCGTATTCATTGGCAATAGCGAATTTAGCGGCAACGCCGGAAACACTGTCTATTTCATGATAAACGGCTTTACGGGCAGCAGGATCAACGGTTTTGTTGTATTTATCATACAAATCGGAGACCTGATCTATCAATGGTTTTTCCTTCGCCCAGTCGAGGGAACCATATTGCTGGGTACCTTTAAAGAGCAAGTGCTCCAGGTAGTGGGCCAGACCTGTATGATCTTTGGGATCATTATCACTGCCGGCGCGGGTGCCTATCAGTGTCTGGATGCGGGGATCTTTTTTATTGACACTCAGGATAACCGTCAGACCGTTTTTCAGCGTGTAAAAACGTGCCTTCATGGGATCATTGGAGATATACCTGTAGGTGTAACCGCCTGAAGTAGCCTCCTTCCATTGGTATTTCCCCTGAGCTCCTGCTGTTTTCAGGGAGCAGGCAAACAGGAATAGTAATACGACTCTTTTAAGACTCATACAATAGTTGGTTTTTTGAAATTATTCTGTCAAATATACCGGAAGTGGAAAATAAATAAGGGGAAAAAGGGGGAGAATTGTATGAGCGGTAGATGCACAGGGATAACAACCGATTGTCCAACCGGTAGTAATCTTAACAAGACGGGTAATTTGATCAGGGAATGGAATTATTATATATCGAGTATTGTCCCTTTACCACTGCCAGGTTAAACAGCAGCGAGTCGGTTGTTTTATTGGCAGTACCCGTTTGCTTTTTTGTCCGGGCCTTATTTCTGGGGCGTACCACCGGTGCAGACATCGGGACACTCGTTATCTGTGAAATATAGTGCGCCGGGATATTATCGGGTAATATGGCCACAGGCAGCTGCTGTAGCTGATGATTGGGAGTTAGACTATTTTTCTCGATCCGAACGCCTAACAAACGCTTTTCACAGGAGTGAATCCATGCAATACAACCAATACATGTCATCAGAGCAACAAAAGAACGCATAAACACAATTTAGGACTGGCTAGCTAATAAACTTAGAACCCATTCAACCGGATACCGATTGAAAAGGGATATTGCTGTAACCCGTAATCATGTAATGCCGTCAGGGCAAAATTTGCATACAACTTCACAGGACCGTAGCCCAATTCACTGGTTAGCCCAAAACGCCATTTATTCAGATTAAAGTCATCAGTTTTTCTCACTTTACCTCTCTCTTCACTTACTTGCTTTGTTCTGGATTTAAGGAGATAACCACCGGAGACACCAATGCTCGCCTGGAATGCACGACTCGGGCGGGCGGGGTTAGAATTAAAGTTAAGCATTACCGGCACTGATATGTATTCGGCAAATAGCTTATTCTTTGAAAACTCTACGGAATCTCTGATTATTTGTGTAGGATACCCTGGCAAATATGTGATGCTCCGGGCATACCTATAGTTATTCATCTCTAATCCTAAAGCATATAACAAGTTAAGTTTGTGTTTTGTTATATTAAGTCGCTGCTCAAATATCCATATATTAAAATTGATTGATTTCCCGGTGATTAGCTTGAATTCTGATGGTGTTAATGGCTCGCTTGCGTCCCTGGGGGCGAAGGTAGCTGATAATGATCAGTCCTTTGATCTGTATAGTATCTGGAGTGGCTGGAGCATTCTTTGTATCCGCCTTTTGCGCATGAGCCCATTCGCCACATAATACCAGTAACAAAATGAGTAAAATTTTATGCTTCATATGCTATCACCATGATTTATTATTTATTCCTTTTGCGGGAAAAAAACTTAGCTACGTTGGTTACTTTATCAAGGATTTTGCTGTCACTACCGCTTACGGACATGATCAGTTCTCCCTGAATGCCCGGTTGGGCGGTTACAGGGGCTACCTTATTATTGCTGACGGTGGCAGTTGATGCCATAACCGTTTCTTTATTGGCTTCTGGTTTTACAGCGGCGATATGTGCATTATCCGCCTGTTGCAGATGTTGTTCCACCACTTCATCCATTGAATTACGCTGAGGTGGCAATTGCGACATTACTGGTGCATCTCCTTTGGGAGCAGTGGTATTGGCGGCGGCCAGATCGGCTGTTTTAACCGGAGTTGCTGCAGTGGTTACCGGTTTCTTTTCGCGGGTGGTAGCCGTTTTATTACTTTTTGCCAACAGCGGTTGATCGTTCCGCGGGCTTGCAGCAGCTGGTATGGCTACCGGCGCAGGGGCAACTTCAGGTACTGCAGTTGCAGGGGCCGGCGCGGGTGTTACTTTTGGTGCAGTAACGGCACCAGGCGTATTAACAGCGAATGCTGGCGGACGTTGGGAATGATTATCTGCCGGTAACAGCCAGATAATAAGGCCGGCCATTACAGCGGCAGCCGCTACTCCCCATCCTATACGACGATACATCGGAGCAACCCGGTGTTTCTTACTTCTGTATAAGGATGCTTTATCTCCAAATACCAGGTTGGTATCCGGTGTTAATTTTGTTGCCTGCAGGAGAGACAGTTCCTTTTGGGCAGCCGGCCGCTGAGCCAGGTACACCTGTAAGGTTTGTTCTTCTTCAGAAGTAAGTTCCCCATCAATATAACTCAGCATTAACTCCTCATAATCAATGGTATCCACTGATGAGGTTCTGTATAAGGCCGCTTTATTATCAAATACGATTGTTTCATCCGGTACTACGCGTACACCTTCCAGCAGCTCCAGTTCCTGTTTGAATTGGGGATGTTTTTGCAGGAAAAGCTCCAGCGCCGCCTGTTCTGCCTCATTCAGCTCACCATCAATGTAGCTGAGGAGATAGGACTCGTAGTTTGATATGTTAATCTCTATTGACAAAAATCTATTTTATTATTAATGCTTTAGTAATTATAAAAAAATTATATAACATTCTCCATCTTCACCAGGTAATTCTTCAGATGTATCCTGGCCCGGTGCAGATAAACTTTTACCTGGGAAGGGTTCAGGTTCATCATCTCTCCTATTTCTTCATAAGAATATCCCTCATAATCCTTTAGCAGTACCAGGGAACGCTGTACCTCACTGAGTTTGGATAGCGCTTTTTCAATCACCTCTTTCGCGTTATGTATCTTATGATCCGAAACTTTCTCTTCGTCTTTGAACTGGTCAACCAATGTGATCCGCTTTACCTTACGCACATGATCTATCATATTGTGGTAGCCGACTGTGAACAGGTATGACTTAGCCTTTTCAAAAGGCACATCCTGACAGTGCTTCCACAATATTTCGAATGAATTCTGTACTACGTCTCTGGCATCTTCCGCATGCTCCAGATTTTTAACGATAAAGCGGAATAAATTGTCCGAATACAGATCCACGCATTTATTGTACTCCTTTTCCGTCATTCCGGTGGTGCGGGATTTTAGTGCTAAGTTCCGACAAAAACTTTAATACCCATCATTGACAACATCCATCCTTGTTACCCACACCAGCTCTAAAGCCTGTAAAACCTCCCGCACAGTTGTAGTAACAGTTCCTTTCAAACTGATCATCAATCCTTTATTCAGTATACTCTTTTAGCATTTCTCACTTAAAGGCTGACAGCTCAGTTTTTCACTTCATGGCATTTATGATCATGATAGTACTATGACGGAGTGCAACGGGTAAATGTTACACCTGGGTCAAACTTTTTGCATATCCGGTCCTTAGTCATGCGGACGATGAATAATCGTAATACATTTATTGCCATAACTTTGGTACATCGAATTTAAATATTGCAATTTTTATGAATGAAAAGTTTATAACCCGTTTACGGGAAGAACTCGGCGATATCAACAAAGCCGGCTTGTACAAAAGAGAGCGCATTATTACATCTGAGCAGGGGGCTGAAATACAGGTTGGAGGCAATACAGTACTTAATTTTTGTGCCAATAACTACCTCGGGTTATCTTCTCACCCGGCCGTAGTGAAGGCTGCCAAAGATGCTATTGATACGCATGGATATGGAATGAGCAGTGTCCGCTTTATTTGCGGCACACAGGATATTCACCGGGAGCTGGAGGAAAAAATCTCCAAATTCCTGGGTACAGAAGATACTATTTTATATGTAGCGGCATTTGACGCCAATGGTGGCGTATTTGAGCCATTATTCAATGAGCAGGATGCTATTATCTCTGATGCGTTGAACCACGCTTCTATCATTGACGGGGTACGTTTGTGCAAAGCCCAGCGTTTCCGCTATGAGCATAACAATATGGCCGACCTGGAAGCGAAGCTGCAGGAGGCTAAAGACTGCCGTAGCCGCATCATTGTTACAGACGGTTCATTCAGTATGGACGGTACCATTGCCCAGCTGGATAAAATCTGTGACCTGGCAGATAAATACAATGCCATCGTGATGTCTGATGAAAGCCATTCTTCCGGCTTCCTCGGCAAAACAGGCCGTGGTACACATGAATACCGTGGCGTAATGGGCCGTGTAGATATCATCACAGGTACCCTCGGTAAAGCCCTGGGTGGTGCTTCCGGTGGTTTTACCAGCGGTCCTAAAGAGGTAATTGACATTCTGCGTCAGCGCAGCCGTCCTTACCTGTTCTCCAACTCAGTGGCTCCCAGCATCGTAGGCGCTTCTATTGCCGTACTGGACATGCTGAGCGAAACAACGGAGCTCCGCGATAAACTGGAATACAATACCAAATACTTCCGTACCAAAATGACGGAAGCAGGTTTCGATATTAAACCCGGCGATCACCCTATTGTTCCGGTAATGCTGTATGATGCAGTATTGAGTGCACAGTTTGCAGATAAGTTGCTGCAGGAAGGCATCTACGTCATTGGATTCTTCTTCCCGGTAGTACCAAAAGGCCAGGCCCGTATCCGCGTACAGCTGAGCGCCGGTCACGAACAGGCACATCTCGACAGGGCCATTGCCGCCTTTACCAAAGTGGGCAAGGAACTGGGTGTTATTAAATAAATAATACAGCAAAAAGCAGTAGAGGCAAATGACAACAGGCGCTTATCCCCGGTTGTCATTTGCCTCTACTGCTTTTTGCTTTACGCTCTTTTGGCTACTTTTGCCCCTTATAATTTAATCTTTATGCTGATGAAACGATTTGGCTGGATGTTATTGGCGATAGGTTTGTCCCTTGCTGCCTGCGCACCGAATAATGTAAAAGAAGAGAATAGCTGGGAAAAATATTTTGCCCAATACAAAGTAGAAGGCACTTTTATGTTGTTCAATAACAGCCAGGGCGAATTTAAAGTCTACAACCTGGAAAGGGCTAAAAAACGTTTTCTGCCGGCATCAACCTTCAAAATATTCAATGCCCTGGTAGGATTACATACCGGGGTCATTAAAGACACCAGCATGGTCATTCCCTGGGATGGTGTTACCCGTCAGATCCCTGCATGGAATCAGGACCTCAGCATGGCACAGGCATTTAAACAGTCGGCTGTACCTTATTTCCAGGAAGTAGCCCGTCGTATCGGTCAACCTACCATGCAACTATGGCTGGATTCTATCAAATATGGCAACATGAAAATCAGCCGTTTAGATACTTTCTGGCTGGATAACTCCCTGCAGATATCACCGGATGAGGAATTAGGCTTTGTGAAGAAACTGTATTTTGATCAGTTGCCTTTTTCCAAAACAACCATGAAAACCGTACGTGAGGTGATGCTCATGGAAAAAACGCCAAAATATGAACTGTCTTACAAAACAGGATTGGGCAATAATGAGGCTAAGAAAATAGGCTGGATCGTAGGCTGGATTGAAGAAAACAGGCACCCCTGCTTCTTTGTACTGAATATTGAAACAGAGGACCCCAACATCGATATTCCTAAAGTTCGCATGGAAATACTCCGCAATATCCTCACGGATGCCGGCTATTTCAAAGGCGAAATGTAATTTTTGTCATCCGGCGATGGAAAGATGAGCAAATGCCCTACCAGGACTCATCTTCCCATCATTGGATAAATCTCAAGTCCACATCAAGTCCACCTTTCCTCCGCATCAAGTCCACCTCAAAGGCAGGTCATCGGCAGGTAATAGGCAGGTCATAGCCTGCTTTGAAACTGGCTCCTCCTATGTTTAAGGCGCACCCAACCCTGCAAAAGTGCACTCCAATAACAAGTGATCGTTAAAAAAACGATAAAACCCCACCTCAACGGCTTGCAATACGTGACAAAAAAATTATTTTTGATATCTTACCTGGTTTACTACCGGTAACGGATATCTTAAAATCGAATATGTTACGATTTCAGCATAGTGAATATTTATGGGCATTGGTGCTCCTGTTAGTCTTACAGGTGGCCTTCCTGGGTGTATCCTGGTGGAAACGCCGTTCTATACGCCGTATTGGAGACCAGGCACTGGTAGAAAAGCTTTTTACCGGTTATTCCCGCAAACTGTTTGTATTAAAGTTCCTGCTTATTTTCCTGGCCTTCTTTTTTGGTGTGGTGGGCCTTGCTAACCTCCAGAAGGGTAGCCGCATGGAAAAGATTACCCGCAAAGGGGTGGATGTAATGATTGCGCTGGACGTAAGTAAAAGTATGCTGGCCACCGATGTACAGCCAGATCGCCTTACCCGTGCACGCCAACTGATCAGCAAATTGATGGATAAGCTGGACAACGACCGTGTAGGCCTGGTGGTATTTGCCGGCAATGCCTATCTGCAAATGCCGCTGACAGTAGATTATTCCGCTGCCAAAATGTATCTCAGCACCGTATCTCCGGATATGATACCTTCACAGGGTACTGCTATCGGACAAGCCATACAGGTATCAGATGATGCTTTCAATAAAAAAGAACGTAAACATAAAGCCCTGATCATTATCTCCGATGGGGAAGATCATGACGAAACAGCAATACAACGGACTAAAGCCGCCTTCGAAAACGGCGCGGTGACTAATACCATCGGCATTGGCTCAGTATCTGGTTCTCCCCTCCCCGACCCTGAAACAGGTGGTTATAAAAAAGACCGGGAAGGAAATACCGTTATCTCCAAGCTGAATGAAAACGAACTCAGATCTATTGCTGCTGCCGGTAAAGGTATTTATCAGCACCTGGACAATAATACAGACGATGTGGTGAATACGCTGGTGAATAAAATAGACAGCATGGAACAGAAAGAGTTTGGCGAAAATGTATTCACAGATTACAATAGTTATTTTCAATATTTCCTGGGCATATGCCTGGCATTGCTGCTGATTGAATTTTTTATCCCTGAAGTACGTTTCAAACGTACGGCAGAAACACCCGCAGCTTAATACAACGGCTCATGAAAATCATTTTTATAAAATATTGTTTTATTACCACGGTAGCGCTGCTCTCCGGTGCCAGCCTGTTTGCTCAAAACGGCACCAATCAGTATATCCGCAAAGGCAACGAGTTGTATAAAAAACAACAATTCACCGATGCTGAAGCCAATTACAAAAAAGCACTGGAACAAAATGCCCAATCTGCGATCGGTAATTATAACCTGGGGAATTCCCTGTATCAGCAGAAACGTTACGATGATGCCCGTAAACAATATGCCAACACCCTGAAACTGGGCGATAAACCAGGCATAAAATCGGATGCAGACTATAACATCGGCAACACCTTTATGGAAGATAAAAAGTGGGAAGAAAGTATCAAATCCTACAAACAAGCCCTGAAAATAAATCCTTCCGACGAAGATGCCCGCTATAACCTCGCTTATGCACAGGCAATGCTGAAAAAGCAACAACAAGGCGGTGGTGGTGACGACAAGAAAGATAATAAGGATAAAAACAAAGACAAGAATAAGAACGACAAGAACAAAGACAAGGATAAAAACAAAGATCAGAACAAAGACCAACAGAATAAAGACAAAGACAAAAATAAAGACCAGAACAAGGACCAGCAGAATAAAGATAAAGATCAGGGCAAAGACAAAGAAGATCAACAGAAACCAGAGCCACAGCCCAGCAAAATGAGCAAGCAGGAAGCAGAACGTTTACTGCAGGCATTATCACAGGAAGAAAAGAAATTACAGGATAAAGCGAAGAAAGTGAAGGGTCAACCGGTGTCTAACGAGAAAGACTGGTAAGCATTTCATCCCTCATTATACATTAACGTCCAAAAGTAAGTCCACTTGCTTTTGGATGTTTTATTTAGCGGCAGAGGGTAATGTACCGGTATACTTCTTATAAGCTTTTATAAAGTGATTCTGATCATAATACCCGTTATCCAGCGCGATGCCTGTGAGTGGCTGCGCAGCCTGTTGTACGTCAGACCAGGCATGAAGGAAACGGATATTGCTGATATAATGTTTCGGTGTAACACCGGTAGATATACGAAAACTCCGCTCCAGCCATTTGTAATTTACTTTTAGTGATGTACATATATCGGATACCATAATTCTGCCCTGAGACGCCCTGATAATATTCGCTGCTGTTTGCAAAAGAAAGTTGCCGGTAATATCATCCGGCAGCTGTTGCATCAGGAACGCATTTAACAGCATCGCCTGCTCCTGCGGAAAAGTGGATTGTCGTATGGCCGTTAACAGCGGAAGTAAGGTGGTAGGAAGCTCCATGATGGGTGATGATACCTTCACTGACCGCGACAGTAATGGCTTCAGGTATGCCCAGCCATCTGCCGTAAACTTAACTACCAGCAACTGCGTCCCGGTGGGCATCTCCCCGAGATAAGTATTTTCAAGGGTACCATTGCAAAAGCATCCGTCACTGATTACTTTTTCATACTGACCGGTAAATTTTACGCTACCGGTATTCAATAAAAATACCAATGCAGGCTGGCCATCTATGGCAGCCCATACTTTCCTGTTATGCAGGGGAGTATACCAACAATAACATTCAACTGCATGCAACAGCGCCGCGGCGGGCTGCAACACTTTTACCCCAGCTGATGCGTGATGACAAATAATATGTGCAAGAATATCTACCGGCATGGTTATTTAAAATTACAGCTAAATTTATTATCCCCTTCCACAAGTGTCTAAAATTTACTATCCCTGCGCAACAATTCCTCCTTTCTTTGCAAAAAAATATGATACTACCTATCATTGCTTATGGAGCAGCTATTTTAAGACAGCCCTGCCAGGAAATAACCGCAGCAACAGCCGGGATCAATGAGCTGATAAAAAACATGTGGGATACCCTGGAACATGCTAAAGGAGCTGGTTTGGCTGCACCTCAGGTAAATAAACCTTACCGGATTTTTCTTATTTCCATAGAAACATTCAACGACACTTTTATTAATCCACGCATATTGAGTTATAGTAACGAAACCATACTGGATACCGAAGGTTGTTTGAGTATACCTGGTATCTGGGAAGAAGTTGCACGCGCAGCGGACATTACGCTGCAGTATCAGGACGAACATTTCATTTCACATACCCGTGCTTTCAGTGGGAATATTGCCAGGGCTATTCAACATGAATATGATCACTTAAATGGAAAACTATACCTGGATTATCTTTCTCCATTACGTAAAACATTGTTGAAACATAAGCTACAGGCTATTGCGAAAGGAAAAACAAAAGCCCCATATCCATTGAAGGTATTGTAGACCGGGCATAAAAAAACCGGAACAAGAGTATTCCGGCCGTTTTACCTAAACCTACAATTGTTACACGATGGCAACAATTCTCTTTCGTGTTTTAAAGCAACAGCGCCCCCTTTACGGAAGCGCTGTAATGCCCATTCATCGCGAAGTAATTTGCCTGCTTCTGTTCTTTTTTCACACTACTGTATATAGGCCGATTAATTGATTCTTCATCACTCGATTCATTTAACCTTTTATCTGATTCCTTAGCCAGTTCGATTCTTAATTCCGCAAATTACTTCCTCCTTTAAACACACATTATTTTGCAACTGCCTGTAAGGCTGTTCCTTCCTTTATTTCATCGCTACCGTTTTGTACCAGCTGATCATTGTCTGATAAATCACCAAAGACTTCTACCTGTCCGTTAGATTCATTGCCACACTTCACTGGTATCCACACCGCTTTGTTGTTTACGGATTTGATCACAAATACTTTCTCTGAATTAGTGATGATCGCCGATTTCGGCACTATGTACACATCTTTCTTACCGGGCATGGGCATTTGTACTTCTGCATACATGCCGGGCAGTAGTTTGGCGTTTTTGTTGGCCACATCCATCTCCAGTATTTCTGAGCGGAGCTTTACATCCAGGCTACCGGCAATACGATTTACTTTGGCGGTAAAAGTATCTCCCGGTAACGATTTCACGGTGAAACGAACATCTCCCGCATGGGCGGCTTCGTCTGTATATATTTCAGGTACGGCAACGGACAAACGCAGTTTCTGCTGTTCTTCCAGGCGAAACAACGGCCTGTCAGAACCTTTCCCTGCCGGACCTACATAGGTACCCGGATGTACGTTACGCTGACTGATAACGCCGCTGAAAGGTGCCCGGATCACGAGATAGCCCAGCATCTGTTGCACTTCATGATAGGAAGACCGGGAAGATAATAACTCTGCGCTGTCAGCACTCATTTTCTCAAAAGCCATATCCAGGTCGTTGGGAGAAATRGTACCGGGCACTTTACTTGTTTTCAGCAAACGCTCGTAAGTAGCGCGGCTGGCACGGAACATCGCTTCTTTGGTGTGGAGGCGTGACTGCGCTTCCAGCAATTGTGTATTCATTTCAGGTGCGTCCAGTGTTGCCAGCACCTGGCCGGCGAGTACCTGGCTTCCCAGATCTACATTCACATTTTTCACATAGCTATTCACCTTTGCATACAGGTCGGCAAACTGGAAAGGCTTTATTTCTCCCGGTAGCCTGAGAGACGCATCCAGCTGGCTTTTCTGCAGGTGAATAATTTTCACCTGTACACTTTGATTCTCCGAAGTATTTTCATCATCTGCCAGGGAACTATGGCAGGAAGCAAAAAACAGCCCTATTGGTAACAACGCAGCAGCCGTCATGACCCGATACGACAGGCTGTATGTATTTATATTCATGATATTGGTATGTCGTTTAGTCATTATAGTTATACTTAAAAAAGGCGCTGTTAAACACGTTCCGCGCCTGGAACATAATACTGGCTGTTTTCATCTTCCGGATCCAGCGACACCGATTTCACGGTAGTTTTCTGTTGTACCCAGGAGAAAATCAACGGCAGAATAAACAGGGAGGCAAACGTACTGGCGATCAATCCGCCAATTACAGCGCGACCCAATGGAGCCGTTTGATCTCCCGCTTCACCCAAACCGGAAGCCATTGGTATCATACCAGCCACCATGGCGATACTGGTCATCAGGATAGGACGCAAACGAATAGAAGTACCTTCCAGCGCAGATCTGCGGGCATCATGATTTTCCAGCCGCAACTTCTCAGCATTCGTAATCAGCAGAATGGCATTGGCCACCGATACCCCCACCGACATGATAATACCCATGTAAGACTGCAGATTAAGGGTAGACCCAGTGATCAGCAACATGATCAGCGAACCCGCCAATACCGCAGGGATAGTAGAAATAACCACCAGCGCCACTTTGAACGACTGGAAGTTGGCCGCCAGCAATAACAGGATCACCACAATAGCAACCGCCAGACCGGATTGTAAGCTATCCAGCGTGTCTCCCAACAAATTCATCAAGCCACGCTTTTCTACGGTAATACCCCGTGGTGGCTCGCCAGCACGCTTAATAGCGGCCGCTACTGCCGCAGAAGCGTTGCCCAGATCTTTCTTATAAATATTAGCGCCGATAGACACAATTCTTACAGCTCCGATACGATCATATTCTCCTACAATGGTATCCGGTGTCAGCGTAGCCACATCTCCCAATGAAGGGCGGGACTTATCTTTACTCACCGGGATAGCCGCCATATCATTGATACTGCTCATTTCATTTTCCGGTACAGATATCTGTACAAAATAAGAGGTGGCATTTCGCTCATCCAGCCAGTTATTCTTTTCCGTAAAGCGGCTGGAAGAAGTAGATGCTGTCAGCGATTTGGCGATGTCTGTTACGCTTACGCCCAGCTGCCCGGCCCTTTCCCGGTCGATGTTAATACGGATAGCCGGATAATCCATGGGTTGATTAATCTGTATATCACGCAGGTAAGGGATCTTTTTCATCTCTTCCATTACCTTCTTCGCAAATGGTACGCTTTCTTTCAGGTTTTTGCCCATCACCGCAATCTCAATCGGCGTAGCCGCCCCCTGGCTCATTACCTTGTCGGTCAGGTCAATGGGCTCAAAGCTCATCTTCACTTCCGGCATTTGTTCGTGGATACGCTTACGGAGTTTCTCCTTAAACTCGTCCATATTCACCTTGTAATCCTCTTTCAGATTTACCTGTAGTACCGCCTCGTTAGGAGTCGCCATGAACAGGTAAATGGGATTGGTAGAATAGGACGAGGGATGTGTACCGATAAAGGAGGAGGTGATGTCGATGTTTTTAGCACCGACCATCTCCTTCAGAATCTCCGTTGATTTAATAAGCATGGTTTCCGTCCGTTCCAGGCGGGTTCCTGTTGGCTCTTTCAGGCGCAACTGGAATTGTCCGTTATTCAGTTTAGGTAAAATATCGCGGCCTATAATACTTATGCAAAGGGCTACTATTCCGAGAACACCCAGGAAGTACGCACCTATGACTAGTTTCCGTCTTTTTAGTAATGTTTCCAGCCATCCGATAAAGCGAAGCTTAAACCGGTCGAAGCCTGAAATAGTTTTCGTGTGTTGCTTTTCATCTGCTATCTCTGTTTCTATGTAGCCGGCTGTTTTATGCGCATCGTTGCTATGTACATGTGGACGGGCATGATGCTGAAATTTTTCTTCCTTCAACATCCAGTTCGCCAGGATAGGCACCAGTGTTTGTGACAGGAGGTAAGAAGCAATCATGGAAAATCCGATGGCGAGCGACAATGGCATAAACATCGCACGGGGTACACCTGTCATGGTAAAGGAAGGTGCAAATACCGCGAGTATACATAGCAGGATCAATAATTTCGGGAAAGCAATTTCCTGACACGCATGCCATACTGCCTGGGCTTTGGGCTTACCCATCTCCAGGTGCTGATGAATATTTTCAATGGTAACAGTAGACTCATCTACCAGGATACCGATTGCGAGTGCCAGTCCACTCAGTGTCATAATATTGATGGTTTGCCCGAAGAGTTTCAGGAACATCACACCGATGATGATAGACACCGGAATAGTGATGATCACAATATAAGCGCTACGGCGATCTCCAAGGAACAGCAACACCATCAGGGCTGTCAATACAGCACCAATTACTCCTTCGCTGATCAAACTTTTCACCGCATTGATTACATATACGCTCTGGTCAAATACAAAAGATATTTTTACATCTTCCGGTAATAACTTCTGGATATTTGGTAATGCTTCTTTTAAATTATTCACCACTGTCCAGGTAGAAGCATCTGCTGTTTTAATGATGGGCAGATAAACAGAACGCTTACCATTGATAACTGCATAGCTGCTGGTCACATCTGCCGCATCTTCTACTTTGGCTACATCTCTCACAAACACGGTAGGGCCATCTCCCATTACCAGCGGAATATTTTCAAATTCCTTTACGGTGCGGATCACCGTATTAGCGGGGGTGAGATAGGTGATATCGCCGATACGTACGTTACCTGCCGGAGATATCTGGTTATTATCTTTGATGGCGGCAACTACCTGGTCTGCCGTAAGATGGTGACTACGCATCTGTTCCGGATCTACGTGGATCACGATGGTGCGGGAGTTACCACCAAAAGGTGCAGGTGAAGTAAGACCAGCAATACGGCTAAAAGAGGGTCGTACTACGGTCATGGCCAGATCCTGCAGTTCGTTATTGGAACGGGTAGGACTGCTCAGTGCCAGCTGCCCGATGGGCAGGGTGCTCGCATCAAAGCGAATAATAAAAGGCGGTTGCGTACCAGACGGCATCGAGGAAAATGCACGATTGGCCATGGCTGTCACTTCCGCCGCGGCTTGCGCCATGTTGGTCCCTTCATAAAAAGAGATCTTAATCATGGTGAGGCCCTGAATATTTTTGGCTTCAATATCCTTTACACCTGTTACATACAGGAAGAGATTTTGATAGTTGGTAGCAATAAAACCTTCCATCTGTTGTGGCGACATACCACCATAAGGTTGTGATACGTAAATAGCCGGCAGATTAAGGTCTGGGAAGATATCTATCTTAATATCCCGCGTAGATTTAATACCAAAAAACAAGAGGCCCATCACAACTACGATGATGGCTATTGGTTTTTGTAATGCGATTCTAATCAGGTTCATATGAGTTCGTTCAAAAATTGAAGGTTTTTGTGGAGCTGTTAGCAGTTAGCTTTTAGCTTTTAGATTAGAGCGGATAACTTATGAAGCTAGTCGCTCTAATCTAAAAGCTAACTGCTAAAAGCTAATAGCTAATCGTTACAGCTGACCAAGGAACAGCTGTAGATCCCCTACTGTAGCTGATTTATAGAGTATTGCCTGCCATACGCCGTTGTAGGCAATATCTCTGTCTGTTTCCGCCCGGTTAATATTATACAGGGCCTGGGCCAGGTCTGCGATATTGGATAATCCGTTTTCATACAGGGTGCTCTTCTGCAGAAATGCGTCACTGGCTGCTTTCAGGCCAACGGGCGCTTCCCGGTATTTCTTCACTGCATTATCTATTTGTTGTTCCGACAGTTGCAGCTGATGTTGCAGGCGGCTGTAGGTTTGATTATATTCATTCTTCAATCCTTCTGTGGTATAGTGCTGACGGGCTACCTGCGAGTGCGTGCGCCACAGATCTGTTACCGTCCAGGAAAGGTTGAGGCCTACGAGGTAATTAGCTACCTGTGGTTTTACGCCCGACCAGTATCCCTGGCTGTAGTGGCTCAGGTTAGCCGCGCTATAGTCGTAGTCAAAACCGGAACCGCGCGTTTGCATCACACCCATAAATGACAGGCGGGGCATGGCGTTTTTGCTGATCAGTTGTTGATTGGCTTCACTCAGGGTAACGCGGGAGCTGAATAATTTCAGCAGTGGTTGTTCTTTCAAAGACACGGAATCCTGTGCTGATACTGTTTCCAGCAGCTTATTGGGAATTTTGGTAACGAAAGTGGTGTCCAGGTTAAAGTCCTGGGCCGGTACATCCATCATTTCCGCCAGTTTGTTACTCTGAGCATTTTCATAATTCACGGCATCCACCAGGGTCAGTTTCGCTTTGGATACTTCTGCGTTGGCGATGGAGCTGTCTACCCCGGCACTGAGGCCATTCAACGCGCGGGATACAATAATATGTTGCAGGTCCTGTGCACGTTTCAGGTTGGATTCCATGGAACCTCTTAAACGTTGCGCTGCCAGCAGATTGAGATAGGCGCCGGCAATGCGTATTTGTTGTTCAAATGTTTCCTGGTCCAGGTCTGCGCGGTTAGTATTCAGTTGTTCTTTGGCGGCTAATACTTTCGCGTGTTGACGGCCAAATGTCACTACATCCCAGCTGATGTTAGCCAGATATAGTCCGCCAAAAGCGGCATTCCAGTTTTGCGTAGGCAGTGCCGGTCCGGAAGCACCGGTGGTCCAGCCTTTGTAGCCCCACATCGGGCCATTTTCCCCATTCACGGTACCATAGCTGTTTTGAGCGGAAAGATTCAGATCAGGTAAGTATTCTCTTTTTACTGCACTGATATTTTCTGTAGCTGCTTTAGCATAGTTTTCTTTTGCCTTGATGGACTGATAATTTTTCAATCCTGTTTGTAGTGCTTCCTGCAAGGTGAGCGGGCGGGTTTGACCCATCACAGCCGCCGAACTGCAACCTGCTGTAATGACCAGCAGGCAAAGCGGTTTCCAGATGTTCATATATTAATCTATAGCGTCCAAAAAAAGCCGTTGATAAGGGCTGGCAAATAAGTATGCAAATATAAACCCGGGTGAGTGGAGCGTGTTAGGACAATTCAGCTATTGACTTGTACTATTTGAACATCATGTCCCGGAAATCCTGTGGAGAGATGCCCGTATTATTTTTAAAAAAGCGGCTAAAGTAGGCAGGGTCTTCAAATCCAAGCTCATAGCAGATCTCCTTGACACTTTTATGACTAAATGCCAGGTTGCGTTTGGATTCGAGCACAATCCGGTCGTGCAATAATTCCGTCACAGTGCGACCGGTGGTGTCTTTCGTAATTTCGTTCAGTCTTTTTGGGGTAAGGGCAAAGGCGGCGGCATAAAAAGCTACCTGGTGTTCACAATGGTAGTGTTGCTCCAGCAGGCGCCGGAGCTGTACTACCCGGGCATCGTGGGTAAGCGGCATCATGGTTTCTGTGGCATTGCGTTTCTTTTCCCTTTCTGCCAGTAATAAGAAGGCATTCAGGTAATGTTTCACAATACCCTGGCTGCAGTTGGGGGCAAAGTTTTTTTCTCTGCTCATCAGCTCAATCAATCCCTGCAAAGATGCAGTGGCATTGTCGCTGATCCGGATGGGCCCGTATCCGTGCCAGTTATCGAAAAGCGTCGTAAAATCGTACAGTGTTTCTTTATCATGTTTGTTAGTGAAATAAAACTGTTCTGTAAAATACAGGAAGTAGCCTTCCCGCTCACAGTCCAACTGATGTACCTGTCCGGGTCTGAGCAGAAAGATCATATTATCATCCACATCATACCACACGAAATCCACCATGTGCCTGCCTTTCCCCTTTGTAAACCAGATAATCTGAAAGTGATCATGGCGGTGAGGCTGGTCTGTCAGTTCATTGCGGAACATGCCCAGTGCTGCGATATTAAACTGACCTTTAAATGGCAGCTGCTGATAAGGTATATCAATGCTTTTATTAACTAACATATGAAGGCTCAAATTTACGGCTTTATCCCCTATTTGTGTCGCCCTGCAACCGCCGTTCGTGGAATTTAATGTAGCTTTAAGGTGAGCTCATATATGACCTCTTTTTTGACTTTTACTAAGCAGGTTTAGTTAACTTTGCTTCCGCAGGAAAACAAAACAAACGTATGCAACTTTATTGCGACTCTCTGACAGAATACAAGCGATTGGCCACACTGGAAGTTAAGGTGGGAGATCTTATTATCGGAAATTTTAACCCGATCCGCATTCAAACAATGACCACCACCGATACCATGGACACCGCCGCCACAGTAGCGCAAACGATCCGTTGTATCGAAGCTGGTGCAGAACTGGTGCGTATTACCGCTCCCAGTAAAAAAGAAGCGGATAACCTGCTCGTGATCAAAAACGAACTACGCAAACAAGGCTACAACGTTCCCTTGGTAGCAGATATCCACTTTACCCCCAATGCAGCAGAAATAGYCGCACGCATCGTAGAAAAAGTACGTGTGAACCCGGGGAACTATGTAGATAAGAAGAAATTTGAACAGATAGATTATACCGACAGCGAATACCTGGAAGAAATAGACCGCATCCGCGAACGTTTTTCTCCCCTGGTAAAAATCTGTAAGGAATATGGTACTGCTATGCGCATCGGTACCAACCACGGCTCGCTGAGCGATCGTATCATGAGCCGCTACGGCGATACTCCTATGGGTATGGTAGAAAGTGCCATGGAGTTTTTGCGTATCGCAGAAAACCTGGACTACCGCAATATTATACTGAGCATGAAAGCCAGTAACCCACAGGTGATGGTACAGGCTTACCGCCTGCTGGTGCAAACCATGCAGCAGGAACTGGGCCACTGCTACCCACTGCACCTCGGCGTAACAGAAGCCGGTGATGGCGAAGATGGCCGTATTAAATCGGCTATCGGTATCGGTACATTGCTGGAAGATGGCGTAGGTGATACCATTCGCGTATCCCTGACAGAGGACCCTGAATTTGAGCTTCCCGTATGTAAGGATATTGTGAAGAGATATGCTAACCGCAACGACTATACGACTATTCCACCGGTAACCACCGTACCCTACTCTCCTTTTACATACCAGCGCCGCGAAACTACCCATGTGGAAAACATCGGGGAGAAACAGGTGCCTGTAGTAGTAGCAGATTACAGCGCAAAAGAACACCTGCAACCGGCAGATCTCACCGCCATCGGCTACCAATACGATGAGCCCAGTGATAAATGGAATATCGGCGATGCAGCAGCAGACTATATCTACACCGGCAAACAGCTGCCTTCCTTCGGATTGCCCGGCACTTTGCGGGTAGTGATAGATGCTGAATACTGGCAAAGTCTCAGCAACAAACAGGAGCTCGTTCCTTATTTTGATGCCCGCCATTATGTAGCCGCCTGCCAACAGCAGGAAACCGGCCATATCAACTTTGTACAGTTTGATTGTAATCACCTGGATACAGAAGATCACGAACAATTACTGCTGCAACTGGCCAATGCCACCGTTTCCGCCAGCACCGTGCTGATTGCTACTGCCACTGGAAGCAATGCCATGGCCGCTATCAGACGGCTGTTCATTTTACTGCTGGATAAAAATATCCACGTTCCTGTTATCATCCATAGTATCAGTCATCGGCCTTCGGCAGATGAACACCTGATCCACCATGCCACCGAAGCCGGCGCACTGCTCCTGGATGGTTTCGGCGATGGGCTGTGGTTAAGTAATGCGGATAACACCCCTGCACTACTCACTTTGAACAACGTAGCATTTGGTATTTTACAGGCTACCCGTACCCGTATTTCCAAAACAGAATATATTTCCTGTCCTTCCTGTGGCCGTACCCTGTTTGATTTACAGGAAACTACTGCCAGAATCCGGGCAGTAACCCATCACCTGAAAGGCGTGAAAATTGCCATCATGGGCTGTATCGTGAATGGTCCCGGTGAAATGGCCGATGCCGACTTTGGCTATGTAGGTAGCGGTGTAGGCAAAATCACCCTTTACCGGGGTAAAGAAATCGTGAAACGCGGCCTGAACAGTGATGTTGCCGTGAATGAACTGATTAACCTCATCCGCGAAAACGGCATGTGGGTGGAGAAAAACTAATTATTAAATATTGCTTAAAATGGCTGGTAGCGGATACAGCAATGAAGAAAAAAGCTTAAATTTTCGTAAAACATATTTGATATGAAAAAGCTCCTCACCGGATTGTTGGCCATGTTTATGGGTTTAACCGTAACAATGGCGCAAACACCTGCCACCGCGAAAAAAGAAGTAAAAGCCACTAAAACTAAAACCGAAAAGAAAGCAGAGAAAGCAGAAAAGAAAGCAGCAGCAACACCAGCGCCTGCAGCAGCAGCGCCTGCTCCGGCAGCTACCGCCGCTAAAACAAAGAAAGACGGTACACCAGATAAACGCTTTAAAGAAAACAAAACTACTGCCGCTCCAGCTGCAGCAGGACCTACCAAAAAAGATGGTACACCTGACATGCGCTACAAATCAAATAACAAAAATGCAGGAAAGAAGAAAGCGTAAGCTGATCATCTGAACTGAAGCTAAATAATTAATTTCCCGGAGAGGATGTATCTTATGATACATCCTCTTTTTATTATTAACACGCAACTCCTCCTTTATTCATACTCCTATTTTACCACTGATAACACCTGCTTTTTCATTCAAAAACATTTTCTCTATTTTGAGTGCTTACGTTTTTAATCACTTGTTGTCAATAACTTATAGTTATCATTAATAGTTATTAGTTATTTGACTTCGCTATGGTGGCGCCCTACTTTTGTATCGTAATCCACCAACCTGTAATTTTAATGGAAACCAATAAGATTCAACGTTATAAGCGGATCCTATCCGGATCTTTTGCATGCCTGTTAATGTTAGTGATGCTACTCGGTATTGAAACATTGTTGCTTTGCACGCGCGATTTAACTCATCCGGACATTCCAAAGGCCCCCGCTGCGCTGGCAGCTGCAACGCCCATATGGCGCCCACCAGCCGTTACCACCATTCCCAGCGGGGAAAAGGGGACTGCTATTCTTTACGGACAAGCACTGGTAAGTGAAACGGCCCGATACCTGGGCCCCAAAGGCAGTGTACGATCCATCACCAACGGGATGAACTGCCAGAACTGTCATTTGCAGGCCGGCACAAAACCATTCGGCAATAACTACAGTTTTACTGCCGCGTCCTACCCCAGGTTCAGGGCAAGGTCCAACAGTACAGAAACGCTTAATAAACGCATCAGCGACTGTTTTGAGCGTAGTTTAAATGGTACCGCACCAGACAGCAACAGCAAAGAGATGGTGGCTATAAAAGCCTATATTGAATGGCTGGGCAGTGAAGTAACGCCACGGGTAAAACCGGATGGCAGTGGCATCCAGAAAATCGCCTTCCTATCCCGTCCGGCAGATCCGGAAAAAGGTGTACAGGTATACCAGCAGCAATGCCAGAGCTGCCACGGCGCCAACGGAGAAGGGGTAAAAACGCCGGATGACATCACCTATACCTTTCCGCCACTATGGGGGCCGCACAGCTATAATGATGGTGCAGGACTATTCCGTCTTTCCAGCTTTGCCGGCTACGTGAAATACAATATGCCCTTTGGCGTAGATCATAATAATCCCCGCCTCACCGATGAAGAGTCCTGGGACGTGGCGGCATTCATTAATTCACAGCCAAGGCCGCATAAAGATCAGTCGGCCGACTGGCAGGATATAAAACAAAAACCTATTGACTTTCCTTTCGGACCCTATGCAGATGCTCACTCAGAGAAACAACATAAATACGGACCGTTTAAACCCATGCAACATTAATCGTTAAACAATAGAAGAACCATGAAGAAAGTAATGATCCTGCTTTGCCTCTTTAGCATATTGGGCATCCAATATGCCATGAGTCAGCGTAAAACGAAGTACAAGGCTATTTATCAGCTCAACAGCGATGATGATAAAGTAATCCGTAATACCCTGCGCAACATTAAGAACGCCCTGGAAGATCCACGCCTGCAAAACAAAGTAACCATTGAACTGGTAGCCCATGGCAGCGGCGTTACTGCCTTCAAAAAAGATCATCCTTACGAATCATTGCTACAGGAACTGCAGGCCAAAGGCGTGCTGCTGGTAGAATGCGAAAACACCCTGCGGGAAAGAAATATCCCTAAAGAAGATTTGTTTCCCTTCATCAGTTACACTCCCAGCGGTAACGGTGAATTAATTATCAAACAAACGGAAGGCTGGTCTTACGTACACCCATAAACGAAAAACATGAAATACTTTATAACAACGCTGATGGTAACCCTACTATTGGCAGGGGCGCTACATGCCCAGGATCACCACTTTGACCCACCCTGGAATACGCCACCAGCCGCGGGTGTGGCTTTTACTGTACCCGGCATCGATAACGTACCTGATTTATACGGCGACATTATCGATCCCCAACTGGTCATCTTTTTTGCAGGCAATCAGTTTATGGTCATCGATTCACTGATCACTGATTTTAAGAAGACATATCCACAGTATAAGCGCGTATTTGCAGAAACATTGCCGCCTGGCATACTGGCGCAGCAAATCCTCAGCGGATCGCTGGTATTGGGTAATCTACGTATTGCTATACAACCAGACATCTATACCGCGGGCAAAGGCCGCATAGATCAGCTAAAGGATAGCTTCTCCCTGGTAAAAAATTATGCAGGCAATACCCTGGCCATTATGGTACCAAAAGGCAATCCTAAAAAAGTGAACCGTCTCTCTGACCTGGCCCGCAAAGACGTAAGGGTAAGTATGCCCAATCCCGCCTGGGAAGGCATCGGTAAGCGTATAGAAGAAGCCTATGTAAAAGCAGGTGGCACTACGCTGCAACAAACCATTATGAAAGATAAGGTAGCCAAAGGTAGCACCTATCTCACAAAAATTCATCACCGGGAAACACCTTTACGCATCCTGTACAAACAGGCAGATGCAGGCCCGGTATGGTTTACAGAAGCTTATTATCAGCAAATGATTGGGCACCCGGTAGACCTGGTAAGGATACCTGAAAAGGAAAACATCCGGGCTTCCTATTGGGCAGGTATCCTTAAAAGTGCACCACATCCGGAAGCAGCAAAGGCTTTTATGGACTTCCTGATGGGACCACAGGGACAGGGTATTTATAAACACTTTGGCTTTACGCCGCCTGAGTTGTAAGGTTATTTTGTATTTTTATTGCATGTTCGATTTCAGACTCAGGGTATTTCATACCGTAGCCAAACGCCTTAGCTTCACCAAAGCTGCAGAGGAGTTATACATTTCACAACCAGCTGTTACCAAGCATATACATGAGCTGGAGCAGCAATTGGGGATGGCTATGTTTGAAAGAATAGGCAACAAAATAAAATTAACCCGTGCTGGTTTGCTGGTGATGCATCATGCAGAAATCATTTTCACCGATTACCGCAATCTCGAATATGATGTAAATCAGCTAAAACATATGCAGGGCGGGCTGTTACCAATAGGTGCCAGCACCACTATTGCACAATACCTGATACCACCCCTGCTCGCTAAATTCAACCAGCGTTATCCGGATGTAAAAACATCCCTGACTAATGGTAATACAGAGCAAATTGAACAGGCCCTGTTTGAAAAAACAATACAGCTGGGCATTATAGAAGGTAGTTCTAAAAATCCGTTGCTGAAATACGTGGAGTTTGCAAAAGATGAAATTGTGCTGGTAGGAAATGTTAAACACCAGTATGGCACCGGGGAACCATTGACAGCGGCTGATCTGAAAACTATTCCGCTGTTGATGCGGGAACATGGTTCCGGTACCCTGGAAGTGATTACGGAAGAACTGAAACGCTTAAAACTAAAGATCACTGACCTGAATGTGGCCATGTATATGGGCAGTACGGAAAGTATCAAATCATACCTGCACCATTCGCCCTGTGCTGCCTTTGTATCCTTACATGCAGTACAGCGCGAACTGGAGCTGGGAGAATTTACCATTTTACCGGTGAAAAACTTTAAGTTGGTACGGAAGCTGCATTTCACTTATCTGCAGGGGCTTCAGGACAAACTTTGCCAGCTTTTTATCCGTTTTGCGAAGCAAAATATGACGGAATAACGACTACGCATCTACGCTATTTATTCAACAAATGCCAATGCAGCATTTCTCCGGAAGAAGCTATTTCTTCCATGCCCAGGTGTTGTAAAACTTTCATAGACGCAACGTTGGTAACATCGCACTCGGCAATCAGTTTTTTCACATGTGGCTGCCGGAATGCCCATGATACCAGGGCAGTGGCAGCTTCCTGCATATATCCCTGGCCCCGGTGGGATGGCAACATGGTATAGCCAATTTCCACTACACCATTTTTATCAGGGCGTCCTTTAAAGCCGGCATCTCCTATCACTACTTTCTCGTCTTTGGATACAATAATCCATAACATCCAGGGAAATGATTTGGGATCATGTTGCAGCAGCTCTATAAAGTGAGGTAATTGTTCTTTCAGATCCTCCTGTGGCCATTCTTCCGGTATGCCAGCCTCCAATACTTCGCGGGCATGAGGGTGCCGCAGATATATTTCCGTCAGCAGGGGCAAACGGCATGGATATATAAATAAGCGCGCAGTACTTAGGGGTAACATGAATCGGGATTTAACTATTCTTCTACATTTCGCTATCGGTATCGCGTTTTTATGATACTGGTATCTAATATTTCTCCGGGCTTCAGCGCATGAATTTCCAATCGGTTTACATCTTCTGTTAAAGCCGCCAGCTTTTCCGGGGTGCCGCTTAGTGTAGGCATGGTACCATAGTGACAAGGAATCACATGCTTTACTTTCAACAGCCGGATGGCGAAAGCTGCTTCCAACGGCCCCATCGTGAAACGGTCGCCAATAGGCAGAATAGCAATATCCGGCTCGTAAATTTCGCCTATTAATTCCATGTCGGCAAATACAGAAGTATCGCCGGAATAATAAACAGAAACATCATCACTCATCCATACAATGAAACCGTTGCTGGCATGAGGATACCCGATCTTACCATCCGGCAGATTGATATGCGCAAAATGAAAAGCATTGGTCATTGTTATTTTTACATTCAGGATACTGACCGTACCACCGGCGTTCATCGGTTCAAATACGTGATCCGGCACGCCTTGTTCCTGTAAATAGAAGCGTACAATGGGATTGGCAATTACCTTGGGAGATTTGGTACGTATGATATCTACTATTTTGCTATCCAGGTGATCACGATGCCCATGTGTAATCAATATCAGGTCTACCTTTTCCGGGATTTTCAGATCGGCTGGCATTGCCGGATTATTGGTATACCAGGGATCTATTAAAATAACATGTCCTTCGGGCGTGGTGATCTGGAAGCTGGCGTGTGCCAGGAATTGAATTTGGGAATGCGTGCTCATAATTCTGGTGCTTAATTATTGCTGTCTAAATATACTATTTTTAGCTGTTAGCCATTAGCTTTTAGCTTTTAGAAAAAAATGCAGCGGAACAAATAAGCATATTGCTATACTTAAATGTTCCGCTGCATTTCTAAAAGCTAAAAGCTAATGGCTAACAGCCCTATACTATTTGCGTTGCAATGTGTAGATGATTGCTGCGCTCTTACTTTCGAAGTTTACATTTGCTCTCCAGGTCATCGTACTACCAGCATTCACCACTTCCACTCTGTAGCCTGTTGTTACATTTTTGGCTTTATCGCCGCTGTACAGCTTTTTGAAGCCGAACATGGTAACACCGCCTGATTTGGTCAATGTCCATGCAATATTTTGTGTTACTGCGCTGCAACCACCATCTGTAGAAGAGAGTGTGTAAGAACCACCAGCCCAGTTGTCAGGAAGTACCCACTGGCTACCGATAAAGCATTTTGCATTCGCTTCATCAAATACAGTTACTTTGGCGTTGTCAGGAATACCTTCATATTTAATATCGGTTAATACCCAGTTACCCTTTACCGCGCTTTTGTTAATGTCTTGTGTAACACCTTGTTTTGGGGAGCAGGAAGATGCAAAAACGGCCACAATAGCCATCAGTAATGCTGCAAATGAAAATTTTCTCATGGGAAATTAGTTTGTGTGTTTAAATGCCATAGTATTCAACACGCAGTTATCAAATAAGGTTTATAACAGCACGAATACGGCGGCAAGTTCAGCATTTGCAAGAAACGTACCAAATGAAAGTGAGCCCTTTAATGGGCGGCTGGTGCAGGATTGTTTACCACCGGGACTTTGAGCTTTATGAGCACGTCTTCCAGCTGTTCGGCGCGATGATAGAAATGCCAGGTACTGGCGGCGAGCGCCATCGTCAGCACTACAAGGGCAATAAACGCGCAACGCCACCACATGCTCACTGATATGCGGCGGTTCCAGAAAGGTTCCAGTTGTATATAAGTAGGGCCCGGATTCGTATGCTCATGGTTGTTATAGTTCCCCCAGCTTCGTTCCTTTGGGCCACTACTCCGCCGGACCCGCTGAAGTACAGTATTCCGCAGTTCATTTGGAGGATTTACCCCTTCTTCCAGCAACTTGTCCTCGAACCGAAGCTCTGCTGCTGTTATTTCCAGTTCCAATAGCGGATAAATCTGGCGCAGGTGGAGTAATTCCTCTTCCTGTTCAGGAGAAGTAAGGCCAAGCAGGTAACGCTCTATAATGCCACTTTCTACATAGTTACTGATGTTCAAACTACGAGATTACGAGACGACTCAAATGCAAAATATAATTAATAAATACCATATCAATAGATACGTTAAATCCGAACATGGTGGATTCTCAAATTGAGAAAATATTTTTAATAACGATTTTCCGGCCGAAAAATTACGCTATTATATTTTGTGTTTGTTCCTGTTTGGTTTGGTGGTGGAGATTGTCGCCATGTTGTTCCTGCGACATGCGGTATTTGAGGTAATAAAAGATAGCCAGGAAAAGAAATACTTTGGACATGATGAAGAAGATAATAAAGAATATCTTCCACCAGCGGTGAACGGTGATATGGCTCCCGTCTTTTGGTTGAATGTTAATAAAAGTATAGTTGGAAGAAGGATCCGAATAAGCATGCCCTTGCTCCCACCTGATTTTTTGCAGCACGCGATCGCGTACTTCCGCAGGCGGCATAGCAGGCTCATCAAACGCAGCCCTTTCCAAACGGCGCTCAACGAATTCCACTTCTGTATCCAGTTCAGGATATAGTTTTCTCATGTGTTGCAGCTCTTCTACTTCTGCTTCAGAAGCGAGGCCCAGCACAAAGGACTCGATAATACCGCTTTCTATGTAAAATTTTAGTTCCAAGTATCTTTTAAGAATTGTCTGAAAGATTTCATCGCATCTCCCAGGATGTCATTTATTTGCTCTTCCGGCAGGGCCAGTAAGCGAGCTATCGTTGTGATTGATAATCCTTTAAAATAACTAAGCCGGAACACTTGCTGCTGGTCGGCTGGCAGCACTAAATAAAAACGTTGTAATACTCCTTCTTCCTGTTTCATCAGCTCTGATCCGGTTAATGCGGTTTCCGGCAGTGCTTCTTTAATGGCGAGCTCTCGTGTTTTACGCATCAGCCACGCAAACAAGGTCTTGTAACCCGATGAATGAAACGTTCCAATGTGATGAAAGGCCCAGGTAAATACCCTTACAATTACATCATCCGCCCGCTCTCTTATTGGTACCAACTGCAGCACCATACTATAAAGCGCTCCCGCGTAGCGGTCATACAACAACTCTTTTGCCGCAGGATCCCCTATTACTAATCGCTCAATGAGCACTTGCTCACTTATATGTGCCAAATCACGCCGCAAAGAAGTTGTGTACCAGGTTTTAGATTGCTAATATAGAAAATTAAAGCATGTACAAGTCACAACAGATAATATGAATTTATCAACATATAGAGCTAAAATGGATAACTATTGTCGTAAATCCTTGCTATACAACCAGTATTGTTGTCCCAAAATAGGCTCCAACTCGCGAATCAATGTAAATCCAAGTTTACCATAAAGGTGCCGGGCATCCGGCATCATGGTACTGGTATGCAGCCCCAGGATTTTTTCACCATTGATGCCCGCCTGCTCCATACACATTTCCGTTAACCTGCGGCCAATCCCATGTCCCCGGTACCCGGGATGAACGCCCAAACGGCGGATATAGGCCCAGTCGGCAGGGTAAATAGGTGTTGGATTTCCAGATGGCACCAGGAATACCACACCCGCCAGTTCATTGCCGGCATCACAGACAAAGGTGGTGGAAATACTCATCAGCTCATCCAGCATCCCCTGATCACTCATACTATGTTTCATTCTTTCCCAGTGCTCCGGCGCCAGCACACATTCAAACTGGCCGTAGCTCTGCATGGAAACCTCCCTGATAGCTGCCGTATCTGCCGCCACTGCGGGTCTGTAATTTAGTATATCCATCACCGTTATTTCAAAGAGAAAGTCCAACAATTTCTGATGATTGTTTGTTGACAATAAGCAGTCACTAAAAATTAAATTTACGACATGACTTTGCTCATAGTTATTTTTTTTGCTGCACGATAATTTTGGAGAAAATCACCCACTATGTCCTACACATCGATTAAAGCAGCCGTAGAGTTAATACAGTCCGGACACACCGTATTTATACACACCGCAGCAGCTACCCCCAGAGAGTTGGTAAATGCAATGACCGCCCGCAGTCATGAGTTAAAACAAGTGCGACTGGTAAGTATTCATACCGAATGGGAGGCCCCTTATGCTGAACCCGAGCATGCACATGCTTTTCATATAGATGCTTTTTTTGTTGGTAAAAATATCCGCAAAGCAGTAAATGAAGGACGGGCGAATTATGTACCCATGTTCCTCAGTGAAATACCCCGCTACTTTCGTAACAGCGAGCAGCCAATTGATGTAGCACTCATTTCTGTATCCCCTCCCGATAAAAAGGGGTATTGCACGCTGGGAGTATCCTGCGATGTGAGCAAGGCCGCCGTGGATGTGGCAAAGATTATTATTGCAGAGATAAATCCACAGATGCCACGGGTGCTGGGCGATGGTGTAATCCATATTTCCAGGATACATGCTGCCGTTGAAGTAGATTACCCTATTTATGCACAGAAAATTAATGCCCCCAGTCATATAGAGCTCTCCATAGGCCGGCATGTAGCCTCGCTGATAGATGACCGTGCGACCCTGCAAATGGGTATTGGCGGTATTCCCAACGCAGTACTGCAATGCCTGTCCAATCACAAAGACCTCGGTATTCATACGGAAATGTTTTCTGATGGTATCATTGACCTGGTAGAACGGGGCGTGATCACCGGCAAGTACAAAGCCGTACATCCCGGTTTGCTGATTTCCRGCTTTGCCATTGGCAGCCAGCGGTTATATGATTTTATGGACACTAATCTGATTATGCGGCTCATGGATGTGGAATATGTGAATAACCCTACTACGATCCGCAAAAACCCCAGGGTGACTGCTATCAATAGTGCTATCGAAATAGATATCTTCGGACAGGTATGTGCGGATTCTATTGGATTCAGACAGTACAGTGGTGTAGGCGGACAAATGGATTTTATGCGGGGAGCCGCTCTTTCTCAGGATGGCAAGCCTATTATAGCCATTCCGGCTGCCACCTCCAAAGGAATTTCCCGTATTGTATCCAGGCTGCAACCCGGCGCCAGCGTAGTAACTACCAGGGCGCATGTACATTATGTAGTTACCGAATATGGTATTGCACACCTGATGGGGAAAAACCTCAAACAGCGCGCGCAGGCACTTATCAACATTGCCCATCCGGATCACCGGGAACAACTACAAAAAGATGCGTTTGACATCTTCAAGGTATTCTGATCCTATAATGCCCTCCTGCAAGGCGGTATTTCAGATCCCGGGATACTAACTTTGAACAATTGTCCGGCAGTCAGCAAACACACATGCGGCATTGGACCATTGGCATGGATTATGGGATAGGCGTTGTGATTAACCGCATGAGCATCAACTATACGCAGAAAACGCGTACGGAGTGGATGAGCGGCACCGGGAAACATTCAGTGGGTAACATCACCCTGTTAATACCCATCTCCCGTAAAACTATTATTGGCGATTAACGTTATTTATCAAAAACATACTCCATGCATTTCAAATTGTTTGTACTTGCGGTTTGTACACTTGCCATCGTTTCCTGCGTGAACAACGGAAAGAAAACGAATACCGACTCCACTGATAATGATACCGACACTGCGCTATCTGTGCAGGCATCTACCGAAAGCCAGTTGGAGGTAAAACCGATATCAGGATATTTTCTGAAGAATACTATTAAAGTAAGTGATAGTCTTACCTACTGGATCATTGATAACCAGGCCTCTTTTGACAGCTTATTCGGGGTGGCTAAAACCATGAACAATACCATAGATAGGCCTGATTTTGGCACCTCGATCGTTATCGCCGCTACCATGCCTCCTACTTATTATGGCACCCAGATACAGCTGGAATCTGCTACTTCAGACAATGCAGATAACAACGCCACACTACACTTTGTGGCAACGGCCAATCCTGATAAAAGCTCGGCTGCTACCGTTCCTTTATGGCTGGGCGCTGTGCCTAAAACGGGTAAAAGCACCTTTAAACTGTTTACCGGAGATAATTTAACGAAAACCATTACTGAGCAGCAGTAGTCGGACCAAAGATTTTCTCCACGGCTTTGTGCCTGTAGGTAAATAAAGACGCCAGCTGTTTTTTCACAAACAGGCCATGCGCGAGCTTTCCGAGCCACCCAAAGGGGAGCCGGTAATGTACAATGTCTGTCATATTAACGCCACCGGGTACTATCTGGAAATGGTGTTCATGATGCCAGATGCTGTAGGGGCCAACTCTTTGTTCATCTACAAAATAATCGAGATACGCTACATGGGTAATTTCCGTCATCCACTCCAGGGGAATACCTGCTATAGGAGCTACGGTGTAAGTAATCACCTGCCCCGGATATACCTGACCCGTATAAGGAGGCGATGTAACGGTGAAGCGCRTATAGGCGGGGGTAATATGTGGCAGGTTGCCGGGGGTGGAAAAATAGTTCCATACCTCTTCTGGCGTAGCCGGGATGAACTGTGTGCGCTGCAATAGATAGATACTGGCCATATATAAGATTAACGAAAAAACAGGTATATGCGGGCAAGGTATTACCAAATTCGTAATTCTTTAAATGAGTTCGTAAGTTTGTAGCCTACTTAATCCGATCAGGTACATGAATCAATATATCAGGGGCTGGGTTTTCTGGCTGATGTTTATTATCGTTTCCATTTCATTTACGCGATGCGCCAACATTGTACCACCCAGCGGGGGGCCAAAGGACAGTCTTCCTCCGGTACTGCTACAGGTAACGCCCCGCGATTCCACCCTTCACTTTCACAGCAAAAAAGTGGCATTCATATTTGATGAATATGTGGAGCTGGATAATGTAAACGACAAGCTGATTGTGTCGCCTACGCTGAAACGCCCACCAATAGTGACGGCCAAACTGCATACCGTTACCCTTGAAATCAAGGATACGCTGGTACCCAATACCACTTATACTTTCAACTTTGCGGATGCCATCCGTGATATCAATGAACGCAATATTACCCAGGATTTCCAATATGTGGTATCCACCGGCGACTACCTCGATAGTTTGCAGGTAAGCGGACATCTCATAGATGCAGAAAATGGCAGAGTTGATAGTAACGTAGCCGTGATGCTGTATCGCGACCTGACAGACTCTATTGTTTCAAAGGAAAAACCGGTATACTACGCCAAAACCAAGGGGGATGGCTCTTTCCGGTTCAAAAATATTGCGCCTGGTGCGTACAAGATCTTTGCGTTAAAAGAAGAAGACCGCGATCTGCAGTATAATCAGCCCACTGAGCAGATTGCATTTGTGGAAGAGCCGCTGGTGCTGAAAGAAGGCAACCTTTCAGATGTGAATATGCTGTTGTTTATGGAAACAGACAGTACTATAAAACCGCCACCAGAGCCCATAGACTCAACGGATATACAGCCGGAGGAAGACGAAAAGAAAAAGAAGAAATTACCTAAGTTAACGGCCACCGCCTCCCTGGAAGGCGGGCAGCAGGAATTGCCCAAGCCACTGAAGATCACTTTTTCGCTGCCGCTCAGGAACCTGGACAGCAACCGGGTAATATTAGGAGAAGACAGTGCCTATGCTCCGGTGACCTTTACCAACAACATGGACTCTACCAAAACACAGTGGACGATAGGTTATCCCTGGAAAGAAGGAACGCTGTACCGGCTGATTATTCCAAATGATGCCCCCACAGATACCGCAGGGCAACACCTGGCCAGGGCAGATACCATTAAGTTCAGCTCTAAAAAAGTATCTGATTATTCCATTTTTGCAGTAACGGAACTCAACATCGGCGATAGTACCAGGAATGCCATCAACGATACTGCCATGCATTATGTAGTGCAGCTGGTACAGGACAAAACCGTTAAATATTCCGGCACTATTGTGAACGGTAAATGGAGCCAGCGTTTCATTACGCCCGGTGAATACGAAGTGCGGTTGTTGCTGGATACCAACGGAAATGGTAAATGGGATCGGGGTAACTATTATTCCCACCCCAGGAAGCAGCCGGAGCGGGTGATCGTTATTGAAAAGATCAACCTCAAGTCCAACTGGACGCTGACAAAGAAAATAAGCATTTAAATAACGATAGCGGAGGGAGCGGATTACTCCCTCCGCTGCAATATTCCTAACTTTGCACTATGATATTTTCGTCTGCACTGATAGAAAACGCGGTAAATGAATTTGCGAAACTGCCGGGGATCGGTAAAAAAACGGCCCTGCGCCTGGTGTTGCACCTGCTGAAACAGGAAACGGCCCAGGTAGAGCAGTTTGGTGATGTGATTGCACGTATGCGGCAACAGATCCGGTTTTGCAATGTGTGTCATAATGTATCGGATGCAGAAGTGTGCAGTATTTGCAGCAGCCATTCCCGGCAAAAGCAAGTGGTATGTGTGGTAGAAAGCATCCGGGATGTAATGGCTATAGAAAACACCCAGCAATTCAATGGTTTATATCATGTGTTGGGGGGCATCATCTCCCCTATTGATGGTATTGGCCCGGATCAGCTGAATGTACACTCGCTGGTAGAAAGGGTGCAGTTCCAGGGCGTGGAAGAGGTAATTATGGCGGTAAGTCCTACTATTGAAGGAGATACTACTATTTATTATCTCTCTAAAAAACTAAAAGAATTTCCGGTAAAAATTACCACAATAGCCCGTGGTATTGCTTTTGGGGGAGAATTAGAATATGCAGATGAAATGACCCTGGCACGTTCTATCAGCAACCGGCTGCCGTTGGAAAGTTATGTACAGAACAAATAAAGAATTACGAATTAGAAATTACGAATTACGGAGTTGTGGGTAGATAAACTAAATTCGTAATTCGTAATTCGTAATTCGTAATTCGTAATTCGTAATTCGTAATTCGTAATTCGTAATTCGTAATTCTTTATAAAAAAATACGGGTGCTGAATAGCACCCGTCTTCGTTTAACCTGTAATTCCACGTTATGAAAAGTTATCAGACTGCATCCTTTAATGGATCGTCCTGAAATATTGTATGATTGGTTTCTGATTCCTCTTTTTCCTGCAGCTCTTTCCACCGCTGCATTTCATATTTATTTAAAAAACATACCTTAAAAACTTCCGGTTGCCTGTCATCATTTGATACGGGTACTGGCTGCAATCCCAGGCTGGCCAGGTGTTTATGCAGGGTATGGATATGTTCTGATATTGTCATGACTGACGTAAATTTTGTTGTAATAAATAATTGAGAAGAACTTAATGATGAATCTGTTAATTGCAACAGCAATTACAAGGAGTGTAGGCGGAGGGCTGGTGGGTGGCCATGACCGGGTAAATCACTATATTTCTATCATTTTGTTGCATGGTGTCTTTCTATTACCCTACAAATATAGTAGACTTTATAGACTACTACCAAATTAATTTTCCGGATATAAACAAAATCTATATTGAACCTCATAAATATAGAGTTAAGAGAAATCCGGTCAAAGTCCGGCCACATCTTAAGAAACACAAATTCACAAAACAAAAAATTAGCTGGGAAAAGGTTATATTTGTGGGGACTTTTACAGGGTGGATTTGTTTATTGTTCGACCCTGTTCTCTTTTCTTAACGGTAACTAATAAACGCCTTGATAATATGAAATCTTTACAAGACTGCGCCAATGAGCGCATACTTATCATCGATGGTGCGATGGGCACCATGATACAACGCTATCAACTCCAGGAATCTGACTACAGGGGAACCCGCTTTGCTAACTATCCCAGCGATCTTAAAGGCAACAACGACCTCCTGAATCTTACACAGCCGCATATCATTGAAGCCATTCACAAAGAGTACCTGGAAGCAGGCGCTGACATTATTGAAACCAATACTTTCAGCAGTACCTCTATTGCAATGGCTGATTACGACATGCAGGAACTGGCCTATGAGCTGAACGTAGCTGCAGCTACCATTGCTAAAAAAGCAACAGCAGAATATAATGCCAAAACACCCGACAAGCCTCGCTTTGTAGCAGGAGCGATTGGTCCCATGAACAAAACGCTCTCGCTGTCGCCGGATGTAAATAATCCGGGCTTCCGCTCCGTATACTTCGATGAAGTAGCCGCAGCCTACGAAGAGCAGGTCAGGGGCCTCTCCGAAGGTGGTGTGGACATCCTGCTGATAGAAACCATTTTTGATACACTGAACTGTAAAGCAGCTATATACGCCATCAAGAAATATTACCGTGAATCAGGGAAGCCGGAAATACCGGTAATGATATCCGGTACTATTACAGATGCCTCCGGCAGAACCCTCAGCGGGCAAACACTGGAAGCATTCTATATCTCGGTAATGCATGCCAACCCGTTCTCCATTGGCTTAAACTGCGCCCTGGGCGGACAACAAATGCGTCCTTATGTAGAGGAGCTCTCCAACATAGCCAGCTGCTATGTGAGCTGCTACCCTAACGCTGGTTTACCTAACGCCTTTGGTGAATACGATGAGGAACCGGAAGATACCGCCTGTATCATCGAAGACTTTGCCGCATCCGGCTTTGTTAACGTGGTAGGTGGTTGCTGCGGCACCACACCAGATCATATACGCCACATTGCAGATCATGTGAAGCATATCAAACCACGTCTGAAACCAGTATTAGCCGAAACACTGGCATAATCAATTACGGCAGGTTTTCTATTTAACTCCCACTAACAGCAACAATGAGCGAAACTATCATACATAATACAGAACTTACCAATGAACCAATTGTCAACGAAGAACGCAGGGTAATCAAGCCCTTTATGCGTTTGAGCGGACTGGAACCACTGGTGGTGCGACCTGAAACCAACTTTCTTAACGTAGGGGAACGTACCAACGTAACCGGATCCAAAAAATTTGCCCGTCTCGTCAGGGAAGGTCTTTACGAAGAAGCCTTGTCTGTAGCCCGCCAACAGGTGGAAAGCGGCGCACAAATCCTGGATGTAAACATGGACGATGCCCTCCTCGATGGAGAAGTGGCCATGTCTACCTACCTGAACCTCCTGGCAGCAGAACCGGATATTTCCCGTATCCCGGTGATGATTGACTCCAGTAAGTTTTCCGTTATTGAAGCCGGGTTGAAATGTGTACAGGGTAAATGTATTGTGAACTCCATCAGCTTAAAAGAAGGAGAAGCCAAATTCATTGAGCAGGCACATATCTGCAAAAGCTATGGTGCTGCCGTAGTAGTGATGGCTTTTGATGAACACGGCCAGGCAGATACCGAAGAAAAAAGGGTCTCCTTCAGTCATCGTGCCTATAAGATATTGACAGAAGTAGTGGGATTTGCTCCGCAAGACATCATCTTCGATCCCAATATATTTGCGATTGCCACCGGTATTGAGGAACATAACAACTATGCCGTAGAGTTTATCAATGCTACCCGCCGCATTAAAGAACTGATGCCGCTGGCTAAAATAAGTGGTGGGGTGAGTAACGTATCATTCTCCTTCCGGGGGAACGAAACCGTGCGGGAAGCCATGCACTCCGTATTCCTCTTTCATGCTATCAAAGCTGGTATGGACATGGGTATCGTGAATGCAGGTATGTTGCAGATATATGACGATATTGAACCAACGCTCCGGGAATTATGTGAGGATGCCATACTAAACAGACGGGACGATGCCACCGAAAGACTGATTCAGTTTGCGGAAACCGTAAAGGCCAAAGGAAAGGTAATAGAGAAAGATGAGACCTGGAGGCTGGGCACTGTGGAAGAGCGATTAAGTCATGCCCTCGTAAATGGTATTACTGACTATATAGATGGAGATACAGAAGAAGCCCGCGTTAAATATCCCCGTCCGCTGGACGTGATTGAAGGCCCGCTGATGGCTGGTATGAATATCGTAGGTGACTTATTCGGCAGTGGTAAAATGTTTTTACCACAGGTGGTAAAGAGTGCCCGTGTGATGAAAAAGTCTGTGGCCATTCTGACCCCATATATTGAGGAAGAGAAGCTGCGTATGCAGGCAGAATTTGGCGGAGAAATAAAAGCCGCCGGTAAAATACTGCTGGCTACCGTAAAAGGAGACGTACACGATATCGGTAAAAACATCGTAGGCGTGGTACTGGCTTGTAATGGCTATGAGATTATTGACCTGGGTGTAATGGTACCGGCAGAAAAAATCCTGCAGGCAGCCCGCCAGGAAAAAGTAGATATTATCGGTCTTAGTGGCCTGATTACCCCCAGTCTGGATGAAATGGTACACGTAGCCCGTGAGCTGAAAAGGCAGGACTTTAACATCCCGCTGATCATTGGAGGTGCTACCACCAGCCGTACCCATACTGCTGTTAAAATAGCCCAGGAATATGGTCATGGTGTAGTACACGTACTGGATGCTTCCCGTAGTGTAACGGTAACCGGCAGCTTGCTTAACAAAGCGCTGAAACCCGATTTCCTGGCTGGTATACAGGCAGAGTACCACAAATTAAATGAAGCATTCAGAAATAAAAAACAAACCAAACAATTCCTTMCGATCGCCGTAGCGCAACAAAACAAAACCCTCATCAACTGGGACACCTTTACACCTGTAAAACCTAAGAAGACCGGGGTGATGAAGTTTGAGAACTACGACCTGGGAGAAATTGCCGCATATATTGACTGGCAGCCATTCTTCATTGCCTGGGAACTACATGGTAAATTCCCGCAGATCCTCACTGATGAGATTGTAGGTGTGGAAGCTACCCGTTTGTTCCACGATGCAAAAGAATTATTGAACAAAGTGATTGCAGAAAAATGGCTGGGTGCCAATGCTGTGATAGGCCTCTACCCTGCTAACCGCGTGGCTGCAGACTCCGTAAAGGTAACCCCTGAGCAGGCAGATATTGCCCCGGTACAGCTGGAGTTCCTGCGTCAGCAGGTAAAGAAAGCCCCGGGACAGGCTAACTTTTCCCTGGCTGATTTTATTGCCCCTGAAGAAAGTGGCAAAACCGACTACATTGGCGGGTTTGCGGTGACTACTGGTGTCGGCATTGAAAAGTGGCTGGATAAATTCAAAGAGGAACATGATGACTATAACAGCATTATGCTGAAAGCGCTGGCCGACAGGCTGGCGGAAGCTTTCGCAGAACTCATGCACGAACGTGTACGTAAAGAGTTCTGGGGATACGCTACAGAAGAACATCTAAGCAACGAACAACTGATTAAGGAAGAATATGCGGGTATACGTCCGGCGCCGGGTTATCCTGCCTGCCCTGATCATACCGAGAAATACAAATTGTTTGACCTGTTAAGTGCCACCGAAAACACCGGCATTACACTGACAGAATCGCTGGCCATGTACCCTGCCTCCAGTGTGAGTGGCTGGTATTTTGCAAATCCGGAAGGCAAGTATTTCGGATTAGGCAAAATAGAAAAAGACCAGGTAATAGACTATGCTGCCCGCAAAGGCTGGACAGTAGAAGAAGCTGAACAATGGCTTCGCCCCAACCTGGAATACGATATGTAGTTGAAACAGCTGTTAGCCATTAGCTGTTAGATTAACGCGAATAGTTAAGCAGACCAAAATATTAGATTAAATAGCTGCTGGCTTTTAGCAAAATGCAACAGATCCGCTGCATTTTGCTAAAAGCTAAAAGCTAAAAGCCAAAAGCTAATGCGAATCATATCTTACAATGTAAACGGCCTGAGGTCAGCCATGACTAAGGGGTTCACCGAATGGTTACAATCAGATCCTGCCGATATTATCTGCCTGCAGGAAATCAAAGCTCACCAGGAAAACATCGACTTTGCCCAATTTGAGAAGCTGGGTTATGAACATTACTGGTATCCTGCACAAAAGAAGGGATATAGTGGAGTGGCGGTGCTGACACGTATTAAGCCCGACTTTGTACAATATGGTAATGGTCATGAACAGAGTGACACAGAAGGCCGCTTTATAAGGCTGGATTTCGGCGATATTACCCTGATCAATACCTACTTCCCTTCCGGGACTAGCGGGGATATCAGACAGACCTATAAATACCAGTGGCTGGAAGAGTTTTTCAAGTACCTCGATGAGTTAAAGAAAACCCGTCCAAAGCTCGTGGTATGCGGCGATTACAACATTTGCCACAAGCCGATAGATATACATGATCCGGTGAGCAATAAAAATTCTACCGGCTTTTTGCCTGAAGAACGGGCCTGGATGGACCGTTTCTTTGAGAGTGGCTTCGTAGACAGCTTCCGTCATTTTAATACAGACCCACATCAATACAGCTGGTGGAGCTTCCGGGCCAATGCCAGGAACAATAACAAGGGCTGGCGTATAGATTACATCAATGTTACAGCGCCCCTGAAAGAACAGCTTAAACATGCCACTATATACCAGCAGGTAAAGCATTCTGACCATTGTCCGGTGTTTGTGGAGCTGGCCATATAAGCATTTGAGAACAAGCCCAATTTAATATGATTATATACAATGTAACCACGAAAGTGGCCACAGACAGGGAGTTTCAGTGGCTACAATGGATGAGGGAGTCGCAGATTCCGGCTATTATGGCCACGGGATTGTTTAGTGATTACCGTATGAGCCGGTTACTGGAGCAGGACGATACAGAAGGGCCTACTTATGTAATACAATATTTTGCGGATAGCCTGGAACAGTACAATATCTTCTCAGAAAGGCACCAACAAGGGCTCCGGGAAAGTGCGTATGCTATTTTCGGGGATCGTTTTATTGCCTTTACAACCATTATGGAGGTGATTTAAGTAAGGGATCTTGACTAAACTTATCCACAGGAAATCCACTATTTTCAAGGCATCCGGACTTTGGTACAATACTTGGTTTAAAGCCGCGTTAATAGTAAAAAAACAGGCAAACATGCCACGGTGCAGGGTTCTACAAGATCCTGCTAAAGCTCACTACTTTAGCACGGATCAGGTCAATCAGCTGTAACCGTTACCAGTAGCGTTTTTCAGCCGATAAATTTTTCTATAAAAAATTTGTAAAAAATTTGGTAATCTGATAAAACGCGCTATATTTGCTCACATCAAACATTTTTTCACTAGTTAAATCTTACTAACTATGAACAAAGCCGAATTAATCGACAAGCTTGCTAAAGATGCAGCTATTACCAAAACCCAAGCTAACGAAGCTCTGGATTCTTTCACCAAAGCAGTTGCTGATACCCTGAAAAAAGGTGGCAAAGTAACTTTGGTTGGTTTCGGTACTTTCTCCGTTTCTAAACGTGCTGCACGTAACGGTAGAAACCCACAAACCGGTCAGATCATCAAGATCAAGGCTAAGAAAGTTGCTAAGTTCAAGGCTGGTAAAGCTTTATCCGACAAGCTCTAATCAGTTAGCACAACTTATTCAAGCAAGGAACAATCATGTTTCTTGCTTTTTTTTTATATCAAACGGCCGGCACTATACAATTTCATCGAATTACAGTAATTTGCAGCCTGATAACATCATATTTAATAAACAACAAACTTCAAATTATTCGTTATGGGTAGAGGAGATATCAAAACCAAAAAAGGTAAGATCTTTAGTGGATCTTTCGGTAAAGTAAGATCTGCTAAAACAAGAAAAAATACTGCAGCCAAGACTGCCGCTACAGCTGCACCAAAGGCATAAGCATAAAGCATAAGGCTAAAAGCAAAAAGCTATTGAAGCGAATAATTAAAGCAAAAGGTTAATACCCGCTTGGATCATTCGCTTCAATAGCTTTTTGCTTTACGCTTACATCAGGGTGCCAGGCGCTCTATTTTCCAGCTACCATCCGCTGTTAAAGTATACAAAATCCGGTCGTGCAGGCGACTACTTCTACCCTGCCAGAATTCTATCCCCTGAGGCTTCACTACGTAACCACCCCAATAATCGGGTCTCTGAGGGTCTTCTTGCTGATATTTTGCGGTCTCCTGGTCTACCTGTTCCTCCAGGAAAGATCTGCCCGGAATGACCTTGCTTTGAGGCGAAACGATGGCACTTATTCTGCTACCTAATGGACGGCTGTTATAATACTCATTACTGATCGCTACCGGCGCTTTACTAACGGTGCCCTCTATACGAACCTGTCTTTGCAGCTCCCGCCAGAAGAACAGCAGCGTAACATGTGGATTCTCTGCCAGTTCCTGTCCCTTGCGGCTTTCATAGTTAGTGAAAAACAAAAATCCATCTTCATCAAAGCTTTTCAGTAATACAATTCGTGCCGAAGGATGCCCGTCCGGCGTGCTGGTTGCCAGGGTCATGGCATTGGCTTCATCTATTTCGCTATGGATAGCATCGTCCCACCACTTCCCGAATTGTGCTAAAGGATAGGGTGCTATCTCGCTTTCATCCAGGGACGCCAGCTTATAATCTTTCCGTAAATCAGCTATTTTCTGGTTCAACATGGTCTGTTAATTTTATTGGTTCAAACGGGTCATCAAAGGTATGGAAGGATAATAGTAATTTTGACGGATCTGATATAAATCATACTATGAAAAGAGTTTCATTTTGGGTATTACTGATGACTGTCGCGCTGCTATCCTGCCATACGCGCAATGAAAAAGACAGTAGTGCTACCGGTAATACTGCTGATATCATTGTCCCATTGGTGTCTACTCCCCTGTTTTATACACAGCTGAAAGGTAAACTAGGTGAAAAAGAAATTACCATGCAATTACTGAAAACCGCGCCGAACCTGTTTCGTGGCTACTATAGTGACGACAGCATAGGACGGCCCATTGCACTATGGGGTACCCTGGATTCCAACCTGGTCAACATTTATGAAGAAACCAGTAACAGTGCGGAAGACCGGTTGTTCAGCGGATATCTCTCTGATGATGGGAGATTCAAGGGAGTATGGCATGGTAACGGTACTTCCTATCATTTTGAATTTCATACGGACCTGAAGAAAGCCGTACCATTACAGGTGTTTTACCAGATAGACTCTGCCAAACTGATACCTTCCTTTCCGAAATCACCGATAGGAACCGTTTCCGGGAGTGTGATATGGCCTGATTCCCTGGTAGACTCCACCATTGCAAACTTCATCATTCAGCAGGTGACTGGTGGTAGTCATTTCAAAAGTCCGCAGCAGTATCTGAAAAGAGGAATTGACTCGTTTATCCTTAGCTATCGGGTATCTGCCAAAGATGCGGATAGCAGTGAATTCAGTGATGCATCTGAGGCGATGTCGTGGAACTGGACTACAGACAATGATACAAAGGTGGTGTACAATACCTGGCCATTGCTGGTGATAGAGAAGTATGCTTATGATTTTACTGGCGGCGCACATGGCAATTGGGGCGCCACTTATAAAACGCTGGATCTGTCTAAACGGAAGGTGCTTACACCCGATGATATTTTCAAACCTGGTTATAAAGAAACGCTGAGTGCCTTACTGGACAAAGCTTTCAAAGACAGGTTTCACATGAGTGAAGAAGAAGCACTGGATCAGAATCTGTTGGTAAAGAGCATTCCACCTAATAATAATATGATTGTTACCGGTAAAGGTGTTGCTTTCAGCTATGTACCTTACGAGATAGGTCCTTATGCTTTGGGGCAGGTAACGTTGTTTGTGCCGTTTACAGCGATGAAGGGAATACTGAAGTAATAGCTTTTAGCTTTTAGCTTTTAGCAAAAATGCAGCGAGAAACATAATATATGTTCTTCGCTGCATTTTTGCTAAAAGCTAAAAGCTAACTGCTAAAAGCTAAATTATCCTTTCACTAAAGTACCAACATTTTTACCCATGATAACGTTCAGGAGATTACCCTGGCGGTTCATATCAAACACGATGATAGGCAGTTTATTTTCCTGGCAAAGGGTAAATGCTGTCATATCCATCACGTTGAGGGATTTCTGATATACTTCTGAGAAAGTAATGGTTTCGTAGCGGGTGGCTGTTTTATCTTTTTCAGGATCTGCTGTATAGATACCATCTACGCGGGTTCCTTTAAGGATTACATCGGCCTGAATTTCTATAGCGCGCAGGGAAGCAGCGGTATCAGTGGTAAAGTACGGGTTACCGGTACCTCCACCAAAAATCACAACACGACCTTTTTCTACGTGGCGGATAGCGCGGCGGCGGATATAAGGTTCAGCGATTTGTTCCATTTTGATGGCAGATTGCAGGCGGGTGTAAAGACCAACTCTTTCCAATCCACTTTGCAGCGCCATACCATTGATCACTGTTGCGAGCATTCCCATGTAATCGCCTTGTGCTCTTTCAATGCCTGTTTCGGCTTCATTCATACCGCGGTAGATATTACCTCCGCCAATTACGATGGCTACCTGTACCCCGAGGTCGGTAACCGCCTTAATATCGTAGGCGTACTGTGTTATCACCTTCGGATCAATACCATAATTTGCATCCCCCATGAGGGCCTCACCGCTCAATTTGAGCAAAATACGCTTATACTTTGGCAACATGACGCTATAAAATATTGTAAGATTGTGATTTCCTAATCTGGTTTACGGTATTCTAATATACAACTTAAATGCAGAAAGGAGGAAATGAAGGAAAAAATGCCTTTTTTATTGCCTGTTTCCTGTGGGTTAAAGTGTATGATTAGTTATGCGCAAAAAAAAGGAGAGAAACGAATTCTCTCCTTTTTTTCGATATGTTTTTCTTAACCTAAAGCGATTCGCTTAAAGCCAACCACTTTCAGATCAGCATCTACTGATTTCAGGTAATCCGCTACGGACTTGTTGTTGTCCTTAACGAAAGCCTGTGGCAGCAGGGTGCTTTCTTTGAAGAATTTATTTACTTTACCGGCAGCAATTTTCTCAGCCATTTCAGCAGGTTTGCCTTCAGCTTTCACTTGTTCAACAGCGATTTCTTTTTCGCGGGCGATCAGTTCAGCAGGAACACCATCCGCATCAACTGCGATAGGGTTCATAGCTGCGATCTGCATAGCGATATCTTTACCTACTTCTTCAGAAACAGGTTTAGAGAAAGCTACCAGTACACCCATGCGGAAGTTACCGTGAATGTAAGCGGTTACGCTACCAGCTTCAACGAATTCGAATTTATTGAGGGTGATTTTTTCACCGATTTTTGCTACCTGATCGTTTACTTTATCAGCTACTGTAGCGCCGTCCAGAGGAGCAGCGTTCAGATCTTCAACGGTTTTGATACCGCTGGTCAGTGCCAGATCAACGATAGACTGTGCAAATTTTACGAAGTCTTCGTTTTTAGCAACGAAGTCAGTTTCACAACCCAGACCTACGATAACACCGGATTTACCATCAGCTGCTGTTTTAGCGATGATAACGCCTTCTTTGGTTTCACGATCGGAACGTAATGCAGCCACTTTCTGACCTTTCTTACGCAGGTAGTCTACTGCTTGTTCAAAATCACCATCACTTTCTACCAGTGCCTTTCTGCAATCCATCATACCAGCACCAGTTTGCTGACGCAGTTTATTTACATCAGCTGCTGTAATTGTTGCCATGAGCTATAATTAGTTTAATTGTTGTAAAAATTTATGACCAGCTTTTAGCTATTAGCCTTTAGCTTTTAGTAAATGCTGTGAAGAACATTTTATGTTATCTCCGCTGCATTTACTAAAAGCTAAAGGCTAATAGCTAAAAGCTTAATGATTATCTTCCGCCGCCTGGTTTTCTAGGACCACCGCCGCCAGCGCCAGATGGACGACGTTGTCCGCCTGCTGCACCGCCACCACGGTTTCCACCTGCACCACCGCCACGGTTAGCACCGCCGCCCTGGCCACCTGGACCACGACCGCCGCCGCCTGGACCACCACGGTTAGCGCCACCTGGACCGCCTTGACCACGTCCACCACCTGGTGCACCTGGTTTACGACCTCTTTCACGATCTTCACCGCCTTCAACATCGAACTTGCGTCCTTTGTCGTCTGCTTCTTCTTCTTCCTCTACTTCTTCAGATTTCTCTGTAGCTCTTTCAGAAAGACCTTCAGCGATAGCTGCGCAAATGTAGCTGGTGATGATAGCGATAGATTTAGTAGCATCGTCATTCGCCGGGATAGCGAAATCTACTTTAGTAGGATCGGAGTTAGTATCCACCATACCGAAGGTAGAGATACCCAGACGCTTAGCTTCCGCCAGTGCAATGTGTTCGTGGCTGATATCAACCATAAACAGCGCAGCTGGTACACGTGCCAGTTGGGCAATACCACCCAGCACTTTCTCCATTTTCTCTTTATCGCGGCTTAAAGTAAGACGTTCTTTCTTGGTGATGTTGTCGAATGTACCGTCCTGCAGCATTTTTTCAATGCTCTGCATTTTCTTAACACTCTTACGGATCGTAGAGAAGTTAGTGAGCATACCACCTAACCATCTTTCAGTAACGAAAGGCATGTTGATGTTACGCGCAGCATCTGCTACGATTTCTTTCGCTTGCTTTTTAGTAGCAACGAACATGATCTTTTTGCCGCTTTTAGCGATAGATTTCAGGGCAGCTGCTGCTTCCTGTAATCCTTCTACGGTTTTGTTCAGATCAATGATATGAATACCTTTCTTTTCTGCGAAAATATAAGGCAGCATCTTGGGATTCCACTTTTTCTTCAGGTGACCGAAGTGAACACCTGCCTCCAGTAACTGCTGCTGCAATGAGGTATTATTTTCCATGTTTATATTGCTCAATTAAAAGGATCAAATAATGTTTAGCTCTTGGCGGTTAGCGTCCAGCAATTAGCTAAAGGCTAACGGCTAATGGCTAACTGCTCAAATATTAGCGTTTAGAGAACTGGAAGCTTCTTCTTGCTTTTGCTTTACCTGGTTTCTTACGTTCAACTCCACGTGGATCACGTTTCAGCAGACCAGCAGCTTTCAGTGCGGGACGGAACTCGATGTTCACTTCGCAAAGAGCACGGGCAATACCCAGCTTAATTGCTTCTGCCTGACCTTTGATACCACCACCCTGTGCGTTCACTTTCACGTCAAATTTATCGAGTGCTTCGATAGTTTTGAAAGGCAGTTCCACCTGATTTTGCAGGTAGATCAAAGAAAAGTAGTTTTTATAATCTTTGTCGTTAACAGTAATGTTACCGGTACCCTTGTTGATGTAAACACGGGCAACAGCTTCCTTACGACGACCTATTGTATTTTTTTGCTTTTCCATGTATCAGAGAAAAATTAGAAAGTTAAAGGTTGTGGTTTCTGCGCAGCATGAGGATGTTCAGCACCAGCATATACAAATAATTTTTTGTACATCGCACGGCCCAGACGGTTTTTAGGCAACATGCCTTTAACAGCCTTTTCGATCAACACCTCAGGACGGCGACGGATCAGATCCTTAGCCAACTCGATTCTCTGACCACCTGGGAAACCAGTGTAGTGCATATATTCTTTCTCCTGCATTTTGTTGCCGGTTAAAGCAATCTTTTCTGCATTGATTACGATGATATAATCACCACAATCAGTATGAGGCGTATAGTAAGGCTTGTTTTTACCTCTTAAGATAGCCGCCATTTTAGCTGCAACTCTTCCCAGAGTCAGGTTGGTAGCATCTACTATATGCCAGTCACGCTTTACGTAAGCGTCGTTAGCCGATTTAGTTCTGAAACTTAATGTATTCATTGTTGTATACGATAAAAATTACGTCTTGTAAACAATTCCCCATTATGAGGAGTGCAAAGGTACATTGCACAATCTTAATAACAATACATTTTGGACACTTTTTTCCGGGGCACCTTTGTAATAGATTGATTTTCAATAAAAAATTTGTATAAAAGTTATTAACAGCGTTTGTAAAAAGGTTAACAAAAGTTTTTTTCATCATATCACTCCCTAAAAAAAGCGCACCTGCCCTAAAAAAGGCAGGTGCGCTTTTAAAATATTACATTAATTCATAATTAATATCCTTCATTCTGCGTGAGTTTGGAGTTTACATCCGTTTCACGCTGTGGAATGGGAAGTATCATTTTATTATCATCATACTTACGAGTGCCGAAATCCATTTTCAAACGCTTGTAAGTAAAGAATTTATCGCCTTCGAAAGACAGTTCGCGTAATCTTTCCTGCACGGCAATATTTGCAGTAACGGCAGCTAAGATGCTGGCATTTGAGCGTCTTCTTACTGCATTAATATCGTTCAACGGCGTTTCCCCTATCACTGTTCCTGCTCTCAGGTTACCCTCTGCACGTGTAAGAAGCAATTCTGCCAGTCTTACAATAGGAATATTTTTAGCCTGCAATTCCCATTTATTAGTATAAAACCCTGCTGTGTTATTACCTTCTCCTTCATAGAAAAAGGATTTGCGTACATCATCCTCTTCATAGTTTCCTAACGTAGATGTATCTACTGTAATATCTCCTCTCCCATTCGTACTATAGAAAGTAGCTATACCAGCATTTACGGTGCCGGCATTGCTCTGGTCAGTTTCCTGAATAGCAAATACATCTTCTATAGAGTTGACTGCATTATTAAAGGCTGCAGGGAAAGTGGTGGTAAGCCCGTAAGCTCCACTGGAAATAACTGAATCTGCCATGGCAGCTGCATCTGCATATCTTCCTTCAGCCAGATATACTCTTGATAGGATAGCAAAAGCGGCATATTTAGTTGCCCTGGTTCCGTTAGTTTTAGGCAGATTTTTATACGCTTCTATAAGATCAGCTTCTACCTGCTTATACATTACATCCACAGTAGCACGTGCACCGAAGGATTTAGGCAAATCCGCATCAGAACTAACCGGCTCCAACATTAATGGTACAGCAAGATTACTTGTTACATTTCCTGCTGAATACGGCTTACCAAAAAAGTTCGTCAGATTAAAATTAACCATCGCCCTAAGAAACTTAGCCTCTGCAATTGTAGCTGGCTGTTTAGCCTTAGACACAAGGTCTATTTTGCTTATCACCAGGTTTACATTATTGATGATAAAAAAACCTCTTTTCCACATACTCTCAGGAATGGAATGGCTTTTTGTCTGAGTTTTATTCTGTATTTGTTTATAGGTCAGAAATGTTCCTCCAAAATTAATTTCGCCTTCATCCGCCAACAGATCCGGGATCAGCAGGTACCGTTCACCGAAAGCCTCTGCGTTCGCCATATTAAGATAAGATCCGGACAATACCGCTATCACATCACCTTCCGTCTCGATTTGATCAGGTGTGATTTGCTTACCTGGTACCACATCCAGGTTTTTATTACAAGCCGTCAATACTGCCAGGCTTGCGGCCATGATGCAAATACTGATATTTCTGATATGTGATTTCATGTGTTTACTTTTTAAATAATGAATTACAACAGGCTGGTTTAGAATTTAACATTTAATCCTACTGTTACTTGTTTTGCCTGTGGTACAGTATAAAAATCAACCCCACCTGCAATATTTCCTGTTACATCTGTATTGATTTCCGGATCAGCAATGTATTTGGTCTTGGTCCACAAATTAAATCCAGCTACATAAAAGCGCAGGTTGGAAATGTGCAGGGCACTCAATGCTTTCTTTGGAAGGTTATAACCAAGTGTCAGAGATTTCAAACGGATGTAAGATCCATCATATAACCAACGGGTAGAAGTTTCAGAAACACCATTCAGGTAATATCCGGATAAACGTGGTTCGTTCGTGATATCGCCTGGTTTTTGCCATCTGTCCAAAACTTCAGTGGTCTGGTTATCCAATCCATTTGCAAAGCCACTGGACATATAGATACCAGCACGATTGTAAATATTATTACCTTGTACGAAGGTGAAGAAAACACTGAGGTCAAATCCATAAGCAGAGAAAGTATTGGTGAATCCACCAGTCCAGTCGGGGTTAGATTTACCCACTACCTGACGTTCTCCTTGTGCAAAATCTTTGGTTGTTTTACCATCTTTATCCAGGTATAACGGATCTCCTGTTTGTGGATCTACACCTGCATATTTAACCATAAAGAAAGCACCGATGGGTTCTCCTTCAACGGCACGTTGTTCTCCGTTAGGGCTTTCAATAATTTGTCCTTTAATATCTTTTACCAGGTTTTTATTATACGCAAGATTCAGATTGGTGGTCCAGTTGAAATTCCTTGAAACAATATTACGTGTAGTCAGACCTATTTCGATACCTTTATTAGACATATTTCCAATGTTCTTATACTGAAAGGTATAACCGGACATATATGGCACATTCGCCTGTAATAACAGGTCGGATGTCTGTTTGTTATAGTAGTCTACTTCACCACTGATGCGGTTATCCAGGAGCCCAAATTCAACGCCTACATCAAACTGTCCGGTTTTTTCCCATTTGAGATCGGCATTACCAATGCGCAGTGGTCTGAAGCCTGGTAAGCCAGGATAGTTCGTAGGTTCCAGCAGCGTGAGAAAGCGGTTGTTCCCAATTTCAGCATTACCTGTTAAGCCATAGCTGGTTCTGATTTTCAGATAATTCAGTACACTGTTTCCTTTCAGGAAATCTTCTTCAGAAACTACCCAGCCCAAAGACCCCGCAGGAAATGTACCATAACGGTTATTAGGTCCGAAACGGGAAGATCCATCCGCTCTCACACTGAAAGAGGCCAGGTATTTATTTTTATAGGCATAATTGGCACGCAGGAAATATGACAAGAAAGTATACTTCTGCGTTTCAGAAGATCCTGCAGTGATAGTAGCTGCTGCTGCTATATTTTTCAACAAATCTGATGGGAAATTCTGACCATTAGAACTGGCGGCGTAGAAATTATTTTGCAAATAACTCATCCCAACTGTGGCAGAAAATGTATGATCAGCACTGATAGTAGGGGCGTAAGTAAAATAGTTATTGGTATTTAAAACTACATTCTGGTTAATGCTGGCTGAGGCACCACCGCCAGTGCTCACTCCATCAGATGCCAGTTTACCTATATATTGATCTTCATTCATATTCAGGATATCTGTACCCAATTCTGATCTGAATGTAAGAGAGGGAAGAAATTTATAATTCAGGAAAACGTTACCAACTGTTCTGAAAGTAACCAATGTATTCGTATTAAACTGCGCATCATATAATCCGTTTGCATAGGTACTTCTGCGGGTAATTTTTCCTGTAGAATCACGCTCAGGAGTAATGGGCGATAATGCTACTAATTCTCCCGGAGTAGATAATGTATTATCATTACTTATGCGGTCAAGCTCCGTGCGACTTACCGCCAGGTTTACGCCAAAAGACAACTTATCAGTGGCTTTATGGTCCAAGTTTAAACGGCCACCATATCTCTTGAAGTTATTATTAATAACAATCGCATTCTGGTTAGCAAAGTAGCCTGATATAAAAAACCTTGTTTTATCATTCCCACCTGAAGCAGATAAATCGAGTTGTTGACTGGGAGCTGCATTTCTGAATGAAAGGTCTTCCCAATTTGTATTCACGGCATTATTCCGCCAGTCCGTACCTTTTGATAAGCTTTTGAAAGCGGGAACAACACCATTAAACTGGTCATTCATGAAAAAGTCTAGTGCCTCTGCTTCAGTAGCAAAATCACCAACCTCAACACCTGTTTTAGCATCATTTTTCGCTCTTTCTGTCAGCAGGTCTACATATTGCTTAGCATTCAGAAAACCTCTCTTGCGGGTAGGTTTCCCCCAGCTAGAGCTGGCATTCAGTTCAATTCTTGTTTTTTCTCCCGATTTTCCTTTTTTCGTAGTAATCAATACTACTCCATTCGAAGCACGTGCACCATATATGGCAGAGGCAGCAGCGTCTTTTAGTACTTCTACAGATTCAATATCATTGGGATTAATGTCTGCCAATGGGTTTGTGTCATCATTATTGATATCCGACAAACTGGTTGATTGTATCGGAACACCATCCAATACATATAGGGGCTGGCTGTTGGCTGAAATGGAAGAAGTACCACGGATACGTATTTTAATAGCCTGGCCTAATTTACCACTTCCTGATTCAACCACCACACCGGGAGCTTTACCTTGTATCGCTGATTCGAAACTCACTACTGGCTGGTTTTCTATTTCTTTAGCAGATAGTTTTGTTACCGAACCTGTTAACGTTTGTTTGGACTGAGTACCATAACCTACTACTATTACCTCTGAGAGGTCTTTATTTCCTACAGTGAGGTTTACATTAACTACATTCTGATTACCTACAGCTATCTCTTGATCACTATAACCGACAAAAGAAAAGATTAATGATATTCCCTGGCCTGAGATGTCGAGCTTATAACTGCCATTGGGATTAGTTACCGTACCATTAGAGGTTCCTTTTACTTTCACAGTAACGCCGGGCAGACCGCTACCATCTTTCTGGTCTGTAACCCTACCAGTAATTTGTCTTGACTGGGCAAATGTCAAGGTACTGCATAGGAACAGCAACATGCCCACCATCGAGTAGAATCGCAACATGGTTCTTAGTTTAGATTTTGAGTTATGAACAGCAGTTTAATACACATTTGGTCGATGAGGTAATTTTGGGCCTTATCATTTAAGCAAAAAACACAAGCAATGCACTCACAGTACATTTTACACAAGCAAGCACTATAAAATTGGCTGAATTAACAATCCAAGATTTAAAAATATAAAAATATTTTCACTTTCTTAACAAAATGTTAAAGGAGAGTTTATTACATGATAAAAATAAAAAGAGACGACCGTAGCCGTCTCTTCATCATATAAGTATATTATATCTTTTTTAGTTGTTTCTGTTCCTGGCTCCCATATAAATGAGAATATACTGGAACAGGGTAGCTACGGAGGCCAGAGCGGCTACCACATAGGTCATGGCTGCCCACCAGAGTGCGTTCTTCGCCTTATCATGTTCGTCTGCTCTCATGACCCGGCTGCTATCCAGCCAGGCGAGTGCCCTCCGGGAGGCATCGAATTCCACCGGCAGCGTTATAAGGGCAAATAAGGTGGTAATACCGAAAAGGATGATACCCCCCAGGAGCAGTTCCGGGAAACGGTTTACAAGGAAAATACCGGCCAGTAATACCCATGAAACGATATTGGAGCTGAACTGTACCATCGGAACCAGCTTAGACCGCAGCCCCAGGAAAGGATAGGCCGCTGCGTGCTGAACAGCATGCCCACACTCATGGGCAGCAACCGCGGCCGCGGCTACGTTAGCGCCATTATACACATCAGAACTGAGGTTGACGGTTTTATCGGCCGGATTATAGTGATCAGACAGGAAACCATCTGTTTCCCGGACCTGAACGCCATATATCTGGTTGTCTTTCAGCATCTTATCTGCAATCTGCTTCCCGGTAAGGCCGGAAGAGGTGGGTATTTGGCTGTAAGCCTGGAACTTACTCTTGAGTACGTAGCTTACCAGCATACTGATCCCCACAAAAATCAGCGATAAAAACATGATTCCAGGTGTCATATTATGTAAAATTTGGTAAAAAGGGGGCGCAAATATCTCACCAGATCCCCCCTTTTAAGTTTTATTTAGCACTTGTCTGCCATCCCTTCCTTTTGTCTTAAAATTATAAATTTAACACTGCCATTTTGGCGTTTATATTATTTTTTTAGCGCAAAAAGCGTCTGTTTGTCATTTAAAAAAATGTGTCTTATTAGTAATTTTTCATATGCAAAAATCATCAACATCAACCCTATTTATCAACATTTTACGAGTACCCAATGAAAGTAATATTGGATAAAAACAACCCCTGAAACAAGCGATGGCAGCCACTTTGTTAGATCGGGCAAATGGCTCAAAAGTTATTCACATCAATTAAATAAACTTTTTTATTCTGAAGCCATTTTGTAATTTAGACCTGAATTTAATGGGTTAGTAAGTAGAAAGAGTCAGCGGAATCTTCCGTTTGGCTCTTTTCTCTTTTTATACCTTTTCTCCTCTCTTTTTATCGCTTCTCTTTTTATCATTTCGGTGCAATAAGTATAAAACCATTTACTTTGTATGCATCCTCTTTAAAAAAATTATGAGTAAAATAAGAACTGCTTTTTTCTGTCAGAATTGTGGATACGAATCAGCTAAATGGAACGGAAAATGTCCGAGTTGCGGAGAATGGAATACGTTTGTTGAAGAAAGAGTGCAAAAAGATATTCCACAAAAGCAACAAGACTGGAAAAACAACGACGCTCCCACTGCCCGCACACATAAAATCATTAACCTTTCTGAGGTAGTTACACAAGAAGAAGAAAGGATATTAACCCCCGACAACGAATTGAATCGTGTGCTGGGAGGCGGCATAGTAGCGGGTTCGCTGGTATTGGTGGGCGGAGAACCCGGCATCGGAAAATCTACGCTCTTCCTCCAGAATGCATTACAACTGAAGCATATTAAAACACTTTACATCAGCGGTGAAGAAAGTGAACAACAGATAAAAATGCGGGCAGACCGCATACAAAATTCCAATGAACAGTTTTATCTGCTCACGGAAACATCTACACAAACAATTTTCCAGGAAATAAAAAAACTACAGCCACAACTGGTCATCGTAGATTCTATTCAAACACTCCACTCTCCTTTTATAGAATCAGCTCCCGGTAGTGTATCTCAAATCAGGGAAACTGCCGCAGAATTACAACGTTTTGCCAAAGAAAGTAACACCCCCGTATTCCTCATCGGGCATATTACCAAAGATGGCTCCATTGCCGGCCCAAAAGTGCTGGAACACATGGTGGATACGGTTCTGCAGTTTGAAGGAGACCAACATTATGCCTACCGCATCCTCCGTACCATCAAAAACAGGTTTGGCTCTACCGCCGAACTGGGTATTTATGAGATGACCGGAACAGGACTCCGGCAGGTCACTAACCCCTCTGAAATTTTAATCTCACAACGGGAAGATCTGCTGAGCGGTGTAGCCATTTCTGCCACCATGGAAGGCATGCGTCCTCTCCTCGTGGAAGTACAGGCACTCGTTACACAATCGGTATATGGTACCCCGCAACGCACCGCTACCGGTTTCGACCTGCGCAGGTTACAACTCTTACTGGCTGTATTGGAAAAACGAGGCGGATTCCACTTCGGCGTGAAAGATGTATTCCTCAATATTGCCGGTGGCATCAGGGTAGAAGATCCCGCGATTGACCTGGCAGTATTATGTTCATTGCTTTCTTCCTATGAAGACAATGCCATCCCTCCTAAAATCTGTTTTTCCGGAGAAGTAGGGCTGAGCGGTGAGATAAGAGCAGTCAACCGCATAGAACAAAGGATAGCGGAAGCAGAAAAACTCGGCTTCGAGAAAATATTTATCTCCCGTTACAACAAAAAAGGAATTGATTTCAGTAAATTCCATATTGAAGTAATTGCGGTAGGAAGAGTGGAAGAAGTATACCAGCGATTATTTTAAAACGCTATTCAAACCATATCTTTAAAACCCAAACCATGTTTACCAGTTTGTTATCCCCACTGGTTCACCTGTTTTATCCGCATTGCTGTGAACTCTGTGGCACAGATCTGCAACAAACAGATGAACTGTTATGTATCCGTTGCGTGCAAACATTACCCGTTACTCATTTCCACCGGTACGCCGGCAACCCGGTAGCGAACGTATTTAACGGCAGGGTCGTTGTACAGCAAGCTACTGCAGCCTATTACTACAACCAGTCATCAGGTATGCAGCAACTTATTCATCGTTTTAAATACCGGCAACGGCCAGATATAGCCACCTGGCTGGGTAAACAAACCGGCTATCAGCTACAGGACAGCTCCTGGATCAAAGACATAGATATATTGGTGCCCGTGCCTTTGTTTCCCCGCAAAGAAAAACTGCGCGGCTACAACCAGGCCACCCTACTGGCCAGAGGCATCGCACAGATCATACCATTACCCGTGCATCCGGCTGCACTTGTGCGCCTGCAATTTACGGCTACCCAAACCAAAAAAGGAAGGACAGACCGCTGGCAAAATGTAGCCGCCGCCTTCAAAGTCAATGGCAACCTTCCGGCAGGAATACACGTATTACTGATCGATGATGTTATTACTACGGGCGCCACCACCGAAGCGTGCTGCATGGCCCTCCAACAAGCCGGCGCCAGGGTAAGTATATGCTGCCTGGCCTATGCCTGGAGTTAAAGCCAACAATCAGCTGCCAATAAAGCCTTCAGAAGATCCTCCCTGCCGGAAACACTGCTTTTTGCAACAGGCGCCCCACTTCTGATCGCTAAAATCTCACTTTGGAAAAACTTCCTTTTTTTTGATGCGGGAATGCTAACTTTACAAGTACAGCCTTTTCGGTGTTCATTTTAATCAGTCTTTAAAAAAACGTCTATATGTTTAGGTTAGCAATACTATCAGTTGTTATGCTTTTTGCCTCATCCCATCTTTATGACTTCAAAGTAGATGCTGTTGACGGAGGAAAAATCGATTTCTCCAAATACAAAGGAAAGAAGATATTAATTGTAAATACAGCATCCCTCTGTGGTAACACACCACAATACGAAGGGCTGGAAAAACTGTATAAGAAATACCAGGATAAACTGGTGATAATCGGTTTTCCTGCTAACAACTTCGGCTCTCAGGAACCCGGCAGCAACAAGGAAATACAGGAATTCTGCACTAAAAAGTATGCAGTTAGTTTTCCTATGGCCGCCAAAATATCTGTAAAAGGTGCTGATATCCATCCGCTGTACAAATGGCTGCTGGAGGAAAGCAAAGCCAAACACTTTGAACCAGCCGAAGTAACCTGGAATTTTCAGAAATATCTGCTGGATGAAAAAGGAAACCTGGTGGCTGTATTCTCTCCAAAAACTCAACCTGAGTCTGCGGAAATTATTGCTGCGATAGAAAAATAGTCGTAGTAAGCACTTTATTATCCTGTTGCCAACTTTGTGTATATAAGATTTTTGCAGGTGCTTGCGTTAACGTATATACGTTAACGTAAGTACACTGTCGTTTTTATTCACAATGTGTAACAGTATTCATGAAACACCAACTTATCCCCCGCCGGAAAACACTACCATTAGCCGCCATGGCTAGCTTCTTCCTGTTTTTTGCCGCTTGTCAAAACGACGCAGATGGACCATCCTTTTCCTGTCCGGAGATGAAGATGACTGCCACCATAGCTGGTCGCAGTAGCGCAATGAGTCTTACCAACAGTATCATATTCCGATCAACTACGGATAGTGGTAGTCACAAATTCCTGAATATGGAAACCATATCCGACACCTTTAAAATAGTATTCAATCTTACAGATGGTATGTTTGATGAGCATGCAATAAAGAATGATAGTCTGCACCTGGATACTTTCCGCTTTTCCCGGCTTGGTCCCCAAAAGAAAGGATTAGTAGCTGCCGCTTTTTTAAATAACAGCGGCAACTTTGATTTTCTGACCACAGATACTTCCAATATTATTATCCGTAAAATAAATACCAGGACGCAAACGATTTCCGGGAGCTTCTTTTTTATGGCAAATGACCGGACCATCACTGGTGGAGGCTCTTTTGAAAATGCCTGCTATGTATCGTTGCAGTGACCGCGATTAGCCCCTTTTCATTATCTTGCGCCCATGCTATTTTCAGATATCATAGGACAAGCTGATGTGAAGCAGCAGCTCATTCAATCCGTTCAGCATAACCGGCTTAGTCATGCCATGATACTACTCGCTCCGGAAGGTGCGGGTGGTCTTCCGTTAGGATTGGCATTTACACAATATCTTGTTTGTGAAAACAAAAAGGAGCACGATGCCTGCGGGCAGTGTGCTGCCTGTACAAAAGCATCCCAGTTTGTTCATCCGGATATTCATTACTCCTACCCGGTTATTCCACGTAAGTCAGGTGATAAACCTGTCAGTACAGACTATATCACTGAGTGGCGTGAATTTGTGGTAACACATCCTTATGGCAACGCTTATGACTGGTTACAGTTTATAGGCGCCGAAAATAAACAAGGGAATATTACGGCTACAGAGTGCCAGGACATTATCCACAAACTGAACCTGAAAAGTTTTGAGAGCGGGTATAAAATCCTGGTAATGTGGATGCCGGAATACCTGGGCAATGAGGGTAACCGTCTGTTGAAGCTGATTGAAGAGCCACCTCAAAACACACTTTTTATCCTGATAGCGGAAAACCAGGAGCAAATATTAGCTACCATCTTATCAAGAACACATCTTATTAAAATAAATCCGCTGGAAAAAGCGGATATGATTACTGCGTTGGAAGTGAAAAGCAAGGTACCTGCTGCCCGGGCACAGCAAATTGCCACCCTCACGGCGGGCAACTACCGGGAGGCCTTATACCTGCTACAACATTCCGATGACGACTATCATGAGTTACTCCGCAGCTGGCTCAATCATTTATTTACCGGTAACCGGGTAGCCCTGCAGGAATGGATAGAAGGTATTTCCAGCGCCAAAACCGGACGGGAAAACCAGAAACAGTTTCTTCGTTACTTCATTAACCTGCTGGAACATACCCTCCGACTGCAATACCTGGACAAAAGCCTGCTGGCTTTTTCTCCGGAGGAAATGGACTTTGCGGCCAAGCTCGCTAAACTGGCCAACCTGGACCAAATGCAGGAAATAACCGCGGAGCTGAACAATGCCAGTTACTATATTGAACGCAATGCCAACGGAAAGATGCTATTTCATGCCCTGTCCATCAAGCTCCAATATATATTTAAAAAGAAACCTTTACCGGTTATGTAATAAGCACAGGTATCCCGGGGGGCTTATCAGCTGCTTTTCCCTATCTTTGTTGCTTCCGGCCTTTTGTTTTTCTGAAAGGAAAAACGTATTTTGAAGAACTGGAATAACCTGAAATGCTTATTTATAAAATTTAAACTAATTAATAATATGGCTTGTGCCGGATGTGGTACGGGTGTGGATGGGRAGCCGTCAGGATGCAAGAGTAATGGAGGATGCAGTACAGGAGGTTGTAACAGACTGAATGTATTTGATTGGCTGTCCAATATTCCCCTTGGTGATAGCTTAGCACCATTTGACATTATAGAAGTAAGTTTTAACAACGGCAGCCGCAAAGACTTTTTCCGGAATGTGACCAAACAGCTCTTTGATAAAGGAGAAATGGTAACAGTGGAAGGTGTTAGCGGATTTGACGTTGGTACGGTGAGCCTGACAGGCGAACTGGTAAAACTACAAATGAAGAAGCGACGCGCGGAAGACACACCCGAAGTAAAAAAAGTTCTACGCCGTTCAACTAACGACGACCTGCAGCGAATGAATGACAACAAGTTACGTGAAAAAGAGGCACTTATTAAATCGAGAGCACTTGCCCGTAACCTTGGACTTGAAATGAAACTCGCAGAAGTGGAAATACAGGCCGATGGCCGAAAAGCCACTTTCTTCTACACAGCAGACGATCGCGTTGATTTTAGAGAGTTAATTAAAGTATATGCCTCTGAATTCAGGGCCAAGGTGGAGATGCGCCAGATAGGCGCCCGCCAGGAAGCCGGAAAAGTAGGTGGCATCGGCAGCTGCGGCAGGGAGTTATGTTGCTCCACGTGGTTGTCTGATTTCAAAAGCGTGAATACTACCGCTGCCCGTTACCAGAACCTGTCTATCAACCAGGCCAAGTTATCCGGACAGTGCGGTCGTTTGAAATGCTGTCTGAACTACGAGCTGGATACCTACCTGGATGCGTTGAAAGACTTCCCGGATGATGCGGATAACATTGAAACTGCCGGCGGGGTTGCCCACCTGCAGAAGAGAGATATCTTCAAAAGCCTCATGTGGTACTCCTACGAAGGCAGTAACAAACAATACCCGCTTACCATTTCCAKGGCCAAGGAAATACGCCTGCTCAACAAGCAGGGTATTAAACCGGAAGACCTGAAACCGGTAGAAGTAGTAACAGCCAAACCAAAAGAAGCGGATCTCGGATACGCAGATGTGGTAGGGTTAATCAGTCTGAAATCTCTCGAAAAAACTGCTCAGAAGCGGAAACAGAAAGATAAAGACAAGCAAAAACAACAAAAAGTCGGCGAGCAGAAACCAGCCCAGGGCCCCGGTCAGCCAAGAACGGAGCAAGCGCCTAAACAAGCTCAAAGACCTGATAACCGTCAGCAGCAGGATCGTAAACCTAAACAGGAAAACCGTCCGCAGCAACAACGGCCACAAGGTGGCGGTCAACCTAAACAGGGACGTGAACAACAACCCCGTTCAGAACAGCAGCCCCGCCCCGAACAACAACCCCGGCAACAAGGTCCAAGGCAACAGCAAGGCCCAAGACAACAAGGTCCGAAACAATCAGGGCAACAACCTGATCAACCAGGCCAACAGCCCGAACAAGGAGGGCAGCAAGGAGCAGCCCCCAGACACGACAGACGCCCACCAAGGCATAAACACCGGTCTGGTAATCCAAACAAGAACAACAATCCTGAAAAGGATAACAAATAATAAAAAAGACAACCGTAATGGTTGTCTTTTTTGTTTGCATAAAGTGCAAAAAACTATTATTTATTCATCTGTATAGCTATTTCAGGACGAGACATAGTGCGGTGAAAGAGTAGTAAGAGTGTAGTAAAAGAGTAATGTAACAGTAGTAAGAGTGCGGTGGAACAGTAATAGCAATATAGTAGGAATGTAATAGATAGACGAGTCCTAAGTACCGGAGAAGTAGTGGAGAAGTATACGAGAAGTAATAACAGTACCATCCGAGGCGGTATCTGTTAAAATAAAAGGCCGCCCAGACGAGGCAGCCTTTGTTAACAATTGGTTTTTGCTTATGAGAAAATCTTAAAAATTCGTTGTTATCCCTCTTCACAAAATCAACCACACAGGTGCCTCTACTGTTTCTTACACGAACCTACGCTTCATTTTCAAACAGTAATTTATAATAATTCATATTGGTAGCTTCGTCAAACCCGCGCTCAATCATTTCGCGGTTGCCGTGAATGTACACATGAAAATTCTTATCCAGTTTCAATATACTCTTAAATACTTTCTGCTGTTTCTTTACAGCAGGTGCAGATATTTCAAATTCGTCAGGGATATCTTGCTGAAAATGATTCGCATATTCATTTCGGTATTCTTTAAAAGAAGCTATCGCGTCGGGATGTCCCAGTACTTCTTTTGCGAAATCATCCAGCTGGAATTGCTCTTTTTCCTTGAAATAGGCGGCTGATTTATTTAACAGATCTACCTGATCCACCCTATCCATCTCATACTCTGTTGGTAGTTTATTATGTATAAACTGTTTACACATGTCTACCGCTGTTTCTGTCTGATGGTAGCTATCTTCCCGGCGCTGAACCTGTAGAAAAGCATCTTTCCAGTACACCGCCTCGGTTTGTTTGCTATTACTATCTATAATACTAACCTTAAAACCTTCTGATTCTTCTGTATTAAAAACCAGACAGCCTTTGTCCAGCTTATTAATATTTATACCATCTTCATAATTTACCTGGTAATTTTCATCTGCCAGAAACACTTTTAAGTAGGTATCGCGGTTTTCTGACTTGAAAATGCCAATCGCCTCCACTTCTTCACCATCTACCTGGCACTTGCTAAAGTAGGCTATATATAGCTCTCCGCCCTTAATTTTAGGATGGGTGGAATGTTTATATAGATGCTTGGCAATATTGACCGACTGCTCCTGGAATTCATTTTGGTCAGTAAATATACGGCGACAATATTGAAATATTTCATTCAATTGTATATCTGCGTCATGACGGAACCGAAAATATTCCGCAGCGTTGGCAAAAGGCTGAATAAAATAAGTGATCAATAACTGGCTGATCGTTTCATCCTCCAGCTGCAAAGGCGCTTTGGAACAGAGTAAAGCCTCTTCATTTGAGGAATTCCCTACCTTATGTATTGTCAGGTGCGCCAAATCTTTAAACTCCGAAACATGGACCATGGGCGCAAAATTAATAAATTAGTTGACAAGGCAACGGAACCGATTCTGCCATGAATTAATTCTTGATAATTTCATTACATAAGCCCCTCCCCGGATGAATACACGAAAAAATCCGGAACAGTTCCTTAATTTAAAGTTTCAAAATCCGATGAACATGCGAAAACAGATATGCCTGATGGCGATGATGACTGGCTGGGGCCTGCCAATGATGGCACAACAACCAACAGCCGCAAGACCCCTATACGAAACACGTGATCTGACAGCAGAAAATATGTTTTCCGTAAATATCGAAGGACCCAACTTTGACAAGGCGGGCAATTTTTATGTTGTAAATTTTAAACAGGACGGTACCGTGGGAAAAATAAATACCCACACCGGCGCCGGCGAAGTATTCGTGACCCTGCCCGATAGCAGCGTTGCCAATGGGATTCATTTCAATAGCAAAGGCGCCATGTTCCTCCCGGACTTTATCAAACACAATGTGCTTACCATAGATATGAAAACAAAAAAGGTAAGCGTATATGTCCATTCCGATAAATTCAATCAGCCCAATGATCTCTGTATTAATCGCAAAGACCAGATCTTTGTATCTGATCCCAAATGGGCTAATAACACCGGGCAGCTGTGGCGCATAGATGCCAACCGCACCCCTGTTTTACTGGAAGCCAATATGGGCACCACCAACGGAATAGAGCTGAGCCCCGACGAAAAAACCCTGTACGTAAATGAAAGTGTACAGCGAAAAGTCTGGAAATACGAGGTGGACAAAGCAGGCAACATCTCCCATAAAACCCTGTTCGCTACCTTCCCCGATTTCGGATTCGATGGGATGAAATGCGATAAAGCCGGCAATCTTTATATAGCCCGCTGGGGAAAAGGCGTCATCGCGGTAATGTCTCCTCAGGGCACATTAATCCGTGAAATACCGCTGAAAGGAAAACAATGCAGCAATCTTGTTTTCGGGGACAAAGACGGCAAAACAGYATACGTAACCCTGCAAGACAGAAAATGTGTGGAAACATTCAGGGTAGCCATTGCAGGAAGGAAATATTGATATAGCTGTTAGCAATTAGCCATTAGCTGTTAGCAAAATGCAGCGGAGACATAAGCAAAGTATCGTACACTTACGCTTATGTCTCCGCTGCATTTTGCTAACAGCTAACAGCTAAAAGCTAACAGCTAATTGCTAATTGCTTATAATCAGTATCCATCCTTTGTTCTTAGAAACCGGGATGCTGGCGTCTTTTCCAAATACCTGTCCCTGCTGGAAGTTACGTATATCCGGCGCCGTTATCACTGCCTTTGCCGGGTCCAGCCCCAGGGCTTTCCAGTCGATGGTCAACTTGATAGTCGTATCTTCTGCTGCCCAGCTGGCAACGGATACCAGTACTGCACCATCTTTCTTGTAGATAGTAGCTGGCACCAACGGGTTATTGGTTTTAACGGGGTTATTCTCTACCCAGTAACCAATCATTTTTGTGCCCTGCATACCAAAATCATCCCATACTTTCCAGATAGGGCGTGGGTCTGAGTTCTCTGTCCAAGGCATGCGGTTAGTCATACCATACACCATACCACGCCATTGATTGCCGCCATCCTGCAGCATTTCGCCCATCAGCCCAAATGGAATGCCACTCACTTCTGTAAGGAAGAAGTCGGGGCTATTCTTCTCATAGTCGAAGTATTCACCAAACCAAAGTCTGTTCAGGTAAGGGAAGTTCTCCATATAAAGTACCGCGCTGTTAATAAATCCATCTGATTTATTATACTGATTGGCAGAGTGCAGATCTATGATACCAGGGTGATTATCCTTTGTCAGTACGCGTTTCACACGTTTCATGGTTACCCGGTCAAAGGCAACATCATCGAGATAGATACCATCTATACCTACGTTTTGTACCAGCCAGTTCATGCCTTCCACATAATAGTTGTGCCAGCGGTTCATGCCACTGTTGATAATAGCGGCATCCTTAAATTCCGGTACAAACCAGGCAGCGATATAATCTTTTGCCACATGCTCCTGCAGCCAGGAGAAGCCACCACCTTTGCCCGGGCTGTATACCTCGTGACCCAGACTGCGCAGCGGGAATGTTTCCCAGGCATGGTTAGACAATTCTCTTACGGTATTATAGATCTTTACTTTCAGGCCTTTGTTATGTGCTTCATCGATATAGTCCTTCATCTTTTTCCATTCAATAAATGGATAATTGATCCAGGGATTTATATTATTGCCATGGTGGATATTCACTACAGTAGCGCCGGTAGCTTTGATGCTGTCCAGGTTATTATACCTGTGATAGAAACGGGTAGACCATTGAAAATCGGTATTAATAGTATGGAACGGCGTAATGATGAGGTGGAAGTTATAATACAATACCTCGCCTTTATGCAGGGTTCTTTCACCACTATAGCTGTTCACCAGGATCGCCTTTCCTTTTTCGCCGATGGTGATACCACCTTTATCGCCGTTACCCCAGGAAGTGGGCAGCAGTAAGGGTTTTTGCAGGTAGAAGTTGGTGTTCAACGGGCGTACGTAGTTTTCATCCCGGAGATTAAATTGTATCCCTGCGTTAACATCTCCTATCCAGGCGCCGTCCTGGTTTTTATTTTTCACATCCCATTTCCAGTCGATCTTTTCCGGACGCAGGCCCCCCTTCTGATTCAGGCCCATCATGTATTTGGCGGCGCCTTTATCAAATGGCAGGTGCATGGTAATTTCCTTCAGAGATGTCTCTTCCAGGGCAGTTACTTTTACCGTGTAATCCATGAAGCCATCAAATTCGAGGGAAGCATTTACTTCCATCTGTAATCCGGTAGTGGTATTAACAGCCTTCCAACTGATTTTACCGTCTTCTTTGGAAGTGATCTGCCAGCCATTGCTTTTCCAGGGAAGATCCTTGCCGGTAGCGGCAGATGTGAAATGAAAGTGTACTGGTTCCGTGAAAATATTCTTTGCCTGGGAAGACAATGTTGTCATTTCAGGGGTAAAGAAAGTTTGTATCTGTGCAGGGAAACCGTCGTTGTTGATCCCTACTTTACGACCAAGTAAGCTGATCACGCTGTCTTTTATTTCCAGCGGTGTATAGGGTGCTGTCAGGGAATTATCCTGTGCCAGCGTAGAGTTCAGCCATTTTAAACGGGTTTGCTTCCAGGGCTCATTAAAGCCACTGTTTACCGCCAGTTTATTCGTTACCGTTAGTGTAATTCTTACCGGCATGGCAGGCATCCCCGCAGCGCTGATAGTAACTGTTCCTTTATAAACACCTGCTGTAGCGGATGATGGCACATCTATACCACACCACAATGCCTGTACCTGATCCGCGGGGATGTTTACCTTAGGTGCAAAAGGTTTGGCATCATAGGTAGTACCACTGGTGTTGATACAGTTCAGCTGAGCAGCGGGAATTGTTTTGCCATCAGGTGCTGTAAGATCTGCAAAAGTGATCTGCACCTCTTTCATATCATGAYGGGCGTAGATGCCGAGCTGAAAAGCATAGTACTCTCCTTTATCGGCTTCGCCGGTGAAGGACTGCGAAGGTCCTTTCTTCACCCAGCGTTGGGGCAGATCGTCCGTCATTTTAATGGGAAACTGCCTGTCTTCCGGAAACACCATATAGCCTGCGCCGGGGTGTTTTAGCAGCAGTTGTTGCTTTTCTGCTGCGGTGGCAATTACTTCCATTGGGTAAAAGCTATTGAAAGTATCAATGGCTTCTATTTCCTTTACGGTAGTATTGGGTTTTATCCCGGCAGGGATGGATTGCAGCCAGTTGTTATCGGCTGTTTGTTCCGGCGCCAGATACATGCCTTTGGGGTAGTTATCGCGTCCTTCATTTTTAGAAGGCAGATAATATATATAGTAGTCGCCTTTACCGGAGATGGGTTCAAAGCAGATATCGCCTTGCTCGCGGGTAAGTGCCAACGTTTTTACATTGGTAATCTTTTGTTTTGTTTTTGCATCCTGGATGATGATGCGTTTCATTTCCGGATGTTCATCGCGGCGGCGCCATGGAATGACTACGCGGGCCACTTTGGTGGCTCCGTTAAAGCTAACTACTGCGCGGTGGTTACCGAGCGAATCCGCGTTCCAGCTATTGTTACCGGAGGTATATTTCAGTTCCTGGGCCAGCGCCGTAGTGAGGAAGCTGAAAGTAAAGCCTGCCAGCAGCAATCCTTTCCTGATGTTGCGGGAATGGTGGTTGATCTGATACATGTAGGACGATAAGTTTTTAAATGTTCACCGGTTATAAATTTACTATTGTTGTGGCTTCTTTTCCGGATTATTTTATAAAAGCAAAAGCCCCGTAGAACGGGGCCTGTGCCGGATATTTTAATTAATCGGGTTCTGCACAAGGTTCGGGTCCAGCAGTATTTCCTGTTCAGGAATAAAGTGAACCACCCGTGCATTCGTGTAGGATATGGTTTGCGGATTAGTTTGTACACCAGGATAATTTCTGTACACGCTACGGTTGTTGCGGAACAGGTCAAATGAGCGGTGTGTTTCAAAGGCCAGTTCCAGGCGGCGTTCGTCCAGGACTACATCCAGTACGCTGGTATACCCTTGCATATTATTCTCACTGAACAGGGCGTTGCCACTTAATCCTGCTCTTGTACGGATAATATTTACATCTGCCAGTGCTGCCGGGTTATTACCCAGTTTAGCATTTGCTTCTGCGCGGATCAGGTACATTTCGGCCACCCGTAATACAACCGGTGAGCTAAGAGTAGGCACGTTATCCTGGTTAGAATACTTCAGGATATACCATTTTTCCACACCGTTTCGTTTAGCGATCACTTTCTCGCCACTAACAGGATTTATAGAATCTTTACCATTAGCGCCTTTCAGATGTACCACCTGTATAAAGGAGTTACGTACATCTTCCGGATGTTTTTGAATCAGGTCACGGAAGGATTTAGAAGCATACATTTCACCATAACCCATACCACCAGGTGACATATAATACATGGAGCCGATAGAGCTCCAGGTACGGTCATCCTGCAGGGTATGATGAATAGCGAAAAGCGTTTCCTTGTTATTTTCATTCGACTTGGTATAGTAACCAGAAAGATCTCCGGTAGGCACCAATAAGCGATCTTTCGCATTGATCACAGAATCTGCATAGATACGTGCAGAATCGTTTTTCCCCATGTAGAGATAAGTCCTTGCCAGTAAAGCCATTGCTGCATCTTTGGTAGCATAGCTGTTGGTGTTGGTGTTATCCATCAGGTCTTTTCCTTTTTTCAGGTCAGCTACTATCTGCGCGTATACATCTTTTACTGTATTACGTTTAGGCATAGCTGCTATATCAAATTTGGTAATTACCGGTACGCCCAGATTGGTTTCAGGGCTCTGGCTGTAAGGGCGGCCAAATGTTCTTACCAGGCTCCAATGAACGAAAGCGCGTATAAACAGGTTTTCACCAATCAGTTGATTTACTGAAGCAGCGCTGTCTTGCGGCATTACAGCCAGCAATTTATTACAGCCATTAATGGCTTTATACCCCATGCGCCAGATCTGCAATGCATTACCCTGGTTGGTCAGATGTCCATATGTATAAGAGTAAAACAGCGGATCTGTAGTGGCACCACTTAACGCTACATCATCACTGGGAAATTCTCCCATCTGAAAATAGTTACGCGTAAAATTTTCTTCTTTCAGTAACGCATAGTTACCGGCAGTAGCTGCCGACCATTTACTTGGATCTCTCAGGATATTATCATCCGGAACAGCACTGTATGGATCTTTCTTTAATGAACAGGAACTGGCCACAGTTAACAGTAACAGCCCCGCAAAATATTTTGATAAGTGTTTCATGATCTTCTCTTTTAGCTCCTGTTAAAAATTAATTTCAAGCCCTGCAAACCATTTGGTGCTGGATGGGTACTTAATGTAGTTGATACCACGATCATCTACTTCAGGATCCAGACCGGAGAATTTGGTCAATGTCCACAGGTTATCACCGCCAACAGAAATTCTGGCGTTTCCAATGTGCACGCGGTCCAGCCAGGCTTTCGGCAGTGCATAGCTCAGGTTCACGTTTCTTAAACGCAGGTAGCTTCCGTCTTCCAGGAAACGGGAAGATGGTTTATGTGAGTTTTTATTTCCTTTGATGGTGTACTTGGGATGAGTAGCTACATCACCAGGTTTTTCCCAGCGGCTCCAGCCCTTATCCAGTTCCATCATATTATAGGTGTAATATGCGCCATCATTGTCCATCAGTTCACGGGTGCTGTTATATACATCATTACCGGAAACAAAGGCCAGGAAGGCACTCAGCTGGAAGTTTTTATACGAGAAAGTGTTACGCATACCACCAAAGAGTTTTGGTGTAGCAGAACCTACAATCTGCAGAGACGCATCATTATAATTATTGGTAGTTGTTTTACCGGTTACATTACCGTTAGCATCGGTAGTGAGTTTTTCCCACAACGGATCACCATTGGCAGGATCTACACCAGCCCATTTACGCATATAAAAGCTACGCATATCCTGTCCCTGACGCAGCACAAAGTAACCACTGATAGGATCTACGATCTGGTTTTTGCCAGCGTATAAATCAGTTACCCTGTTTTTGTTGAAGCCGATATTGAAGTCTGTACTCCATTTAAATGCACCCACCAGGTTATCTGTGCTCAGGTTGATTTCAATACCTTTATTACGCACAGATCCTACGTTCTGTGAAATGTAGCCGTAGCCGGCAGTTCCGGGCAAAGGCACATTAAACAGCAGGTCTTTACTATCTTTCTGATAAATATCAACGTTCAGGTTAATACGGTTAAACAAGCCCAGGTCAAAACCAAAGTTGGTATTGTAGGCTTTTTCCCAGGAGAGATTCGGAACATTATAAACGCTCTGATAAGCTCCCGGATATCCGTTGTACTGGGTGTTAATGGCGTATGCACCAATAGCGCTGTAGTCGCCTATTTCAGCATTACCGGTGGTACCATAACTGGCCCTTACTTTCAGGTTGGTGATGGCTTTGATCTTTTTAATAAAATTTTCTTCCGAAACAGCCCACGATGCACCAAAAGCATAGAAGTTACCATACTGTTGATTAGCACCGAATTTGGAAGATCCATCTCTTCTGAAGGAAGAAGTGAAGTAATATTTATAATTGTAGTTATAGTTCGCCTGAATAAAGTAGGAATTAAATGCCCGATCAATTTTTGTTCCACCGATAGACATAGGAGAAGAAGTGCCACCCAATACATTTACTCCCTGCAGCACACCTTTACCCTTTGCATTGATATCATTCAGGTTTGCCTGCTGGAATTCAGCACCCACCAATCCATCGATGTTGTGCACCTTGTTGATCGTATATCTTGCTTTCAACAGATTGGAGCTGATATAGCTGGCAGTATCCTGGTAATAGTTATACAGATTACCACGATCATCTGACCCGGAAGATGTTCTCACATCACCATTGCTTTCCTGGTTGAAGTGATAATACTGCGCGCGGTTAGTAGAGCTGAATGATAACCACTTGGTGATATCATATTCCAGTTTTACCAATGCTTCGAGTGACTGTCTTTTATTTTTGACATAATTATACTGTTGATCGTACAGGAAGTTGCCCATATCGCGACCATACCAGGTAGCAGCTGTTAACGGATTTACCGGTTTGCCCTGATCATCATAGGCTTTGTCCCATGGCAGGTTGGTATAATACTGATACAGTGACCCATTTGAGTTATCCTTGTCTGTAGTTTGTGTTCCGGCAACGTTTACACTCACGCGGAATTTATCAGTGATATTATGATCCAGGTTGAGGCGTGCGCTGAAACGCTCTACACCAGTACCTTTCAGGATACCATCTTCTTTATAGTAGTTACCACCCAGGTAGAATTTCGTTTTCTCATTACCGCCACTGGTAGATAATTCGTAGTTCTGGTTGCTCGCATTCTGGAAGGCCAGTTTCTGCCAGTTAGTATTAATATTACGGAGAGATGGATCTAAGTCCGCCCCTGCGGCCTTCTGAAGATCATACAGGTCTGTTCCGTTCATCAGGTGAAAATGCCCGGTATTGATTTGAGCTGTTCCGATATTGGTACGGAAGTTCACCTGTGTTTTACCGGCTTTACCTCTTTTAGTGGTAATAACCATTACGCCATTGGCAGCGCGGGCACCATACAATGTGGTAGCAGCCGCATCTTTCAACACCGTTACACTTTCAATATCACTGGGGTTAGGTAAACCACCAATGATACCATCTACTACTATCAGTGGAGAGTTGCCGGCAGTTAATGTTCCGTTACCACGGATACGGATAACAGGAGCGGCAGAAGGATCACCGGAGGCGTTTCCAACAAACACACCACTTACTTTACCCTGCAGCATTTTGTCCATGCTGCTCGCAGTAACGTCTTTCAGTTTGGTACCGCTTACCGCTTGTGCCGCACCGGTGAGGTTTTTGGTGGTGGTAGTGGTATAACCCATTACCACTACTTCTTCCAGTTTTTTGGTATCTCCCTCCAGTTTAACGCTAATCTCGGAACGACCGCCTACTGCTATTTTCTGCGGCACATATCCTATATAGGAAAACACGAGTATACTGGTTTCAGTGGGAGCCTGGATGGTATATTTACCGGTAGCATCGGTGACGGTACCTATGCTGCTGCCTTCTACAGACACGGTTACACCTGGCAACGGATCTTTGGTGATAGCATCGGTTACATAGCCTGTCACCTTTAGCTGTGCGGTACCGGCAGGTGTAATCACTACCAGGTTATTTTCTAGCACACGATAGGTAACATTGGAGCTATTGAAGAGCAACTTCATGATGTCATTGATCTTTTTATCTTTCACATCAATGGTCACTGCCTTATTCAGGTCAGCGAAGTTCTCGTTATAGAAGAAGCGGTAGTTGCTGCTACTCTCAATTAGTTTAAATACCTCTTTCACGCTAGCATTTTCAGCATGCAGTTCTTTTATTTTCTCCTGCCCAAAAACACTCGCGGATACTTGTAAAAAACTTCCGAAAATCAGCAGACCTGTCAATTTCGTCATGAGCAATAATTTTCGCCCGGGGCAAAAAAATGCCGCCAGGTTTGCAGTGGATTTCATAAACTTGTATAGATTTTAGTTAAACGAATGATTACGGTGATACGGCCCGTCGCAAAGGCCATTCACCAACACGTGATTTTCGTTGAATTGGGGGTGAGTCGCATCACTCCCAATTTTTTTTTCAGTTGTTCATATCGTGCATGTAAGTTGGTTTTTACAGGTGATGAATGATGATTCTCCTATATGTTCCGGTTGTTACCGTGTCTTAAATGCTTTTATATATTTTTCTTTCAGCTCATTATCCACTGCCAGGGTTACAACACCCTTGTCTATAGTATATTTCAGCGGAGCGGTGAGCTTAAGAATGTTGAGTACCTGTTCCAGTGTTTCCTGTCGGAAAGTACCACTGAAGCGATATTCTTTCAGTTCCTGTTCTTTAAAAATCACCTTTACATTAAACCTGCGTTCCATGGTTACCGCCAGTTCTTCCATGGTTTGAGCGGCTACAATCCAGTTGCCATCTTTCCAGGCGGTATATATTTCTGTGTTGTTCACTTCCCTGCTTTCTATCGGAGCAGCCGTGGAGCTATCTCCGTTAGATGCAGGTATTTTCATATGTTCACTGTCGTTGGTTGTCAACGGTTTCTTATACACAACATGCTGATGTGGTTTCATCATTAGTCCGAAAGGCATGGTTGTTTTGCTGCCATCAATTTTCACTTCTCCATCTACCAGCGTGGTCACCACGGTTTTATCTTCCGGATATGCCTTTACATTGAAAGAGGTACCCAGTGCAAGTATTCTCAGGTCGGAAGCTTTAACGGTGAAGGGTTTCTGGGCATTGGTATGCACTTTAAAGAAAGCCTCTCCTTCCAGTTTTACTTCACGGCCGCGGAGATTATAAGACTGTGCATATTGCAGTTTACTACCTGCATTCAGCCATACTTCTGTACCATCAGACAATTCGATTTTGGTAGTCGCCCCTTTCGGGCTGGTTACCGTTACCAGGGCGTTGTTACTATCCTCTTTTTTCAGGGATGACCAGGCATATACCAGGCCACCACCAATTAAGAAAGGCAAAGTATAGGAAGCTGCTACCCGGAAATAATATTTCCATCTGTTTACCACCATAGGTGGCGCTATCGCTGTCCTGTATTGCATACTATCCCAGGCGGCCGTAGTATCATATGTTCCTGACGAAGCAGTTGCCTGCCATACCTCCCTTAGTTGCAGAAAGTAGGACCTGTTCTCTGCCAGTGCATTGATCCAGTGTTCCAGTAATTTCTGCTCTTCGGCGGAAATATCGCCGGATAAAAAGCGTGCAATCAGGTCATCTACCTGCTCCTGTGTATAGTTAGACCCCATAATATAGAAAACAAGTACTAAGACAATATTTAGTATTGTATAGGGTGACAAGACAAGGAAAAAAAATTTGCTTTAATTTAACATGCTACTTGAGGAGCGGGAGTAATTCGTCCCGTAACCGTTGCAGGGCGCGGGTCATCTGGGTTTTTACGGTATTGATGGAGATCCCTAAATGTCGGGATATTTCTGGGTAACTGAGTTGTTCGAACCGGCTGAGACGGAAAACATCCTGGCATTGGGGTGGTAATTTCCGGATGGCTTTTTCTGCCAGTTGTTCCAGTTCGGAGGTTTCCAGTTTTTCTGCCGGTGAATGAGAAGGAAGACTGAAGAGGGAAATACGGGATTCCAGTTGTTGTATTAATTCACTGCTGTATTGTGTCCGGATCCTGTTTTGTTTAATAAAATTGAGGCAGTTATTTTGTACAGCCCTGTACAGGTATGCCTTTTCGGACACCTGGATGTCGAGGTCATCATACTTCTCCCATATCTTCATAAAGGTGTCCTGTACAATTTCTTCTGCCAGTTCATGTCTGTTTACAAAATCATAAGCAAATGTGCAGAGCGCAGGATAATACGTTTTGAATAATGATTCAAAAGATGGCATTTGACGTTGTTGCTGGGCAATATTTTTACTTACTTCCTCCAAAGTATTCCGACATCCTCACAAATATGTTCACTGTGCCGAAAAGATACGACAAGTAGCCCCAATAAAAAAACGCGGGTTATAGACCCGCGTTTTAACATCTTTAACTAATTGAATTACATGCACAAACCGCCACAGGTGCTGATTGTCTGGCCGGTTACATACCCGCTCATATCAGATGCCAGGAAGAGGCAAACGTTGGCAATATCTTCCGGTGTACCGAAACGGGCCAACGGAATTTGTTCAATATAATTGGCAGCGCCCTCTCCTTCTTTGAGGTAGCTGGTCATATCTGTTTCTACGAAACCTGGTGCTACAGCATTGCAGCGGATGTTACGGCTGCCCAGTTCCTGAGCGATGGATTTGGTAAACCCGATAATGCCTGCTTTGGAAGCCGCATAGCTGCTTTGGCCGGCGTTACCCATAATACCTATTACGGAACTCATATTAATGATGCTGCCACTCCTTGCCTTCATCATAGGGCGTATCACCTGTTTGGTCATATTATATACGCTCTTCAGGTTGATGTTCATCACATCATCCCATTGATCAGGGCTCATACGCAGGAGCAGGTTATCTTTGGAAATACCTGCGTTATTCACACAGATATCAATTTTCCCGAATTCTTTCAAAACTTCTGCTACCAGTGTTTCACATTCTTCATAAACGCCGGCATTAGATTTATATGCCTTTGCTTTTACACCTAAAGCTGTTAGTTTAGCTTCGAGTGCCTGGGCTTTTTCATCAGAACTCACGTATGTAAAAGCTACATTCGCTCCCTGTGCTGCAAATTTTAAAGCAATTGCTTCTCCGATACCACGGCTGGCACCAGTTACAATCGCTACTTTGTTCTCCAGTAATTTCATGTTATAGTTGATAGGTTTTAAGCGTTCATGTTGTTGGCCGCAAATTTCAGGATTTCTTCCAGGTAATTACGGTCATTATTCAGTCTGGGGACCTTATGTTGTCCACCCAGTTTACCTTTACTCTTCAGAAATTCGCAAAAAGTGYCTTCAGGCAATACATGCACTACCGGCATATGTAAAGCGATGTCTTTATATCTTTTTGCCTCATAGTCTGAGTTGATAGCTTTTAACGTGCTATCCAGTATACTGGTAAACCGGTTGATATCATCCGGAGCGACTCCGAATTCCACCAGCCATTCGTGTCCACCATTGCCGTGGTCACTGAAATATACCGGTGCGGCCGTATAGTCATTTACAACAGCGCCGGTGGCCTCACAGGCTTTGGCAACTGCCGTATCAGAATTTTCAACGATTACTTCTTCACCAAAGGCGTTGATAAACGACTTTGTTCTGCCACTCACTTTTATCCGGTAAGGAATCAGGGAGGTAAACTGTATGGTATCACCTACCAGGTAACGCCATAAACCGCCGTTGGTGCTGATTACCAGGGCGTAGTTTTTACCCAGTTCCACTTCCTGCAATTGTAATGTTTGCGGGTTTTCCTTACCTAATTCCTCCATGGGCATAAACTCATAGAAGATGCCATGGTTGAGGAACAGGAGTAGTCCTTCGTCTCCTATTACGTCCTGGGCGGCAAAAAAGCCTTCAGAAGCGTTATAGGTTTCCTGGTAGTGCATCAGTGGTTTGCGTATTAGTTTTCTAAACTGTTCGCGGTAAGGGGTAAAGCTTACGCCACCGTGCATATATAATTCTACGTTTGGCCATACATCGGCCAGGTTGTCTGTGCCGGTCAGCTCAAATATACGTTTGATCAGTACAATGGTCCATGTAGGCACCCCGGCAATCGAGGTTACGTTTTCATGGATCACCGCATTGGCCATGCGTTCTATTTTTTCTTCCCATTCGTCCATGAGTGCAATTTCCAGGTCCGGCGTGCGGATCATGTTGCCATAAAATGGCATGTTTTGCAACATCACTGCGCTCAGGTCTCCGAAATAGGAGTCGCTGTTTTCGGACAATTTATTCACCTGGTGGCTACCACCAATGACCAGGGATTTCCCGGTAAAAACATCGGAATCAGGGAAATTATTGTAGTAGAGAGAAATCACATCCCGGCCGGACCGGTAGTGACATTCATCCAGACTTTCTACTGTTACCGGAATAAACTTGCTTTTATCGGCGGTGGTGCCACTCGATTTAGCAAACCATTTAATGGGCGTATTCCAGAGTACATTTTGCTGTCCCTCCATCGTGCGTTGTATATACGGCTTGATGGTATCATAAGTATGAATAGGAACGCGCTGCTTATATTCGTCTATCTTATAAATCTTCGAAAAGCCGTACTGCTTACCGAATTCGGTATACTGAGCGGCACTGATAAGGTTTTGGAATACCTGCTGCTGCACCTGCACGGGATACTGCATAAAATACGCAATACGCCCCATGCGCAATCTTGCCAGTTGTGATATTGCAGGACTTAAAATTCTCATATAGGATGCTGTAGAATTATTTTTATTGTTTAGCTGCTTCGTCCAGGTAATCTTTCCGGCGCAAAATAAAATTCTGGCCAAGATACACTTTTCTTACCTGTTCGTCCTCTGCCAGCTCTTCTGCCGACCCGGATTTAAGGATTTTGCCTTCAAACAATAAATAAGCCCGGTCAGTAATGGACAGTGTTTCCTGTACGTTATGATCTGTAATCAGGATGCCTATATTCTTATATTTCAGCTTGGCTACTATTCCCTGGATATCTTCCACCGCAATGGGGTCAATACCTGCGAAAGGCTCATCCAGCAGAATAAATTTAGGGTCTACCGCCAGGGCGCGGGCAATTTCCGTACGGCGTCTTTCCCCCCCGCTCAATACATCGCCGGGGCTTTTACGCACGTGTGTAAGCCTGAACTCAGATAGCAGGCTTTCCAGTTTATCCCGTTGCTCGGCTTTTTTAAGGGTGGTCATTTCCAGTACTGCAGAAATGTTATCCTCCACACTCAGCTTCCGGAATACGGAGGCCTCCTGCGGCAGATAACCAATGCCCATCTGGGCTCTTTTGTACATGGGCAACTTGGTAATGTTCTGGCCATCCAGGTACACATTCCCTTCATCCGGCTTAATAAGCCCTACAACCATGTAGAAGGAGGTGGTTTTACCCGCTCCGTTAGGGCCCAGCAGCCCCACTATCTCACCCTGAGACACCTCCACAGATACATGGTTTACCACCGTTCTGTTGCCGTAACGCTTTACCAGCTGGTCTGTATGTATTCTTAATGCCATATGATCAAACTTAGCAAAAATAAACAATTCATTCAGTTAGCCTAGTTATAGTTGTCATAAGATTAAAAATGATCTGATTATAATAATCGGATATCTTATTTTTGCCCGCGTATTTTAGCAGGAATATCGGCATTCGCCGCATTCTTCAAAGCTTATAACTTTATGAAAGTAACTGAACATATTGCCCGGGCCAAAGACACCCTGATTTCTTTTGAAATCCTTCCTCCACTGAAAGGAAAGAGTATTGAGTCTATTTATGACCACCTGGATCCCCTCATGGAATTCAAGCCGGCTTTCATTAATGTGACCTACCACCGCAGTGAGCATATGTTCAAGAAAAAGGCGGATGGCTCCTTTGAAAAAGTAGAAATCCGCAAACGCCCTGGTACAGTTGGTATTTGCGCTGCCATCATGAACCATTACAATATAGATGCCGTTCCTCACCTCATCTGTGGTGGCTTTAGCCGGGAAGAAACAGAAAATGCCCTCATTGACCTGAACTTCCTCGGTATTGACAATGTACTCGTTTTACGCGGTGATGCGCCTAAAAACGAAACTTTTTTTGAACCAGACCCACATGGTCACAGCTTTGCGATAGAATTGCTCGACCAGGTTGCCCATATGAATAATGGCGTATACCTGGAAGATGACCTGCAGAGCGGTGTAAAAACCAATTTCTGCATTGGTGTAGCCGGCTACCCGGAGAAACATTTCGAGGCGCCGAATATGCAAACAGACCTGTCTCACCTGAAACGGAAAGTGGAAAATGGCGCTGATTATATCGTTACACAGATGTTCTTCGATAACCAGAAGTTCTTCGATTTTGTGACCAAATGCCGGGAAGCAGGGATTACCGTTCCTATCATTCCGGGATTAAAACCACTTACCTCCAGGAAACAAATGACCATGCTGCCACGCATTTTCCATGTAGATATCCCTACAGACCTCTCTACAGAGATCCTGAAATGTAAAACAGACAAAGATGTGGAGCTGGTGGGTACGGAATGGCTGATTGCACAGTCTAAAGAACTGAAAGCATTTGGTGTACCGGTATTGCACTACTATACCCTGGGTAAACCCAAAGTGGTGCGTGATGCAGTAGAAGCGATTATGTAATATCAACAAGACTTATAAATAAAAAGAAGGGAAGGACAGAAGTCTTTCCCTTTTTTCGTTTTCTTTCATATAAAAAAATAATGCCATCACGTAGATACGTAGTGGCATATCCCTATAACTGTCACACTTTTAATTATAACTGTCCAATGATCGAAATCGCTTTGCGGCGACCTCTTTCGCTAATAAGACGCGGTAAACAGACTTGTCCCCTACTCCATTTTAAAAAAAATAAAAAGAAGGCGCAAACGCAGCCTTCCCTGCCAGGCATAAAAAAAGTTCTTCCCGTCAGGAAAGAACTTCTCTTTTATCCTTGTGCATCTTATCGCTACCAGTCTTCCCGGTCAAACAGAAAGCCAAGGCTCACGCCCCAATACCTGTTTTTTAAATCGCCTGATGATTTATCCAGATCTATCAGACCATAGCCATAATGTGCAGTCAATGTAAATAAGCAATTAAATTCTATACCAGCAATAAAGTTTAATCCTGCATCCCAGCGTTGCAGATTAATATTGGTTCCAAATATATTGGGAGATCTATTAAAGTTTAATTGCTGGGAACCCGATTGCACCAGTTTTGTACCATCAAAAGCAGCTACATTATAGTGACCGCGTAAGCAATAGGCAGCATAAGGTCCGGCTCCCACCAGGAGTTTACCAAAGCTCACCGGTAATTTATATACCATGTTCACCGGTAATTCCAGGTATTGCAGTTTTAAACTGGTAGGTCCCGATGCAAAAAGATCCGGATGTAGCACCGTGTAATCGAGCCCGGCTCCTTTTACGATATACCCTGCACCTGCCTGCAGGTATCCTCTTTCAAATAACGGGATGTTCAGGTAGGCACCGGCTTGCCAGTTGTCCAGGGGGGAGGTTCCAGGGGCGGTACTATTTTGGGATGTGGCCAGTCCTGTATTTACGTATCCCCCGCGTATGCCCATACTTACCTGGGCTTGGGACGAGGAGACAACAAAGAACACAGCGGTAGATAGAAATGTAAAAAATTTCATCAGTAGTTCGCTAATAAGTGTATTAAAATATCAATGTGACAAACGATTTTGGGGAAAAGTCCTATAGCTCAGTCGGTTACTAGTACTAAAGTAAACAAAGGTTTTGATAAAAATAAAAAACCACCCGATAATTTCGGGTGGTTAATATAAAAATCATTTTGAGTATTCTTTATTTGCCGCCGAACTTATATCCTACGGAAACACCGAAAGAAGTGTTCTTAAATTTGCGGTCATTATTTGTGTTATCGGCAGTATTTATCAATCCGAGATCTGTATTCAGTCCAAAATAAAGCCCCATAGGCATTTCATAACCAACATTGATCCCCACTCCTGCATCGAAACGTTTCTGTTTCAATAATAAAGATTCATCGTCATACACGTTGAAATCTCCAAAACCAGTATCCTTAATCTTACCGCTGATACCATATGCGAGGTAAGGACCAGCCGACAGTACCAATCTTCCGCTTCCTACTTCAGGCTTGAACATGAAGTGGATTGGCACTTCCAGGTACGATAAAGTTGTTTTCGCATCTGAATTTTTAGCCTTGCCTCCTTTACCGGAATACAGTAAACCCGTTCCGATATAAAATTCATCCGCCAGTGGAATGTCTACAGTAACACCTGCCCTGATACCTGTCAGGATTTTACTGGTTTCTTTAGACGTACCCACTAAACCCGGGTTTTTAACGGTCATGCTGGAGAACTGGGGTCCTGCAACGATACCCACTTAGCCTGACCAAAGGAAAGACTGGCGATTAATAAAGCTGCTGCAGATAATAATACCTTTTTCATGTGTGATGTAATTTGAATGATACCAAAAGCGATACCCACAGGTCAGGTATCGCTTTTGTAGTTTTTCTTGATTGCCAACTAATGAATGAACCTGTTTTTTTGCTTGCTGCTGATATTACAATTGAATCAGCTAATTGTTTGTTATTGTGTTATTTTCCACCAAACAGGTAACCTACAGACACGCTGAAAACACGGTTTTTACTCTTGTCATCACTGCTGTTATCCTGACCGGAGCGTACTTTTGCAAACCCAATACCATACTGCGCAGCGATCAGGAAGTTGCTTATTTCAGCACCTACCTGTACGTTACCACCCCAGTCAAAACGTTTGAATTTGTCAAAACCCTGGTTGGGATCACCATTGTTAAATGGGGTATCATCATCCCATTTGATGTTGGAAGAGCTACTTTTAGTCACTCCGGCAATAGTAGTTTCGTATTTATTTTTCCCCGCAACACCAAAAGCAAAATAAGGTCCGGCGCCGGCAAATAAGCGGGCATTAGGACCCACTGGTAATTTTGCCACGAAATTCAAAGGAACTTCAATGTAGGATGGATTCGTTGTAAACTTCGAATTAGTAGTGGTGGTATTGTTGCTTAAATCCACCTTCGTTCCTTTCGTAGAATAAAAGACCCCTGGCTGAAAAGACAATATTTTAGGCACTAATGGTAAGTCAACAATGGCTCCTACATTAAAACCAGATAAAGAACGGCTGTCTTTTGTATTTCCTTCGTTATCGGTAGTAATGTTTGAAAGATTCCAACCAGCCTTAATACCTACACGGGCCTGAGACATTGCAGCAAACGACATACTTAATGCTGCAAGGGATAACAATAAAAACTTCTTCTTCATAATCTTTGGTTTTATGGTCTGGTACCCATAAAGCCAAAGACTATGCCAAAGGAACGTTAAAATTACATAACTAATTGATTATCAAATATGACTGAGGACCATATTCTACGTTCTACACCCCTATTTCTACAGCTTTGCTGCTGTGTTTTTGGGGGTTACACGGTCCAGAAACTCCTGTAATTGTTCCACACCCAGCTTTTTGGCCACAATTTTCTTTTTATCATCCAGCAGGTAGATCATTGGTGTGCTGTATACATCATACAATCTGCGGTAATTGGTCGCGGATTGTGGATCTGATCCATGTACCCATCCATCGAGATGATGGTCTTTTATGAACTGTATCCATTCTTCCCGGGTACCTTCTGTTTTTACGCCTATCATGGCTACTCCTTTGCTTTTCCAGCTTGCTTTATAGGCTGAGTCGAGGCGGGGCAGCTCTGTTTTGCAGTGGCCACAGGTAGGATCCCAGAAAACCAATACCGTATACCTGGATTGGGTTTTATACAAAGAAAGCATATTGGAAGCCGTGTCCTTAAACTCCAGTGGAGCGGCCTGTTTTCCGATAAGATTGGGGGCCATAGTATACGCCCTGTCCACAATTTTATTCAGCTGTTCGTCAGTCAGCCAGAAGGCTTCTCCTGGCACGTAGTACTTCTCTACCAGGTGAACGAATACCGCGTCCATGCCCATGTAGGGAGAGCTTTCATAATTATAGGTAAGCCACCATAATACAAATTTGAACACCTCTTTGCTCTTGCGGGTGCGGGCAATCAGGGCATCACAATCTACGATAATAGAGTCCGGGGAGGCCATCACCAGTTGTGTGAAGTATTTCTTTAGTTTTCCTTCCAGAATGGGCGTTCTTACCAGGCGGTCGCTTTCCAGGTCTACCTCATCCCAGTAATGCCCCTTGAAGTAGCGGTAGGCAAAGGTAGAATCTTCACCGGCAGGCTGCTGGGGCACTTCCGGCTCCTTCATTGCCAGAAATATGGCGCTGAGAATGGTTCCTGGATGTTTACTCACGAAGTCTGTCCTGAATTCCTGGATCTTTTTACCTAATTCCTTTTGTAACGGCAGCACTTTCGCAGTATCAGCCGCAGTACGCGCTGTCTGCAGCTGTTGCTGAATATTCCGGCTCAGTGTTTCCTGCTGGAACAGAAATTTATTATAAGAAAGGAACAAATCGTTGTCGGGACTACCTTTATAAATGGTTTTATTGATCAGATCTGAGGTGTCGAGGGTAACGCTAAAGACCTGCTGTTTATCGATCAGTGCTTCCACGTACTTTTCCTTTCCCGGCAGTACCAGCAGGTAAATGCCCGGGAGCAGTTTTTCCTTGCCTTTCAGGACTGCGTCTCCTGATGGACTAACATCAGCAGAGTCGGCCAGGTAGGTAGACCTGCCCATGTAATGGGCGAGGAAGAATTTACCACCGGTAAAGTTTTTCAGCTTAACGGAGATCTGGTATCCCTGTGCCTCCAGGTGTAAGTGCCCTAAAAGGGTGGCTATCAGTATTAAAAATAATTTACGCATAGGATTTCAAAGCAATATGTAAATGTAAGCGGAAAAAAGTAAAAAAGGAAAGCTGCGTGGTGAGTGGTAATTACATGAATTACGACGTAGGATTCAGCATTTCCAATTACCTTTGCAGCCGTGAGGAAAAAAAACGTTGTTTTAGAAAATGTACCTGTTACTGCCTATGCGGCAGAGGGTAAAGCCCTGGCCCGTCAAGACGGGAAAGTTATATTTATTGAAGGCGGTGTGGTACCTGGTGACGTAGTGGATGTTCGTCTTAGTAAAAACAAAAAAGACTGGGCAGAAGGGAAAGTGGTCCACTTTCACAGTTATTCTGACAAGAGGGTGACTCCTTTTTGCCAGCATTTTGGTACTTGTGGTGGTTGTAAGTGGCAGATGCTGCCTTACGCTCTGCAACTGGAGTACAAACAGCAGCAGGTGGCAGACCATCTGCAGCGTATTGGGAAGCTGACATTGCCACCAATGGATCCTATCCTGGGTGGTGTGCATACGGAGCATTACCGTAACAAACTGGAGTTTACCTTCAGTAACAAGGCTTACCTTACCAACGAGGAAATAAAGGCGAATGATGGAGAAATACCTGTAAGACCCGCACTGGGCTTCCATGTACCCAAATTGTTTGATAAAGTCCTGAATATAGATACCTGCTATCTCATGCAGGAGCCGGTAAACCTGATCCGTAATACCATCCGGGAATATGCTGTTGCGCATGAACTGCCGTTTTACGATATCCGTGCCCAGCAAGGCTGGCTGCGTAACCTGGTCATCCGTCTCTGTACCACCGGGGAGATTATGGTGAACCTGGTCATCCGTCATGAAGACAAGCCTAACCGGATTGCTTTATTGGATCATTTACTGAAAACAGTTCCGGCCATTACCACGGTGCTGTATACCATTAACTCAAAGGGGAATGATACCATTTTTGATCTGGAGCCGAAGATATACTTTGGGAAAGGTTATGCAGAAGAGAAGTTGGAAGATTTTGTTTTTAAGATAGGTCCTAAATCTTTTTTCCAGACCAATACCTACCAGGGGGAAGTATTGTACAAAGTAACACGGGATTTTGCCGGGTTAACAGGGTCTGAAATAGTATACGATTTATATTGCGGCACAGGCAGTATCGGCATCTTTGTATCTCGCAACGCCCGTAAGGTAGTGGGTATTGAGTTGATCAAAGAAGCCATAGATGATGCGAAGGAGAATGCCGCAAGAAATAATGTAGACAATGCCGAGTTTTTTGCAGGCGATGTAGTGGATATTTGTGATGATGCATTTTTTGCACATCATGGACAACCGGATGTAATTATTACGGATCCACCACGGGCAGGCATGCACGAAAAGCTGGTGAACAAGCTGCTTGAAATTGCAGCGCCTAAAATTGTATATGTTAGCTGTAATCCGGCTACACAAGCCAGGGATCTGGCATTGCTGGATGCACTCTATACAGTGGAAAAGGTACAGCCAGTAGATATGTTTCCACACACACATCACATTGAAAATGTGGTGCTGTTGAAAAAAAGAGCTAATAACTAAGCAACAATGAACGAGTACAGGCCCGGAAAATTTCAGCTCCTACCGATGGTGATCAAAAATCTGATGATCATTAATGGTTTGGTTTGGTTAGTGCAGATTACGCTGCTGAACAGATTTGATTATGATTTGAGTCGTTTATTTGCCCTGCATTACTGGGGCTCAGAACTTTTCAGACCGCATCAGTTCATCACGCATTTGTTCCTGCATGATCCGAAGAACATTACGCATGTGCTCTTCAATATGTTTACGCTGTGGATGTTTGGCGCCACCCTGGAAAACTTATGGGGTCCCAAGCGGTTCCTCATTTTTTACATGGTATGCGGAAYTGGCGCCGCACTTTGCCATATGGGTGTACTTACTTATGAGAACGTAAACCTCACCAAGTATGCGACTAACTTCCTGAACGATCCTTCCTACAGCAATTTTGCGTTGCTGGATGGCAAGTATGATCTGGGTAACGGCACCAATAGTATGGAAAGCCTGAAAAACGCGCTGGCCAATAATGACCCACGTGCCATAGATATTGCCAGGCTATACGTCCGGGACTACGTGCATATGTACCGCAGTGGTGCTACACTCGGAGCCTCTGGTGCGGTGTATGGCATCCTGTTCGCATTCGGCTATCTGTTCCCGAATACTTACATGTACATCTACTTCATGTTCCCTGTAAAGGCGAAATATATAGTTGGATTTATGATTGTGGCCGAGTTATGGTCCGGCATTCAAAATTCTGCAGGTGATAATGTGGCGCACTTTGCGCATTTGGGTGGCGCACTCTTTGCGTACTTATTGCTCCGGGGGTGGACGAAGAGGCGAACAGATTTTTATTAATACAACTGTATTAATGACGTATTTTTGTATTGAAAAATATATGTACCATGCATGCGTTGGAAAAGGAGAAATTACCCCGCCTCTCTTTAGGAGAAGGAAGAAATATGGTGACACAATTGTTGGTCGTTAATCTTACCATTTTTATTTTCCTGCTCTTCACTCTTGTTATTTACAAGATGGAAGATGTAGGGGAACCAAGGTTTCACCAGGACATCATGACCTGGCTGAGGCTTCCCGCAGATCCGGCAAAATTATTAATGCGTCCGTGGACGCTGGTCACCTCTCTGTTTACACATATCAGTGTCTGGCAGGTATTTACCAATATGGTGTGGCTGTGGTGCTTTGGCACCTTTATGCAACACCTGGCTGGCTATCAGCGGATTTTACCTTTATATCTTTTCGGAGGTATCTGTGGTAATCTCTTTTATGTGGCCRCCATGCAGTTTATACCGTCCTTTCATGTACTCAACGGTACTGAATACTGGCTGGGCGCAGCGGGCAGCATCATGGCGATAGCCGTTGGTGTTACAGCTATTGCTCCACGTTACCGCATTTTCCCGTTGCTGGCAGGTGGTGTTTCCCTTTGGGTCATTACCCTGCTGTTCATCGTACTTTCTGTAGGGTCACTGCTGGCCTCTTCTACCTATGGTTATACCTACATTCCGGTACTGGCCGGTGGCGCATTTGCCGGCTGGATCTATATGACCCAGTGGAAAAAAGGCAACGACTGGGGGTCGGGCTTCAACAGACTTACGTTTAAACTGACACATGTTTTCCATCCGGCCTCTCAGCAGATCAACCCGGATGATTTTAAAAAAAAGAATAGTCCATCAGATACCGATCAACAACCCTTCAGACGCATCGGCAAAGTACCGGAGCAACGATTGAATGAAATTCTTGATAAGATAAATGAAAACGGCCTGTCTTCCCTCTCTCCGGACGAAAGGGATACTTTACTCAGGGCAAGCCGAACAGAATAAAAGCATTACAAATTAAAAATTAAGAGTTACGATAAATGGGGACACATTAGCGGAGTTTATTCGCTGATGTGTCCCCATTAATTTGTAATTTGATTCCAGCAATTCGCAATTGCTTGTAACCCTATGCTACATAAAATTTTTCTCCGGATTTTGATTTGGGGCAGTACRATGCTCGCTGTAGGCCTTCTACTGAGTACATATCTATCTCACCTTAATCCAGGTAAGTACTGGATCACCGGGTTTTCTGGCTTCTTCTTTCCCCTCCTCTTTCCCATTTGTCTTCTTTTAATTCCTGTTTTGTGGTGGTATAAGCGCAAAGAACAGCTGCTGTTGTGCAGTATTGCAGTACTATGTTGTATCCCCGCAGCCCTGGTCACCTGGGGCGTTCATATCTTTCCTAAAAATAATATTGCCAAACGGCCCAACAGCCGGGAGTTTACGCTCATGACCTATAATACCAGCAGTATGGGACTAATGGCGTATAAAACGGATAAGGACAAAGAAGCGGCTATTTATAATGTGGTGAGTAAAAACAGCCCGGACATTTTGTGTATGCAGGAATTTTACAGCAACGACAAGCCGGATAAAGAACATCATATTGATAGTTTGATGCAGAGGGGCCAATACTCCTATCATTTCTTCACCTGTGACAAAACACATTGGGACACCTGGTTTTACGGCATTGCCCTGTTTTCGCGTTATCCGATCGCAGCTGCTGCTGTTATTCCCTGCGGAAAGAGCACAATGGGTAGCGGCAGTTCTTTTTTGCAGGCGGATCTTGTATTACAGGGAGACACGATCAGGATTTTCTCGGTGCATCTGACTTCGTATATGTTTAAGGGTGAGGATTATGATAACATGAAGGCGCCCGGTGGAGGTGGCCTGGTTTATAAAATGCGGTCCACTTTTCAGAAAAGATCCGCACAGGCACTACAGCTGGCAGCATTGGTAGCTGAAAGTCCCTATCCTGCGATAGTTTGCGGCGACTTCAATGATACCCCGGTATCCTTTACCTATAAAACAGTGAGCAGGAATTTGCAGGATGTTTTCCTGGAAACCGGCAGTGGCTGGGGGCGCACCCTCTCCTTTTTGTCGCCTTCCCTGCGGATAGATTATGTGCTGACGCAGCCATCCTTCCGTATTCACGGCGGTCAGGTTTTCCCTACCCATCCATCAGACCATTTCCCGGTTATGGCCTGTCTGTCGTTGAAAAAACACTAACTTTAGTACTTCAACAAAGTAAGACGCGGTGCGATTTTTAAGACTATTTACGAAAGGCTTTTTTTTGATCATCAACTTCGCCGTGGTATTACTTTTCCTGGCAGCCTGTATGGCGCCGTATATTTCACCGGCGTGGTTTTGGCCCATTAGCTTTATTACACTGGCCTTCCCGTTTTTACTGGGGGTGTTGATAATATTCCTTATCGGATGGTTATTTTTTAATTATCGCTATGCCTTATTATCACTGATCGCCCTGTTACTGGGTTGGAAATCTATCAGCGCTTTTGTGGCCTTTCACATGCCTTCCGGCAATAGGGCGGTGAAGAGTGATAGCACGCTCACAATTATGAGCTACAATGTGAGCCAGTTTGGCTTATACCGGGAAAAGGACAGTAAATACAACCGGCAGGCGATGTTTGCCATGATTAAAAAACAGGAGCTGGATATTGTCTGCTTCCAGGATTTTTATACCTCTGAAAAAAAGAATGACTTCAACAACCGCGAGGATATTTCCAGGGAGATGACATTGCCCTATCGTTACTTTTCCAGCGATTTTAACCGCGATGGCATGCAACACTGGGGGTCGATTATTTATTCCCGTTTCCCTATTATTGCGTCTGACAAAGTGAAGATGAGCGTGGGCCCGAGGAGCGAAAGCCTCATCTATGCAGATATTCAGAAAGGGGATGATACAATCAGGGTCATTAATATGCACCTGGAATCATACCGGTTTGATAAAAAAGATTATTCGGCTATTCAGAAAATCAAAAACCAGGAAGATACCGGGTTGAAAGCCACCAAAAGCATCATACAAAAAATGCGGGAGGCGTATATCCGCCGCAGTCAACAGGCCGATATTGTAGGTGATTTTATCCGGCAAAGCCCCTACCCTGTCATTGTATGTGGTGATTTCAACGATACCCCGGCCTCTTATACCTACTTCACCATTAAAGGAGGTTTGCAGGATGCTTTTCTGCAAAAAGGTTTAGGAATAGGACGTACTTTTACAGGGCTGGCGCCGACATTACGCATTGATTATGTTTTTGTGAGCAATCATTTTAAGGTAAACAGCTTCCAGAAAATCATTTCTGACCTGTCTGATCATTATCCTGTAATTGCCAATCTGAGTTTAATGGGCAGCGGAAAAACGGAAGTAGAAGTAAATAAATAACTGTAACCATTATGAAAATGTATAATATTTGTATGGCAGACCGATGTTGTTCCGGTAGTTTTATCGTACCCGGAAAACAATTTTTATCTTTGCCATCCACCAATAAAAAATAAGATGTCAGGACCCGGTTCAACCGGATGACATCTGTCATTTACAGCATATGTCAGAACTCAGGATATACAATTCATTACATCGACAAAAAGAAGTATTTACACCATTACACCCCGGCCATGTAGGCATGTATGTGTGCGGACCCACCGTATCCGGCGAATCACACCTGGGACACGCCCGCCCTTATATTACATTTGATGTAGTATTCCGCTATTTAAAGCACCTGGGCTACAAAGTGCGTTATGTACGTAATATCACCGATGCCGGCCACTTTGAAGAAGAAGGCCGCGCAGCAGAAGATAAGATTTCAAAGTTTGCCGTACTGGAAAAGCTGGAACCTATGGAGCTGGTGCAGAAGTACACTAACCTGTACCACTGGGCCATGTTGCAATTCGGCTGCCTGGAACCTAGTATAGAACCTACGGCTACCGGTCATATTATTGAGCAGATAGAAATGATCAAAACGATCATTGAAAAAGGATATGCCTACGAAGTAGACGGCAGCGTATACTTTGATGTGAAAAAATATGCCGCCAACTACGACTACGGCATTCTGAGTGGTCGTATACTGGAAGATATGCTCGAAACCACCAGGGAACTGGAAGGCCAGGATGATAAACACAACAAAGCAGATTTTGCCCTCTGGAAAAAGGCGCCACCGGAACATTTGATGCGCTGGCCAAGTCCATGGGGTGAAGGGTTCCCCGGCTGGCATATTGAGTGCTCTGCCATGAGTGCCAAATACCTGGGTGGCCAATTCGATATCCATGGTGGTGGTATGGACCTTCAGTTTCCTCATCACGAATGTGAAATTGCACAAAGTGAAGTAGTACACGGAGAGATGATGGCCCGCTACTGGATGCACAATAACATGATCACCATTAACGGCCGCAAAATGGGTAAGGCTTACAACAACACCATTAAGCTCACGGAAATGTTCACCGGCAGCAATCCTCAACTGGATAAAGCTTATAGCCCGATGACCATCCGTTTCTTTGTGTTGCAAACGCATTACCGTGGTACCCTGGACTTCTCTAATGAAGCCCTGCAGGCCGCAGAAAAAGGATTACAACGTTTGTGGGCTGCTTATGAAACATTGCAGAAGTTAACTTATACCAGCAGCAATGGTCAGGGTATTAATGAAGAGCTGGACAAACAGGTACGTACCTGGTGCCAGGAATGCCCTGAATTCATGAACGATGATTTCAACACCGCTAAAATACTGGCTAATCTGTTTGAACTTACACCGGTGATCAATTCCCTGAAAGGCGGGCAGATAAAAATGCACGAGATCAGTGAAGATACTTTCGTCCTGTTACAGCAAACATGGAAAACCTACCTGGTAGACATTCTGGGTATTCAACAGGAAACTATTACCGGAGAAGACAACAAGCTGGATGGGGTATTACAGATGCTGATTGAAATGCGTAAGGAAGCAAAGAGCCGTAAGGACTATGCTGCTTCCGACAAAATCCGTAATGAATTACTATCTATCGGCGTTCAGCTGAAAGATGAGAAAGACGGGTCTGTTTCTTACAGTCTTCAATAACTAAATATTTCCGAAGATAATGCGTAAAGCTCTTATTACGCTGACTGCGCTGGCCATACTGGCCGGCGCCTGTCAGCAGAATGGCCAGACAACAGAAAATACCAACGACAGTACAGGCGCCAGTAAAGTAGCCAAACTGGATGTACCTGTGCCCGTTTTCCAGGCAGATTCAGCGTATGCTTACACTGCCAAACAAGTCAGTTTTGGACCCAGAATACCCAATACGCCGGCGCAGGAAAAATGCGCCAGCTGGTTGATCGGCAGTCTGCGCCCATGGGCGGATACCGTATACGTACAACGTACTACCGTAACCGGCCCTAAGAGTGAAAAATTGCCTTGTATTAATATCATTGCCAGCTTTAACCCGGCAGCCAAACAGCGTGTACTGCTGCTGGCACACTGGGATACCCGCCCATGGGCAGATGAAGATGCCTTTGATAAAACAAAGAAGCTGGATGGTGCAGATGATGGGGCCAGTGGTGTAGCCGTACTCATGGAAGTAGCCCGGCAGTTTCATCTCCAGAAGCCGGAAGCAGGTGTAGATATTTTGCTGGTAGATGTGGAAGATTATGGTGCCAAAAGTGACGAAAACTCTTTTTGTCTGGGTACCCAGTACTGGGCCAAGAACCCGCATGTACCAGGTTATAAAGCTAATTACGGTATCCTGCTGGATATGGTAGGCGGCCGTGGCACACAGTTTTACATGGAAGGATCTTCCAAACAATATGCTGCTGGACAGATGAAGATGTTCTGGGACGTAGCCAACAAACTCGGCTACTCCGATAAGTTCCGTTATGAGAACAATGGTGCTTATATTACAGATGACCATATAGCGGTGAATACTATCGCCAATATTCCTACATTCGACATCATTGCATTGCAGGCCAATAACGACTTTGCTCCGCACTGGCATACGCAGAACGACAATATGGATGTGATAGACAAAAAAACGTTGCAGTCTGTAGGTCAGACCCTCCTGCAGGTAATCTATACACAGCCATTCAATTACTAGTCAGGTATCTGGTATTCCGGAGTGAAGGATGATGTGATGTATTAACTAAAAAAAACAGGTTATGCCCAGATCAGCAGGCACTCCGGATGCTAAGCCGGTGCACTATCAGATACATCTCAGCAAGGATAAGAAGCTGCAGAAAATTATCGGCGGCCCGCTAACGGAGCTGACCATACGAAAAAACATCTGCCTGAAACTGATCGGCTCTATTATGAGTCAGCAGCTATCCACCAAGGTTGCAGATGTTATTTACTCCCGTTTCCTGGACCTTTATGGCCGAAAGGAGCCTACCGCACAACAAATACTGGATACCCCCGCTGTAACGCTCCGGGGCATCGGTTTATCCAATGCCAAGGTGACCTATGTACACAATGTAGCCGCTTTTGTGATTGCTGAAAAGTTGACCGACAGCAAACTTAAGAAGATGGGAGATGAAGAAGTCATCACCTATCTCACACAAATCAAGGGTGTAGGCAGATGGACAGTAGAAATGCTACTGATGTTTTACCTGTGCCGCGACGATATATTTGCCATGGATGACTGGGGGCTGCAGCAAGCCATGATCAAGCTGTACAAGCTGGACCGGGAAGATAAGAAGGCCTTCAGGGATCAGCTGCGTAAAATATCTGATAAATGGTCCCCTTACCGTACACATGCCTGCCGTTATTTGTGGTCCTGGAAAGATAATACACCAGATAAATAACACCACATATACACTGCGTAGCATCTTCCTAAATTTGTAGTATGAATGTGCAGGGAAGTTTCTTCGATGATCAGGATGCAGCTACCAGGATTTCATTACTGAATGGAGAGCTGGTCTATTATCCGCAGTTTTTTACTACTGTGGAGAGCGATCATTTCATGCAAAAATTAACCGATACCATTGCCTGGAAACAGGAATCTATGAAGATGTATGGCAAGTCTGTGCTATTCCCCCGTTTAATGTCCTGGCACGGTGATGCCCCCACTTCCTACCGGTTCTCCGGCAATACCTTCTCCCCGGAAAGCTGGACGCCTTCATTGTTGCAGATACGCGACCGTATTACGCCGGCTAGCGGCCATGCCTTTAATAGTGTATTGCTGAATCTCTACCGTAACGGAMACGACTCTATGGGCTGGCATGCAGACGATGAGCCCGAGCTGGGTCCTCAGCCGGTAATTGCCTCTGTCAACTTTGGTGCCACCAGGCGGTTTCTGCTGCGATATAAAAGTGACCATCAGCGGAAATATGAGTTGCCGCTACAACACGGATCCCTGCTTATTATGAAAGGTATGTTGCAGGAATATTGGGAACACCAGGTCCCTAAAACATCTAAAGTATCTACCGGAAGAATTAACCTAACCTTCCGATTTATCCACCCCTAAAAACCGAATGTATCTTATGAAAAACCATGTTCTATTAATTGGAAATGACATTAACAACATTTCCCGCGGCCAAAGCTGGAAAGACCTGCTGCAGGATATTATCACCTTCTGTCATGCAGGCGACTGCATACAGCTGGATGATAAAAAGCCTTTCCCTTTGCTGTATGAAGAAATATTTTTAACCGCCAGTAAAAACCATAAAATCCGTGAAAAAGACCTCAAATCATTTATCGCTATCAAAGCCGCCGAGATAAAAAGCAATCCCATACACAGCGCCATCAGGGCCCTGAAGCCGGCACATATCCTTACCACGAACTATGAATTTACACTGGAAGGCAGTACTCCGCTGGAAAACACGAGTCTTATCAACGAAAAGTTTTACAGCATCTTCAGAAAGTATAAAGTCGGAGATACCAATTACTGGCATATTCATGGCGACTGTTTGAATCCGATGAGCATCAATCTTGGCTTTGAGCACTATGGCGGACAGTTACAGATGATGCGCAATTATGTGGTCAGCGGCACCGTGTACACTTCCAAAGAAGTACCTAAAAAGTCTCTATTGCGGCGTATACATTTCAAAGAAGTATACTTCCACTCGTGGATTGATCTCTTTTTTATGGATGATATTCACATCTTCGGATTGTCGCTCGACTTTGTAGAAACTGATCTGTGGTGGCTCCTGACTTACAGGGCCCGGCAGAAATTCCACCATAAAAATGTGCCGGTGCATAACAAAATATTTTATTACATCCCGGAAGAGTATGTAGCCGCCTCCAAATACAAGCTCGATTTGTTAACAGCAAATGACGTTACCATTATTGCGCTACCAGGAAAAGATAAGCTGGCTTATTATGAATCCATCATAAACGGCATTGGCAAACCAAATAAAACAGCCTACCATGGCTGCAAAAGCGAATAGTACGGCCTTCAAAATGAGTCTGGCAGCGTTTTTGAAAAATATAGGAAGTTGTAACAAAAGATAAAACCTGATCGTTCCTTTTGTTGTTATTTATTAAAATCTATATTTTATGTTATTCGAATTAGYAATCACCCTCGCGACCACTTTCATGGCCCCCGTCCAAAACAAGCAACAACCTGCCAAAACGCAGGTGATCTATGTTAAAGAATCCAAGGAACCCTGTACGGGAGTGGCGCCTATGGAGTGTTTGCAAATAAAAGGCGTTAATGATGCTGACTGGTCCAATTTATACACCAATATCAATGGCTTTAAATATACACCTGGCTATCGCTATAAACTGAAAGTAAGAATCACCCAGGTCAAGAACCCACCAGCAGACGGCTCTTCTATTAAATACACACTAACCAAAGTATTGGAGAAAAAAAGAATCGGCAATAGTAGTCAGTCCGCCGCCATTACCGGCAAAAAATGGGTATTGGTGAAAATGGACGATAGCGATATCTCCGATGGTAAAACCTGGATAGAGCTGGATGCCGGCAAAAAGCGTATGCATGGCAACGGCGGCTGCAACGGCATAATGGGAAGTTATACTATCGCCGGCAACAACATTACTTTCAGTAAAGTAGCCAGCACACTCATGGCTTGCGCCGATAATAACGTAATGCAACGTGAAGGCGCTTTTACGCAGCATCTGGGGGATCAGACCTTTAAATATGAAGTTGTAGGAACAACCGTTAACCTGATCCAAAATGGTAAAACAGTACTGCAATTCGCGCTGCAGAATAAAGATGCTAACTCCGGCAACACTACCGGTATTACCGGCAAAAAATGGACACTGACGCAAATGAATGAAGGTACTATCAGCAACTCCGGCGTATGGATTGAATTAGATGCCGCCGAAAAACGCTTCCACGGAAAAGGTGGTTGCAACAGCATTTCCGGCGGATACACCACTACCGGCAACAAAATTACTTTTACACAGGCCATCAGTACACGTATGGCTTGCCCTGATGCCGATGTGATGCACCGGGAAGCAGAATTCCTGCAACAATTAGGTGGACATACTTTCTCCTATACTGTAACAGGCGAAACGGTAAACCTGTATGAAAATGATAAACTCACCCTGCAATTCACCATGGAAGCGAAAGAAAGCGGCTCTCCTGATGCCAGGCAGTGGGCTTTCATTGGCAGCAAAAAATGGAATGTGATCCAACTGAATGGTAATACTTTATCTAACTCCGGCATCTGGGTGGAATTTGATACTGATAAAAAGCGGTTTCATGGCAAAGGCGGTTGTAACAATATCTCCGGCGGATACAGCGCTACCAAAGATCAGATTAAATTTACCCAGGGTATCAGCACCCGCATGGCCTGCGCTGATGCAGATGTGATGCGCCGGGAAGCAGAATTCCTTAAACTGATCAGCGCAAATACTTATCGGTATGACGTAGCAGACCAAACACTGAACCTGTATAAAGACGGGAAGATTATAGTAATGTTTGGTATGCAGGATAAATAAACTCAACTGCACTATACCATAAAAAAAGCTATCGCCGATAATGATCAACGAGGTGGAAATACACCTCTTGCTGACCACTATCGGCGATAGCTTTTTTTATTAATAAGTCTGCCCTTTCCCGAGCCGGGCTTTGTGCTGCCTAGTTTATTACGTATTCTCTTTACGTTGAAATCACGACATAATCGCCCTACCTCTGCCCGGTGTAAGTACTGTCACCGCTGCAGAAATATCGTAGGACTATCTCCGGAAAATGCTTTGAATTCACGCGTTAAATGTGCATGATCATAAAAGCCATTATCGAGTGCCAGTGACAATAAATGAGTAGGCGCATTTGTTTTCAGCTGTTGCTTTATTTCTATAAAACGAACAATACGAGAGAATTTTTTAGGGGACACACCAGTCATCTGCAAAAAGCATCGTTCAAAATTGCGGGTACTCATAAATGCCTGCGCAGCCAGTGCTGCAATGGGCACTCCGCCCTGCGACTGACGGATCAGTGATATGCTATGTTGTATTTTACCTGCCTGCATATTGCGTACCGGTAAACGTTGCAACAAGAATTTTTCCAGTGAATTTATTTTTCCTTAGAGAGAATTTTCCTTTGCCAGCAAAGGTTCCAACATAGTGTGCCAATTGTCAGCTATTTCTTTTAATGATAGATGCCCATCTGTAATTAGCTGCAATGGCAGTCCCGTAAAGGCATTCAGGCCACCGGGATGAAAACGTATTCCCAGCATGCGTGTATTTGCCGACATCTCTGCATCCTGAAAAGCGGTCATCGTACCTACCACAAAAGCGGTATTAGGCGCTATCAAATCTCCATTATCAATAGGAATAATGTCCTCACTGATATTGAATATAATATCCGCACAGGTATCCGGCAGAATGCGCTGCTGGCTGAACTGCATAACAGCGCTTACCCAGTAGGCATCTACATAATCAGCTAATAAATGATGAGGTCGGATCTCCTTATACATACAGCAAGTGTAGGAAAAAAATACGACTTAAAACATAATGGGTAGATGATCTTAAAAGACCTCTACCCATTACATTTAACTCACACTCTTTTAAAAGCTGGAAGCTACCAGCTTAGGATGATATGCAAACAGCATAGCGTTGGAAATATTTTCTCCTACGGTTACTACTACGGGTACCGTAGCAACTTTTTGCACAGGAACCTTTACCAACAGGTAGTCTGCATCCGCACGCAATACCTGCGCAGGGACCGTTCCAAAGATCACTTTATTCTGATTTTTGTCTTCGCTAAAACCATGGCCTTTGATAATGAGGAAATTACCTGCATTTCCTGTTACTACTTCAGTGGTATTTTCTTTTTGATTAGGGGAACAAGCCGTCATGGCTGTTATCAACAGCACAATGGCTGCCACAAACATTCTAAGTTTCATCTTATTTCTTTCTTTTTTTGGGGGGTCACAAACCCTGTTACAAATAATTCACCGGGGTTAACACCATTGCAATTGCAACTCTTATCAGCAACAGTATATATTCGGTATTCAAACGGACGCAAATTTACAACCTATATTTCAATAAAAGACAAGTATCCTAACTTATTTTTAAAATAAGTAGTAATACGTATACGGGTATATGAAGAAATAATTTTACTTTTTTAGCACCTGTGCTTTGTTATACTCATAGTTCATGCGGGCGATGTGCAGCACCGAAATTTGTTGCGGACATTCTGCTTCACAGGCTTCCGTATTACTGCAGTGACCAAAGCCTTCTTTGTCCATCTGATCTACCATATTTCTTACTCTTGTTTGCGCCTCTATTTGTCCTTGTGGCAACAGCACCAGGTGCGATATTTTCGCGCTGGTAAATAAGGCCGCACTCGAATTTTTGCATACTGCCACACAGGCGCCACAACCAATACAGGCGGCCGCATCAAACGCTTCTTCGGCAATTGGAGAGCCAATCGGAATACCATTGGCTTCCGGCGCCTGTCCTGTGTTTACCGAAATAAAACCACCTGATTGTATGACGCGGTCAAAAGAAGAACGATCTACTTTCAGGTCGCATTTCACCGGAAATGCAGTCGCACGAAAAGGTTCTATTACAATCTCCTCGTTATCTTTAAACGTGCGCATATGCAACTGACAAGTAGTAGTATTCAGTAACGGTCCATGTGCACGGCCATTAATCATTACACCGCACTGTCCGCAGATACCTTCACGGCAATCATGATCAAATTCCACGGGGCGAGTGCCTTCCTGCAACAACTGCTCGTTGAGCGTATCCAGCATCTCCAGAAATGACATATGCGGATTAATATCTTCCAAGGTATAACTCACCATTTTTCCAGCATCTTCCTGGTTTTCCTGCCGCCATATTTTCAATCGTATACGCATAACCGTTAGTTTACGTTATTTGTAGCTTCTTACTGTAGGTGTTACAAACTCAAAATGCAAAGGTTCTTTGTGAAGCTGCGGTGGCTTACCGGCACCCTCCCACTCCCAGGCAGATATAAAAGAGAAATCAGCATCATTACGCATAGCCTCACCTTCCGGTGTCTGATACTCTACGCGGAAATGTGCCCCACAGGATTCTTCCCGGGTAAGGGCATCATAACACATCAGCTCTCCCAATTCCAGGTAGTCTGCTACTCTGCCTGCTTTTTCCAGTTCTGTATTAATCGCATAGCCACCGGGTACGTATAAACGCTGCCAGAAATCTTCCCGTAACTCCGCAATCTCTTTGATAGCGGCTTCCAATCCTTCTTTGGAGCGGGTTAACCCGCATTTATCATACAGTATCCTGCCCAATGTTTTATGGAAATAATCTGCGCTGAGATTACCCTGTATGCCCATTAGCATTTTCAATTGCAGTTGCACATGCTCTTCTGCTGCTGCAAAAGCGGCATGCCGTATATCGATAGGCCCTGTTTTAATTTCATCTGCCAGGTAATTAGCCATGGTATAAGGTGCAATAAAATACCCGTCGATACTGGCCTGCAGAAGAGAATTGGCCCCTAAGCGATTAGCCCCATGGTCGGCGAAGTTGGCTTCTCCCAAAGCAAACAACCCGGGGATGGTAGTCATCAGTTCATAATCTACCCACAATCCGCCCATTGAAAAATGTGCTGCCGGAGAAATACGCATCGGCTCTTTATAAGCATCTACGCCGGTAATTTTTTCGTACATGCGAAACAGGTTGCCATACTTTGTCCGGATCTTATCTTCTCCCTGATCTTTAATTGCTTTAGAAAAATCGAGGTATACCGCGTTCTTTAGTGCCCCGATACCATAACCGGCATCTATCCGTTCTTTGGCTGCCCGGGAAGCAATATCACGGGGAGACAAATTACCAAAGGCAGGATATTTTCTTTCGAGATAGTAGTCCCTTTCTTCTTCCGGTATCTGGTTGGGCTCCCGCTCCTCTCCTTTGCTTTTCGGCACCCAGATGCGGCCATCATTCCGTAATGATTCCGACATCAGCGTAAGCTTAGACTGGTACTCGCCGGATTGGGGTAAACTGGTGGGATGAATCTGCGTCCAGCTCGGGTTGGCCATATAGGCGCCCCTTTTATGCGCGCGCCAGATGGCAGAACCATTACAGCCCATAGCCAACGTAGACAAATAGTATATTTTTCCGAAACCGCCCGTTGCCAGTACGACTGCATGCGCACCATGACGCTCCAGTTTACCGGTATCCATGTTACGCACAATCACCCCTTTGGCCTTGCCATCTATTACCACGAGATCCAGCATTTCATGACGGGCAAATAACTGCACAGTGCCGGCGCCTACCTGTCGCATAAGCGCCTGGTACGCCCCTAACAATAACTGTTGCCCCGTTTGTCCCCGTGCATAAAAAGTTCGGGATACCTGCACCCCGCCAAAAGAACGGTTATTCAGATAGCCACCATACTCGCGCCCGAAAGGCACGCCCTGCGCCACCGCCTGATCAATCAGGTTGGCACTGCACTCTGCCAGCCGGTATACATTACTCTCACGGGCCCGAAAATCACCGCCTTTAATGGTATCATAAAACATGCGGTATACACTGTCCCCATCATTTTTGTAATTCTTACAGGCATTCACGCCTCCCTGCGCAGCCACAGAATGCGCACGCCGGGGCGTATCCTGGAAGCAAAAACTTTTCACACTATATCCCATCTCTCCCAGCGAAGCGGCGATAGAACTGCCTGCCAGACCCGTTCCTATCACTATTACTTCCAGCTTCTTCCTGTTGGCCGGATTCACCAGCTTTGCATGTGCTTTGTAATGACTCCACTTTTCTTCCAGTGGTCCGTCCGGTATTCTTGCGTCCAGCATAACCAACTATTTTAAGAAATGAACATACACGGGCATTGCCGCAAATCCTGCACTGATGACAATACTGTATACCCAGCCAATAATTCTGACCCAACGCGCATAACGCGGATGATAAAGTCCCAACGTTCTGGCAGCACTGAAAAAGCCATGCAGCAGATGATAACACAGTGCTATCATACAAATCACATACAGCACCACATACCACAATTCACTATATACACTCACCACCAGGATATACAAATCCTTATGCCCGTTGGCATCCAGCGGGAGCTGCCCGTATTTATACACGTACCAGAAATCCTTCAGATGGATCACCAGGAAAATAAAAATGATAGTGCCCAGCAATCCCATATTACGACTATACCACTTGCTCACCGCCCCTCTGCGGTCATAGTGATACTTTACCTTTCTTGCCCGATAGTTGGTAAGCGTAATAATAATCGCATATACCACATGCCCGATAATACTGGCAAAGAGGATATAAGAAATGATCTGAATAATGATGTTACCGGAAAGTATGTGTGAATACAGGTTAAACTGCGTATGCGCCCTTTCTGCCGGCAGAAATAACTGCAGGTTACCCAACAGGTGGATCACCAGGTAAAGACAGAGGAATAGCCCTGTAAATGCCATCCAGTTTTTCCTGGATAATGTTTGTTGCTTCCATTGACCCATAAAAATATTTTTAGCGATACGTTACCAGATGCCCAATACCTTCCACCACACCCCACCAAKGCCCATCCAGATGATGATCAATGCAATACTTAACACAAACCCACACTTCCACCAGTCTTTCAGATCTACATAAGTACTCCCAAAAAATACCGGTGCCGGTCCATGACCATAATGCGTGAGTGTACCGAATATGCCACCACAGAAACCCAGTACCAGCGCCAGCAATGTGCCCGGTATGCCCACCGAAATACCTACTCCCAGGAAGGCCGAATACATAGCCGCCACATGCGCGGTAGCACTGGCAAAAATGTAATGACTATAAAAATATACCAGCACAATAATGGGAAAAGCGATCGTCCATTTCATACCCCCTACCTGCTGCCTGATCAGATCACTGAACCAGGGAATAAAACCCAGTGTATTCAGGAAACTAGCCATCATCACCAGCGCAGAAAACCATACGATCGTATCCCAGGCGCCCTTTTCTGATTTCACATCGTCCCAGGTCAGTACCTGTGATATAAGCAGAAATACCAGTCCTATTAACGCCGTAGTGGTAGCATCTATCCCAAACAAATCCCCGGTAATCCACAGGAATAAAAGAATGAAGAATGCCAGTAGCATCAGCCATTCATTTCTCTGCACCGGTCCCATTTCCTTCAACTTCTCAGACGCCATGGCAGGCGCATCCCCGGTGGATTTCAGCTCGGGCGGATATATCTTATACAAGATCCAGGGCACCGCAATAATGGACACGATGGCCGGCACTATTGCAGCTGTAAACCACGACATCCACGAAATATCAATTCCCAGATTTTTCGCAAACTTCTGACACATCGGATTGCTGGCGGTACCTGTTAAAAACATCGAAGAAGTAATAAGGTTCATGTTATAACTGTTCAATGTGAGATACCCACCCAGTTTGCGATGTGTAGCAGGATCGTCTGGCATAGAACCAAAGTTCATGGCCATCGACTTCATAATGGGATAAATAATCCCTCCACCCCTGGCGGTATTGCTGGGCACCGCCGGCGCCAGCACCAGGTCGGCCAAACCAAGTCCATAAGCCAGCCCCAGTGAGCTGCGGCCAAACACCCGAATGAAAAGGTAGGCGATTCGTTTACCCAACCCCGTTTTAATAAACCCACGGGCTATAAAAAAAGAAATACCAATGAGCCATATTACCTTATCACCAAAACTGCTGAGCGCCAGTGCAATGGATTTAGCCGGATCTCCCGGAGCCAGCACGCCGGTAAGCGCTACCAGCGTAATGGCAATCATCGACATCGTGCCCATACTGGCTGCTTTCATAATAATACCGGCAATAGTTGCCAGGAAAATAGCCAGCAGGTGCCAGGCTTCCGGCTTCACTCCTTCCGGCGCCGGAATAAACCAGATCAGCAGGCCAAAAGCCAGTGTAATTAACAGTTGCGGATACTTAATCTCTTTCATATAGATAGCCTTTATTAAAATCTACATTGTACCTGTGCAATCAATAGATTGCTGTTATGTGTTTTAGTTCCCGGAATATCTTTGTTGTATTGATCGATCTGCATACCTAACTGTATACGGCCACCATAGTCTTTCAGGAAAGCCAGGCTCACCATGGGAATATAAGACTGGCGTACATTTCCCGTATGTTTCTCATCTTCATTAAAATATTCATACCGCATAGAAAACTCTATGGAGGTTAGTTTGTGGTAATTAATTTTATAGCGGAAATTGGGGAGTACATATATCCCATTCATGATATAATTACCGACCGACCCTTTACGCAAACTGTCTGGTATGGCATAATACAGCTGATGGTTATTACCTTGCTTGTATTCTGATTGCAGCTGCAGGTCCCATTTAGGCGCCAAAGGAATAACACCGCTTACATCTATCCCCAACGCATAAACGCTTTGTTTCTTTACTGCACCGAAGCCACCGTTCAGTCCCAGCGATAACTTGTTCATATCGCCGAACTCCAGTCGGGCGGTGCCCAGTTTGCCATTATCATTATCTGATGCCTGGTTGCGGTTATTACCATTCACCACAGAGAGGGCATATTTCATGGGCACTTTCCTGTCTTTATTAAAGGCGCCAAACATGGAAACGCCTATCTGGAAGCTCTGCCAGCCGTTGCTTCCAAAAGCATAATACTGATTGGAGAAATCCATGGATTGAATAATATCTACCGGGTAGAGGTCTTCCAAACCAAAGGAAGGTCTGAACTGGCCGATGGTAAAGTTGAGCGCATCATTCCAACGGTAGGAGACGTACGCATTTTCCAACACCTTCCCCTTTGTATCGCCGGAAAATTCCGCGAGGTTTATCAGTACTGCGGCGGTGAAGCGGTCGCTCACCTGGGCTTTTGCCTGTAAACGTGCACGTTTTATGCTAAAGCTATTCCGCACTACTTCTTCGGCATTGGGCTGATGCACACCATTTACATCCACATCTTTCGTCAATGAGCCGGTATACCTGGCCTGGAAAACCCCACCAAAGGAAATCTTCTTAATAAAACCAATTACCTTCTGTACAGAAGAGTCCCTCGCAATACTATCCTGCTTTGCAGGGGCAGATTGCCTGGCATAAGTGTTGCCGGTAATGCAACAGAGCAGTATTAAAGAGGCAAAGCGTAAAATTCGTTTATGCATGCACGGTTGTTATACCGGGATAACAACCCTATATTAAAAAAGGTTCAGCCCAAGGCAGAAGGCAAAAAAGCAAAAAGCTATTGTGCAGAAGATATCAGCGAATGATCTACGCTTTTATCTTCTGCACAATAGCTTTTTGCTTTATGCCTTCTGCTTTAGGCTCTTATTTCAGCAGTTTCAGCTCATTGATAATATTTTTTGCGCCACCCAGTTTTTCGATGCACCACAATACATAACGTACATCTACACAGATAGTACGATTGTATTCGGAGTCGAACTGAATTTTATGGCTCAGTGCTTCGTAGTTACCATCGAAAGCCAGACCAATTAGTTCTCCGTTTGCATTGATAACAGGAGATCCGGAGTTACCACCGGTGATATCGTTGGTGGTAATGAAACCTACTACGATATCATTGCGTTTAGCATCTTTATACTGACCGAAGTCTTTTTTATTGTACAGATCCACATAGTTTGCAGGCAGATCAAATTCATAATCGCCTGGTACATATTTCTCGATCACGCCTTTCATAGTAGTTACATAATCGTAATGTACCGCATCACGTGGAGAGTATGGTTTTACCTGGCCGTAAGACAAGCGCATCGTAAAGTTAGCGTCAGGATATCTGTTGGCATTAGGCGTCATCTGCATTACACCTTTCAGGTAAGCGCGGCCCAGATCGGTATTCTTCGCATTAAACTGGGTGTATAATGGAAGATATTTACCTACGTAGTTTTTGATAAATGTACTGGCATAAGCAAATGCCGGGTCACTCTGCAGGGTTACTGCATCAGGATTAGACACAAATGCTTTCCATTTGGCATCGTCAAAAATGAAGGTGTTATTCATTAATGCTGCAGCCCAGGTGCGGTAGGTATTGTCTTCATCGAGGCTACCGTATTTTGCTTTCAGTGCATCATAAAAACCAACTGGTTGCTGATCTTTAGAGATGTCTGTGTAATACATATGGCAGGTAGCCGTGAGAATTTTCTGATCGCTGGGTTTATTTTCGCCTTCCAGGAAAGCAGTGCGTGCTTTATCAGCCGCTTCTACTGCCTGTTTCACGGCGTCTTTAGGGGCGCCTGCTGTTACAAGTGCTTTTTCCACGCCCATTAAGGAAGCGGCAAAAGCTGCTACCGGAGAGCCGAGGATACCTTCGTTCAGGTAAACACGTTGTTTGGCATATGGCGTCCATGCTTTATATGCGGCTTCATAATCACGCAGGATGCCGGAAAATTCCGGTTTATCCTGTGCCCATTTAGCAAAAGCAGCTTCCTGTTTTTGTTTGTCAGCCAGTACACCGTGTTTTTCCAGCTGTTTGGTTTCGCCGTCAAAGAATTTCCAGTAGTTGGCGATACCGGCATAAGAAGAAGCCAACTGCAGTTTTACCGCAGGGTCTTTCTTCATTTGCTCAAACATCGCTTTCAGTCTTACATCTCTCAGGTTAACCAGGAAAGGGTTTTCTACAGCTGTTTTCAACTGAACACCGTAAGAAGTTTCATAACGGTTGGTACCACCAGGGTAACCAAAGATCATGGCGTAATCATTTTCCTTTACACCTTTGAGCGATACCGGCAGGAAGTGCTTAGGCTTCATGGGCACGTTGTCGGCAGCATATGGTGCTGGTTTACCATCTTTACCTGTATAAACACGGAAAATAGAGAAATCACCGGTATGACGTGGCCATTCCCAGTTATCTGTATCACCGCCAAATTTACCAACGCTTTCAGGAGGAGCTCCCACCAGGCGGATATCTTTATAGCGCTCGTATACAAACATCAGGTATTGGTTGCCTTTGAACATCGGTACTACTTTCGCTTCGTAGCCGGTATTGGCAATGGCTTTGGCGATTACTTCGCCATATATCTGTTGTTCTTTCTTAGCTCTTTCAGCGCCGTCTAAGCCTTTCAGGGCTTCTTCCACCTGTTTGGTCACGTCTTCCACTTTTACGAGGAATTGTACGGACAACTGGGAAGAAGTTATTTCTTCCTGTTTATTTTTTGCATAGAACCCGTTTTTCAGGTAGTTGTGTTCTACAGAGCTGGCGGAGGCAATAGCCCCATAGCCGCAGTGGTGATTGGTAAAGATGAGGCCTTCGTTACTTACAATTTCTCCTGTGCAGCCACCACCGAAAATAACGATGGCATCTTTCAGGGAGGCCTTGTTGATACTGTACAATTGTTCTTTGGTCAGCTTCAATCCCTTCTTCACCATGTCGTTGTACGTTTGCTGCCCCAGTAAATAAGGTAGCCACATGCCCTCATCTGCTTTAGCCCATTTGATACTTACGCTAAGCAATAAGAGCAAAACCAGTAATTTTTTTCTCATATTAAGTCAGGTTTTGTTTTTAAGGACCTCAAACCTAGCTATTTTTTCGTTACCGGGCGCAGGTATAAGGATTAGTAGCGCCTTTATGTGATAATTATTTTTATGTGATTCCGGGGTAAACAGGAAAACTGGAATATGTTTTGATAAGGGGGTACAGCCGGATGGCTATGCCAATATTTTATTAAATTGAAAAAAACTGTAGAAGCATGAAAAAAATATTTTTAATAATAGGCATTGCCGCGTTCTTCGCCTGTAACGAGAGCACTACTCAGCAGGAAAAAAAGGAAGACGTAAAAGACAATTTGCAGAAAGCCGGTGAGGATTTAAAATCTGCCGCCAGCAATACGGGTGATTATTTATCCGAGCAAAAGAAACAGGCCGAAGATGCCATCCGTGAAAGAATTAAAGAAATAGACCAGACCACCACGGAGCTAAAGAAAGATGGAGATGAAAAAAGTGTAGCTGCCCGTAAAAAACTGGAAGCATTGAAAGCGCAGATGAATAAAAAGCTGGAAGACGTAAAAAGCAGCAGCGCACAAACCTGGGACAGTACCCGGGCAGCCGCTGATCAGCTGATGAAAAAATCTGATAAAGAGTGGACAGACTTTAAACAGGATTTCAAAGATCTGTTTAAGAAGGATTAAGAGAATACTGCAGTATAGCTTCAAAATTCCACAATCCTTGTTCCTTGTACATTAATCTTGTAATTTTACCCGGCTTAATATATTAGGATTTGCTACTTTCTTATCATCAGGAATTATTAACAGAAGCCGGCTGCGATGAAGCCGGAAGAGGATGCCTGGCGGGTCCTGTGTTTGCGGCAGCAGTTATTCTGCCAAAGAAATTCAGGCACCCATTGCTGAATGATTCGAAACAGATGAAGCCAGCTGACCGGGATAAACTACGGATAGTAATAGAGAAAAAAGCAATTTGCTATGCCGTGGCGAGTGTGGATAATGTAGAAATAGACAAGATAAATATACTGAAAGCTTCTTTCAAGGCCATGCATCTGGCATTGGAAAAGCTACAGCAGCAACCGGAGTTCATACTGGTAGATGGTAACCGTTTTTACGCATACGGCAATACGCCACACGCCTGTATTATACAGGGCGACGGTATATATGCTTCCATTGCAGCGGCTTCCATTCTGGCAAAAACCTATCGGGATGAATATATGCAGCAGTTACATGCTACTTATCCTCATTTCGGATGGAATGTGAATAAAGGTTACCCTACAAAGCAACACCGTAATGCGATACGGGAGTTTGGCGATACGCCTTACCACCGGAAAACATTCCGACTGTTGCCGGAGCAATTGGAATTAGACCTGTAGAGCTATTAGGCATTAGCTTTCAGCTTTTAACAAATGCAGCAAAGATCAACATACTATTATCTTCGCTGCATTTGTTAAAAGCTGAAAGCTAAAGGCTAACTGCTTAGTTAACCTTATACTTATTAATTTTGCCCTCTAGGGAACAATTATGTTAAAGCAGACACAACAGCAAAAATTATTACAGAAGCTTTCACCACAGCAAATTCAGCTCATGAAATTGCTGCAGGTACCTACTGTCAATCTGGAAGAAAGGATTAAAGAGGAACTGGAAGAGAATCCGGCATTGGAATACGGTGAAGAAGCCGGTGAAGATGAGTTCAAGGAACAGGAAGAATTTGAAACACCTGCTGAAGAGGATGAATTTGAACCAGACGGTAGTGAAAACGAATACGACAACATAGATATTTCTGAATACGTAAGTGAGGGAGATGATGATGTAGCAGATTACAAGCTGCGGGATGATAACTATCCTGACCCTGATGAAAGCAATAAAACCATCCCTATCCGGGTGGAGACTTCCTTCCACGAGCACTTACTAAGTCAGCTGGGCATGCTGGAGCTGGACGACCACCAGAATGCTATTGCCGAACATATTATAGGTAGCATTGATGATGACGGATATCTGCGCAGGGAAATAAGCTCTATGGTAGATGACCTGTCCTTTTCCCAGAACATCGACACCACAGAGGAAGAAATTAATACCCTGATCAAAAAGATACAGGACTTTGATCCTGCAGGAGTATGTGCTACTGACCTGAAAGAGTGTTTACTGCTGCAGTTAAAACGCAAAGTGCAGGATGATCCCGGCGTACATAACGCTTATCTGATCCTGGAGAACTACTTTGATGAATTTACCAAGAAGCACTACGAGAAGATACAAAAGGCGCTGGGTCTTACAGACGAAGGCCTGAAAGAAGCCATCACACAGATTATTAAGCTAACGCCGAAACCGGGCGGCAACTTTGCCACGCTCAATAAAGCTGAAAGCTATGTGTTACCTGACTTCTTTATATTGAATAATGCCGGCAAACTGGAGCTGACGCTGAATTCACGCAATGCGCCGGATCTGCGTATTTCCGGTGGTTACCGGGAAATGCTGAAAGAATATGACCGTGGTGATAAAAAGGATAAGCGCCAGAAAGAAGCGGTATTATTCATCAAGCAAAAAATTGATGCAGCAAAATGGTTTATAGACGCCATTAAGCAACGGCAACATACTTTGCTGTCTACCATGGAATCTATCATGGATTATCAGCGCGAATTTTTCCTTACGGGAGATGAAACCACGATGAAGCCTATGATCCTGAAAGATATCGCGGATCGTACACAGCTGGATATTTCTACCGTAAGCCGTGTGGCGAACAGTAAATATGTACAAACCGAGTTCGGTACCTTTAAACTGAAGTTTTTCTTCTCAGAGTCACTGTCTACCGACAGTGGAGAAGAAGTATCTACCCGGGAAGTGAAGAAGATTTTATCGGATCTTATAGAGGCAGAGAATAAGCGTAAGCCGCTAAGTGATGAAAATCTGACGAAGATGTTGCAGGATAAAGGATACAATATTGCCCGCCGTACGGTGGCCAAATACAGGGAACAGCTGAATATACCGGTAGCCCGTTTACGTAAAGAATTATAAGAAACCATACCATGCAAGAACAAGCTGTTTTAGACCGGAACGGAAATTTACATGCAGCGCCGGAGTTTTCACCTGTGATGAGATCACTGGCACAAATCATTTCCTATCTTACTCATCCGCTGTTCATTCCGCTGCTGGTAACGTTTTTGGTGCTACAATCTATTCCTGAATATATGGTAGCGTTCAAGTCATTAAGCAAGCGTTTTGCTTTTGACATGCTTTATTTCAGGGTAGCTATTATCAGTATAGGATTTCCGGTACTGACGATGTTACTGGCCAAAGCGCTGAAATTTGTTTCCTCTATATATATGAAGACCCAGCGGGACAGGATCATTCCATATGTGGCGATGATCACCTATTATTTCTGGGCTTTTTATACTTTTTTGCAGGAAGGCCGGGCGCCAAAGTTCTACACCGCCTTTTTCCTGGGCGTTTTCCTGAGTATTTCCATTTCTTTTATATCTAATAATTTTATCAAGACCAGCATGCATACAGTAGGCTGGGGAGGTGTGATCGGATTTTTATTGTCATTGATGTGGGGTATGCATATGAATGTGTCTGTGCCACTGCTGATCACCTTTTTTGTAGCCGGAATAGTGGCTACTGCCCGTATGGTGCTGGAAGCGCATACACCACGTGAAATTTATATTGGTTTCCTGATTGGTATTGTTTCACAGCTGGCGTCCTGCTGGATATTAGTAAAATAAGTATAAATCACCATTCTATTTCCCTCTTCCCTGCTGGTAATAGCCATACAGGGAACAGGGAGAACAGAATATAGAATGGCGATAAAAAACTTTTTGGGGTTTAACCTGGACCACTTCACCGTATCTTTTACACACATTGGATGCAAGGCCACAAGGCAGGCTAACAAACAACTTTAACAAACAGTAGGGGATTAACTTCAACAACTAAACTTGACAATACAAAAGTCAAACATTCTCTGATGATACTCAAGAGTATAACTACGCTTTTTAAAAATGCAGTAGAATTCTCCTTTTTGCAGATCTATAATTTTTTTTGACGTGTTTGTTATTACGCACATTCAATGCGTAATGGGTTAGCATCTTTGTTATGCCATTAGGGATTAACCCTTTTAAGGATTTGAGAATCAGGATGTAAGTAATAGAACGGAGTAAAAATAACAGCCGGAAAGAGAATACTAGTTTATTTAGCATTTGAAAGAAATTGCTAAAAATTTTAGGAAAATAAAAAATTAGATCATAACTTAGCAATCCAATTAACATGCTTTCTAATTGTGATCAGCTATCTTTTAAATTTGTAAAAACATTAATGATATGTCTACAGCCAATGCAGAAAAACTGAAGGCCTTGCGCCTCACAATGGACAAGATTGAGAAAGATTTCGGTAAGGGATCTGTGATGATGATGGGAGAAAAAGCGGAAGCGCCAATGGAGGTTATCTCTACCGGTTCCCTGGGTCTTGATATTGCGCTTGGAATTGGTGGTTTACCAAAAGGAAGAATTGTCGAGATATATGGACCTGAGTCTTCTGGTAAAACAACGATTGCCATACATACAATTGCCGAAGCACAGAAAAAAGGTGGCATATGTGCCATTATAGATGCGGAGCATGCTTTTGACAGCAGCTATGCAAAAAGGCTGGGAGTTGACGTAGATTCCCTGTTAATATCACAACCGGATCATGGTGAGCAGGCGCTGGAAATAGCAGATCGTCTGATTCTTTCCGGAGCAGTAGACGTAGTAGTAATTGACTCCGTTGCCGCCCTGGTACCAAAGAGTGAACTGGAAGGTGAAATGGGTGAAAGCAAAATGGGATTACAAGCCCGTTTGATGTCACAGGCACTACGTAAATTGACAGCCACCATTTCAAAAACAAATTGTTGCTGCATATTCATTAACCAGTTACGTGAAAAGATAGGTGTTATGTTTGGTAATCCTGAAACGACCACCGGTGGTAATGCGTTGAAATTCTACGCATCAGTAAGACTGGATATACGCCGTATGAGTCAGATAAAAGACGGTGACGAAGCAATTGGTAACCGTGTGAAAGTGAAAGTGGTGAAGAATAAAGTAGCCCCTCCATTCCGCCAGGCAGAATTCGATATCATTTATGGTCTGGGGGTTTCTAAAATGGGTGAGATCATTGACATGGGTGTTGAATATGGTGTTATTCAGAAAAGTGGTAGCTGGTTCAGCTATGACACCAATAAATTAGGTCAGGGCCGTGATGCAGTGAAACAACTGCTGAACGACAATCCTGAACTGGCAACAGAAATTGAAGCGAAGATTAAAGTGAAGATTCAGGAAAAGCAGGATGCTGCTTAATGATGGTCGCTTTTTGAAAGTTGCTAAAGAATTGAATTAGATCTTACTATTTATAAGATATACATAGAAGTTAGTTTTAGTTTTAGTAAGCATTGGGTTAGTATGCACATCCCTGCCTTGTCCTGGGCGGGGATTTTTTTGACCCTTAACCCCGAAAAAGAAAAACCCGCTCCGGTAATCGGAGCGGGTTTTTCTTTTTTCACTAGTTATCTTACAAAAAAACAATTAAGCTTCCGCTTTCATGCTCTTAGCTGTTCTCTTACGTTCTTCCTCATCCAGGGTAACCTTACGCATACGGATGAAGTTTGGTGTAACTTCAATACACTCATCATGCTGGATGTACTCCATACATTCTTCCAGTGTCATCAGAATTTTAGGCGCAATGTTAGCCGCACCATCAGTTCCGCTCGCACGCATGTTTGTCAGTTTCTTTCCTTCGTTTGGATTCACCACCAGGTCACCTGGTTTGTTGGTTTCACCAATGATCATACCCTTGTACACTTCTTCTCCTGGATCAACGAAGAAAGATCCTCTATCCTGCAGCTTATCCAGAGAATAACCGGTAGTAGTACCAGCTTCTTTCGCGATCAGCACACCATTGTTACGGCCTGGGATAGCACCTTTCCATGCTTTATAATCATTAAATCTGTGCGCCATTACAGCCTCACCTGCAGTTGCAGTAAGCATTTGTGTACGCAGACCAATCAAACCACGGGAAGGAATTTCAAATTCCAGGTGTTGCATTTCACCCTTGGTTTCCATGATCAGCATCTCACCTTTACGACGAGTTACCAGATCAATTACCTTGCTGGCAAAATCCTGCGGAACGTCTACCACCAGGGTTTCGTACGGTTCGCATTTTTTACCATCTACGTGTTTAACGATTACCTGTGGCTGACCAACAGTTAATTCATAACCTTCACGACGCATGGTTTCAATCAATACACCTAAGTGCAGGATACCACGACCATAAACCATGAAGCTATCAGCACTGTCAGAATCCATTACACGCAGTGCCAGGTTCTTTTCAGTTTCTTTCATTAAACGATCACGCAGGTGACGGGAAGTAACAAACTTACCATCTTTACCAAAGAACGGAGAGTTGTTAATACCAAACAACATGTTCATGGTAGGTTCATCTACACTGATGATTGGTAATGCTTCTGGTTCTTCTGCATCAGCGATAGTATCACCAATGTTGAAACCTTCAATACCAACTACCGCGCAAATATCACCGGCGAATACTTTAGTTACTTTTCTTTTACCTAATGCTTCAAATATGTACAACTCACGCACTTTCTGCTTTTTGCTGGTACCATCTGTCTGCATTAAAGTAATCCACTGACCTTCTTCGATGGAAGCACGTGCTACTTTACCTACGGCGATACGGCCAAGGAAAGAAGAGTAATCCAGGGAAGTGATCTGCATCTGCAGATTGCCTTCTGGAGTTTTAGGTTCCGGCACATACTGCAGGATACCATCCATCAGCGGGGAAATATCTTCACTCTGTTCTAATGAACTGTTGAACCAGCCATTCTTACCAGAGCCATAAAATGTCGGGAAGTTCAGTTGATCTTCTGTAGCGTCCAGGTTAAAGAACAATTCAAACACAGCATCATGTACTTCGTCAGGACGACAGTTAGCTTTATCTACCTTGTTGATAACAACAATAGGTTTCAGATTCAGCTGTAAAGCCTTCTGCAACACAAAACGTGTCTGCGGCATAGGTCCTTCAAAAGCATCCACCAGCAAGATAACACCATCAGCCATTTTCAATACCCTTTCCACTTCACCACCGAAGTCGGCGTGGCCTGGAGTATCGATCACATTGATTTTGGTTCCCTTGTATTCAATAGAAGCGTTCTTACTGAAGATGGTGATACCACGTTCTCTTTCAAGATCGTTACTATCCATGATCAGTTCTCCTGATTCCTGGTTAGCCCGGAATACATTAGCCTGATGAAGGATTTTGTCAACCAAAGTAGTTTTACCATGGTCTACGTGTGCAATAATTGCGATATTACGAATGTTCATATACTTAAGTCTTTAGCTATCAGCCATTAACAAAATTTACGCTAATAGCTAYAAAAAGAAGGCGCAAAGGTACGAAAACCTAGCGAGAATGAAGGGAACACGTTTTAAATAAATGTAATCATTTAGTCACGCCGCAGATCCATGTTGCAACATACTGACAACCATTGATTTACAATTAATTATAAGCAAATATGGTAACCAATTAGTTTTGTGGCGTTAATTTTGATTCCCCCACTGCGTTTTAACGGCATAATCGACTTTTATGATGAAGAAATTATACCCGCTGGCAATAGCCTGTCTCCTATTCATTTATAACCCAATACAAGCACAACAAATACCAGCCCAGGATATCACCCTGTCACAATATAAATACCCTTTCCCCGTACATTTTCTAAAACTCCAGATACAGGGCCAACCCATACAGATGGCCTATATGGATGTACAACCATCCAGACCCAACGGTAAAACCATTGTACTCCTGCACGGCAAAAACTTCTGCGGCGCCTATTGGGATACCACTGCCGCCGACCTCAGCAATAATGGTTACCGTGTAATCATACCGGATCAGGTCGGTTTTGGTAAATCTTCCAAGCCAGCACACCTGCAATATACCTTTCAGCAACTGGCTCAAAATACCAAAGCCCTGCTGGACACCCTCCACATCAGCAAAACCGCCATACTCGGACACTCTATGGGAGGCATGCTCGCCGCACGCTTCACCCTGATGTATCCTGAAGTAACGGAGAAGCTCATCCTGGAAAATCCTATTGGATTGGAAGACTGGAAAATAAAAGTGCCGTATCAGTCAATAGATAAATGGTACAAAGCAGAGTTGCAACAGAACTACGAAAAAATCAAACAATATATGATGGACAGCTACTATGCCGGCAAGTGGTCGCCTGCATACGATAAATGGGCCCAACTCCAGGCCAGCTGGACCAGCAACCCCGATTACTCCCTGGTAGCGTGGAATTCAGCGCTTACCTACGACATGATTTTTACGCAACCTGTATTATACGAATTCGAAAATATACAAGCTCCTACCCTCCTGATCATCGGACAACGTGACCGAACCGCATTGGGCAAAGCCAATGTGCCGGAAGAGGTACGTAAAACCATGGGGAACTATCCGGAATTGGGGAATAATGCAGCCAAAAAAATTCCCCATGCAACGCTGGTCCCCATTCCAGGTGTAGGACATCTTCCCCACATTGAAGCATATGCGCAATTCATCGCTCCCCTGCTGAAGTTTTTGCAGGAATAGATTTACTGCTCCTCCAACAGCTTCACCACATATTCCAGGGCACTCTGATTAGCCGGATTGTCCAACGCATGGGCGATGTCCAGCTTTTCGCGGGAAGTCAGATGCCACGATAAAGCGGCCGCCTTATCCTGCTTCTGCGGTACATACTGGAAAATAACCCGATGAAACTTGTCGGGGAAATATCCTTCCATATAATTCAACAAATCATCCTGGTCAAAATCCTGCATAGCGCTCCAGTGCTGTTGCATGGTAAACAGCGGCTCAAACAGCAGGTCGCTGAGGTCTTTCGTCTTTTTGATCGGGGAAATATCGTTCTTGCGCGTATCGCGGATCTGTATATATACTACACCACTGGTGTTTTCATTGATCCACTTATTAAAAGTATAGAGATAGCGCAAGGTGGTTTGTTGACCGAAATTATCACGAATTCCTGCATCCATTACATCTACAATAGGATTGCTGGGCAGGAACGCGTTAGGCAGTACATAAGGGAAAGTAGCACACATACGGATAGCACTGGTAACCCGCAGATCCATAGCATCCTGCGCAGCAAAATACTGCGCGAAATCCACCCCGTCTATATCTCTTACCTGTCGCGTTGGATACAGGTATTGCGGGCTACACAAATAACTGATCGGCAGTGGTGAAATCATTAAGCGGCGCCCATCCGCGTTGATAGTGGCATTCCATATCAACATCGGAATTTCTGCATTTGCTTCCGGCTGCCGGTAATCCTTCAGGGTTTTATCCAATGCACTATCGGTATGTTCATTCAGCTGCATTTCAAAAGCATAGCCTCTGTCTTTCGCATATTGGTTTTTACCTATGCTGAAACTCCTCCAGGGTGTAATAAAATCATTTACGGCTAAGGCGGTGAAAACAGAATTAAGCAAATCCCTTGATACCTTCTCCGCATAAATTGGACTGGTAAGACGAATCGGCTTTCCCTGTTGCTGCTCATAATACAACTCCCGGAAGTAGCTGGCGCCCAGCATGCCGCCGGAAGCACCTGTCATCAACACAGTATGTTCCATTAAGCGGCCATGTAACAAGCTGTCCAGCCGCTGCATCACATTTACACTCCATGCGGCAGAACGGCTACCACCTCCACTGAAATTCATGACAATCAGTGGAGGCTTTTTATTTGCCGGAAATTTCTTTCTCCACTTATCTAAAATTTCGATGGTTTGCTTCTTATCCGCTTCATATTTTTCCCTGGTAAAAAACTGTTGCAATGCAGACACACTATATTCCGGGCGCTCCTTCTTTTGCCGGTAGTTAAGGCCATAGGCTTTGTTACGGTTATCTACCCAGTTATGTTCTACCATCCAGTTGAGGCCAAACAGCATCACCAGCAAAATAGGAATAGACCAGGTTTGCAACATATAAGAATAGGCCCCTGCCACACCAATGAGGAATGCAAAGAAGATCAGTACACTACCACCAGCGGGAATCCGGAATACATCATAATCCATCATATAGGCCAGTATCATCAGAAAAATCAGGGAACACCCTACGGTGATTATGGCAGCAAAATGGTGCTGTTTTAGGATACTGTCGAGGTAGTGCTTGTTGTAGTGATCTACATTTCTGGCCCTCCGTATGCGCCAGGGTGTAGAAAAGTAGTTATGCACCGGCAGCGCATTTTCATCAGGCTCCTGTGTGGGCTTCATGATCATACGCAAAAAGTTGCGCGGATTTCCGAAACGCTTTTCCAGACGGCGACCGATATTTTTATCTGCATTAAAAAAATAAAAGAAGCAGAAAAAGAAAATAAACAATACCCCACAGATAAAACCTTCTCCCAGCAACAGGATATCGGGAATAGAGCTCAGTTCTTCATAACGTTGGTATTCCCACCCGCGGTAAAGCATGCTGAGAATAAATACCATGGGAATAATCGCATTATTCAGGCAATACCTGAAAAACGGCTGGGAAGTAGTGGCCAGAAATTTAAACCGGCCAGTATGCAGAATGAAAGTGGTGATTTGCCAGCTCATGATAAACATGCCTGTGGCCAATCCTAATATGGTAGTGCTGTAGAAATTTACTTTGCCCAGATATTCCGGGGCGAGGTACAATGCATCTCCTCCAAACACCTTGGCAAAACCGCCATTGATGGTGCTAAACAGTATCACCCAAAAAATAAGTAACACCTGGTACTTCCTGAAATGCAGGAGCAGTAGCTGTATAGGGAAAGAATAGTAAGTTTTTATCAGTAATAACTTCACCTTCATCAGACGATTATTACAAATAAACCTACGGAAAATTTACGGAATAATAGATTTTAAAGCGTAAAGCAGAAGGCAAAAAGCTATTGAGGCGAATGAGCTAAGCAGGTTATTAACCTTTCGCTTTAATCATTCGCCTCAATAGCTTTTTGCCTTCTGCCTTCTGCTTTACGCTTTATTTAGTGGTTCCTCTGCTGAGGAAAAGTGTCCATATCAGCGAAAGCAATAACAACATACCCACGCCCTGGTGCAATATACCATAGCTGATAGGTATTTTAACCTGGCTGTTTAACAAGGTAAGTACGCCCAGCAGCACCTGTAATAAAACCAGCAACAACGGCAAATAGCGGATGGTATGCAGTTGACTGTTAGTCGGCGTTTGAGCTGATTTCCACCACCAGATAGCAATCAGGAGGGTGATCAGATACGCCAGGCAACGATGTATAAATTGAATGGTAATCGGATTATGTGCAATATCTGTAGCAAAGCTTCCTTGTGAAAACATGCCATCGGGTATCCATGCACCGTTGATATCCGGCCAGGTACTTGCCACCAGTGCCGTATGCAGTCCGGCCATGAAGGCGCCATATACCAGCTGTATCACCAATAATACCAATAACCAGATATTCAGTTTCTTTAAAGCAGGCACCTCCAGTATTTCCACCGGGCGGACGCTGAGTTTCAGCGCAAACCAGAACACATAGGCCAGCAGCACCAATGCGGAAATAAAATGGATAGCCAAACGGATATGGTTCACATATAAGTTTTCTTCGTTCAGGCCGCTCATTACCATCACCCATCCTATCAATCCCTGCAAACCGCCCAGCACAAATAATATGATCATAGGATTGATCATACTCTTATTGATCTTCTTCTTAATAATGAAATAAATGAAAGGCACAATAAATACCAGCCCCATTAACCGGGCCCAGTCGCGGTGCAGCCATTCCCAAAAGAAGATAAACTTAAAGTCAGATAAGGTAAAGTGACTATTTACATATTGATATTGCGCTATTTTTTTATAGCCCTCAAACGCGCGTTCCCATGCGGCTTCATTCATAGGCGGAAATGCGCCTAGCAGCGGCTGCCATTCAGTGATGGATAACCCCGACCCGGTCAAACGGGTAATTCCGCCTAGCAATACCTGCACGATCAACATGCCCACACCAATATATAACCAGATGGCTACCGGGCGATTATTCTTTATTGTAACTGCTTCCATAAACGCTGCAAAAATAGGGAATGAATGGCGAACAAGTCCCCTAAATACTCACATTATTTTAACAAAGGCGTAATGTTCTGTTAACCCACAGATCGGAGCTTTGCATCGAAAATATAAGGCACCATTGTATTAGCTAATACCGCCCTCATTAAAAAAGAAGAAAACAATAAAAAAAATAAAGTCATGAAACACTTACGTTTTGTTTTTTTAGCACCCAAAGCAGCATTGTTATTACTTGTTACTATTTTGTTTCCAATTTTGCACGCAGCAGCACAGTCTAAAGCATTTGCTTATAATGTAGCCAGACATACTGTGAACGAGAAGCCAGGCAACTTTGCACCAGTTGAATCTTTCAATGTTCACATTATACAGGTACAAAAAGATCAACTGTTATTTCAACTTTCTGTGGACAATCCAGGCAACGAAAAGTTAACACTTTACATAAAAGACAATTTCAATAACACACTGCACCGCGAAATACTGCCGGCAACCCTTCGTTTTGAAGCACGCTACAACCTTGCCTCTCTGGAAGACGGCGACTACGTTTTCGAAATCAGAAGCGGAAAAAACAAACTGGCGGAAAAAGCAATTGCTATAAAAACACAGACACTCGTTAACAGGAATGTTTCTGTAATCGAGTAATCGAAAAGCTTAAAGTAAAAAGCTACTAAAGCAAATGACCAGAGCAAAGGATTTAATTCCGCTCTGGTCATTTGCTTTAGTAGCTTTTGGCTCATTACTTCCGAACCGACTCATACACCGCTTCAAACATTTTTTCGCGGGTATGTAAGGCGGTTAATTTCGTATTAGCGCCACCGTTAGGATACACCCGATTACTGAGGAATATAAATATAATCCCTGAACCAGGATCCGCCCATACACAGGTACCGGTGTAGCCGGTATGCCCAAATGTAGCAGCAGAAGCACTTTTAGCCGGATACGGTTCCCGGCGGGTAGCATTATCCTTTTCCGGCTTGTCAAAGCCCAAACCACGGCGGCTGATAGTACTGTTATATGCTGTAAACAACTGCACCGTTTCCGGCTTTATATATTGTACCCCATTAAAAGAGCCTTTATTCAGTAACATCTGCATGATAACACCCAGGTCATTGGCATTGGAAAATAATCCGGCATGTCCGGCTACTCCGCCAAACATGGCGGCGCCAGGGTCATGTACATCGCCTCTCAACTGCTGCATCCGGAAAGAATATTCGTGTTCTGTAGGTACAATTTCTGATAAAGCAAAACGCTCCCTTGGCAAAAAGCCCGTGGTGGCCAACCCCATAGGGGTATAAAATGTTTCCCGCACATAGTCATTCAGTTTTTTACCGGTTAACTGCTCCACAATTTTTCCCAGGAAAATATAATCACAGTCGCTGTACACATATCCCTGTCGGGGCGACAGCTTACTATCCAGGATTTTTTTCCAGAGTGTATCTACATAGCTGTTTTCCATGTACATCTGATCTGCCACACGGATGCCATGTGCCGGATCTGGTGCCGTATGATACAGGATTGTATCAGGGTAACCGCTGGGATATAATGTCTCTTTATAAAAAGGAATAAAAGGCACTAACCCTGCCTGGTGCAATAAAATATCGCGGATGCGCAATCCTGCTTTGTCGGTACCCAGCACCAGGGGCAGATATACACCCAATGTAGCATCAAGATTTAATTTCCCTTCATCGTACAAACGCATCACGGCCAGTGTAGTAGCGCATATTTTGGTAACGGAGGCCAGATCATAGATAGATTGCGGGGAAACCGGCTCTGCTTTGTTATACTCATAATGACCGAAGCAGTGGTTATACACCACTTTTCCATCTTTCATGGCCAGCACCTGCGCACCAGGAGCGGCTGTGCGGGCAATCATATCATTGGCAAAACCATCAATCTTTACCAATGTCTGTTCATCCATACCAGCTTCCTTGGCTGTTGCCACCGGTAAAATGGTAAACTGATTCACCTTGTAGGTGATGCCGGTACCGGAAGGCAGCGCAGGACATACCGTCACCGGCAGTTTGCCGGAAGGACCCAGTTTACCAAACAGGAGGTCTGCCGCTGCTTTTTGTGTGGTGCTATCGTCTTCATAGGCGGCAATGATAGCAGGAGCATCGCAGAAATACTGGATGGCGTAAGGGTTACCAAATGCGATGGTCACGGATGGCATTTCTGACTGCAGCTGCCGGATGATAAGCCGCTCCGCCATGGTGAGTCCGAAATTATTTGCCGGACGACGGCTGTAGTCATGCAGACTGATAATAACAGCCTTATAATCGCGCTGGATGCGGGATACGATAGGTGCAATCTGATCTACCGACTGCCGGGAAGTAAAAATAAATGCATCCGTGCTAGGTTTATATTCTTTCACGGTTTGCAGGAAAGTGTTGCTGGCATCGGCTCCTATTGCAATAACGGCCAGCTTTTGCTGGGTCATGGCCGGAGAAAACGGCACCAGTTTTTTATCGTTACGTACCAGGGTGATGGCGCTTTCTGCGATGCGTTTGCGTAGCGCATCTGTATTCGCATTGAGGTCGGCTGCCAGGTTGTTGGTATCAATAAGCTGTGGCTTCCACAGTCCCAGGTTGTATTTGGCGCGCAATACTTTCTTTACGCGGGCATCTACTTCTTCCTGGTCTATTTTGCCCGCTTTAATGGCTTTTTGGATGGCGTCCACACTGCCGGCGGCAGTAGAGGGTAATATCATCAGGTCGTTGCCCGCAAGCAGCGACTGTAAGGATTCCTGTCCTTTGGTGTAGAATTTTGCGATGCCTTTCATTTCGAGTGCATCGGTTATAATCAGTCCTTTGTAACCCAATTCATTTTTCAGCAGTTTTGTAACCGCATTGTAAGAAATGGAGGTGGGTGTATTGAGCTTTCTATCGATAGATGGGATATAAAGGTGAGCAATCATAATAGATCCCACACCAGCAGCAATGGCTTCGCGGAAAGGATATAGCTCCAGTGAATCTAGTTGTTCCCTTGTTTTATTGATGGTAGGTAAATCGAGATGTGAGTCCACGTTGGTGTCGCCATGACCTGGAAAGTGTTTGGCGCAGGCCATTATGCCGGCATCCTGCATTCCTCTGATGGTGGCTACGCCCATGCGGGCTACCTGGTATTTGTTTTCACCGAAGGAGCGGTCATTGATCACCGGGTTGGAAGGATTGTTATTCACATCCATGTCTGGGGCAAAGTCGATGTGGATACCTATGCGGCGGCATTGTTCGCCCATAATTTTTCCGGCATCATAAGCCAGGGCGGTATCCTGTACGGCGCCTATCATCATATTACGGGGCAGGGAGATCACACTATCCAGGCGCATGCCCAGACCCCATTCCCCGTCTATGGCCACCAGTAATGGTACTTTAGAGATAGATTGATAGTAGTTAGTAAGGCCGGCTTGTCTTACCGGGCCACCCTGGAAGAAGATGACGCCGCCGACTTTATTATCCTGGATGTCTTTTATAACGGCGTTCACATGGTCGGGGCCCAGGTTAGAGTGGGCTCTTATCATGATCAGTTGTGCGATGCGTTCATCTGGGGTGAGTGACTGAAATACACTGTCTGCCCATTGCGAGGCTTTGTCCTGCTGCGGTGCCGCAGTTTGTGCGGTGGTTTTCTTTTGTTTCTTTTTGTCCTTAAATACCAAGGGCGCAGAAATGGCGCTCCCGGTCATCATCAAGCCGGTTAGTCCTGCAACCAATATTTGTTTCCTCATATCATAAACTTACAAATATTCAGTCGTAAATCCAGAGCTGGCACACTGAATATCAAAGAATTACTAATAATAATCATATGATTTTGTTAGATAGAAAGTATTTCATTAAATTAGGATAGCCTGTTGAAGATAATTTAGGTATTCTGGTTAAAAATTAAATTATGTTTACTATTTTGTCAGAATATTTACATTTAGTTCAATCAATCGTAATTTTAATTACCAATACATTCATCTGTTTCATATATTTGCAGCCTTGCGAGTAAAGTAGATTTTAATTAAACATGGTCAATCTCATTTTATTTGGCCCTCCCGGTAGCGGCAAGGGTACACAAAGTGCTAATATTATCCAGAAGTACGGACTTATTCATCTGTCTACCGGCGATTTGCTTCGCAGTGAGATTGGTGATAAAACGCCACTGGGTCTTGAGGCCAAGAAATTCATGGATCAGGGTACTTTGGTACCTGATGAAGTGGTGATTGGCATGATTAGTTCCAAGCTGGAAGCTAATCCTGAAGCGCGTGGTTTCATTTTCGATGGTTTCCCCCGTACCACTGCGCAGGCAGAGGCGCTGGATAAGCTGTTGTCCCTGAAAAAAACGGCTATTTCAGTAGTGCTGTCTCTGGAAGTACCGGAAGATGCGCTGATCAAGCGTTTGCTGAACCGAGGTTTAACCTCCGGCCGTAGCGATGATGCTTCTGAAGAAGTAGTAAAGGCACGTATAGTAGAATATCATAACAAAACCGCTCCTGTGGCTGATCACTATGCCAAATTCGGCAAATTCAAAAAAGTGAAAGGTGATGGTACAGAAGGGGAAGTCTTCGAACTGTTGTCCAAAGAACTGGACGAACTCGTAGGAGAAAGAGTATAGTTGTAGGCGGAATACCGCTATCACAAAGACTTTTAACATCTTATTATACAACGCAAAGATTGTAAGTAGACAGCTCTTGGCACAGGATGGTGCTAATTAGCTTAAACTTCACGATCTTTGCGTTTTGTTTTTCTGTTGTTATGGAAGCAACAGACTTAAAATCCGAGAATAGTGGAAAAAGCGAATTTCGTAGATTATATCCGTGTATTTTGTAAATCCGGGAAAGGTGGCGCAGGCAGTTTGCACTTTATGCGAACCAAATTTAATGCGCAGGCCGGCCCTGATGGCGGCGATGGCGGCAGAGGCGGGCATGTTATTTTAAGAGGAAATTCACAGCTGTGGACCCTCCTGCATCTCCGCTGGCACAAAAACCTGCTGGCAGAAGACGGCGAAAATGGTAGCGGCGACAACTGTACCGGCCGTTTTGGTAAGGATATTATCATTGAAGTGCCGCTGGGTACACAAGCGAAAGATGAAGAAACCGGTCGCGTAGAAGCTGAAATTCTGCACGACGGACAGGAAGTTATCTGGATTCCGGGTGGACAAGGTGGTAAAGGCAATGCCTATTTCAAATCTGCCACCAACCAAACACCGGAATATGCACAACCAGGTATGCCAGGTACTGAAGGCTGGAAAGTAGTAGAATTAAAGGTGTTGGCAGATGTAGGCCTTGTTGGCTTTCCCAATGCCGGAAAATCTACCCTACTGTCTACTATTACCGCCGCCAAACCTAAAGTGGCCGACTACGCCTTTACTACGCTCACCCCTCAGCTGGGCATGGTGGAATACCGAGACAGCAAATCATTCTGTATAGCAGATTTGCCGGGTATCATTGAAGGTGCGCATGAAGGAAAAGGATTAGGACACCGATTTTTACGACATATTGAAAGAAACGCCGTATTATTATTCCTTATTCCAGCAGATAGTGCAGATCACCGCAAAGATTTTGAGGTACTGGTAAATGAGCTGGAACAATATAATCCCGAATTGCTGGATAAACAGTTTCTGCTGGCCATCAGTAAAAGCGATATGCTGGATGATGAGCTGAAAGCCGCTATATCAGCGGAGCTACCGGAAGATGTACCACACGTGTTTATCTCCTCTGTTACCAACCAGGGCCTCAGTGAATTGAAGGATATTTTGTGGGAAGCCCTTAACAGAAAAATAGATACTCCCGGTACCGTAGATGTAGATAAGGTAGACGCAGAGTAACTGTTTCCGGATTTACGGGGAAAACTATTTCTGACGCCAATGTTCGTTACAGTATCCCGTATACCATGAAAACATCCTTTTTTCTTGCAGCGACACTGATGTTGCTGCCGGCCTGCCAACATTCCGCCAAGCCAGAAAAGGCGAGACCGGTCCAGATTGATACAATGCAGCTGATAGCTCCGCCGGCAACATCAGTGAAAGTAGCTTCCAATGAAGTATATGTAGTGAGCCGAGATTCTACTACGTATATCCGTTTCGGTGATAGCTATTTTTCACTTGACTGGGTAAAACCGGATGCAAAACGCAACGATTTCGAATTGCATCCGGACACGCTCTATTTCCTGCTGGATCGCCTACATAGTATTGAAGGACAAATGTTGGCCGTCACCACCGGAGAAGCTGAAAAGATCAATGTATCCCAATGCTATGAAACCAGCGCCATTATTGAGCAGGAACCCTTGCTCAACTGGAAACATTATCGTTCCCCCTGGGAGTCGCTTAGCGCCGAAGCCAGCAACTTCTTCATCTGTAAAAAATATTCCGCTGCAGAAAAAACCAGGTTCCCTCCTGCCAGTATCTCCAGCTTACAACAACATATCAAACAACACGGCACTTCTTCTCAATATGCACTGATTGCACAACTGGATAATTTCCCCGCGCCCCCCGTTCGCATAGCCATCAGCCGCTACTATATCCGGCTGGACGGACTCACTAAAAAGACCACCAATAAAATCAATAAACTGCTCATTATTGAGGTATCATTTAAAGGCTGATAAAAATTATATTTACAAAAAATATACCCTGTGAAATTATTAACCAGTTCTCTTCTGGCCGCCCTGCTGTTTTTTTTCGCCTGCAAACCTGCGGCAGACAAGAGCAGCGACAAGCCCGCAAACGATGACAGTCTTGCTATCAGTAAACTACCTGGCACCTATATGGGCGACTTCGGTGGCGCACCTATCTACATTACACTGAACTACTCTAATGGTAAACAGGTAGCCGGATATAATGTGCATAAAGGATTACGCCGCAACCTGCGGGGAGAACTAAAAAAAGATAATGATAACTGGGTGATCACCCTGAGTGAACCCGGCGATCATCCCTTTGACGGGAAATTCGACCTTACCTTCGATCACCTGTTTGCCAAAGGAAAAGGAACCTGGACACCTTTGAACAATAATACCCTGAAAGAAAAATCTTTTGTGCTGGAGCCATCCAGTGGTAAAGGGCAAGAGGAATTTGGCATGCATGGAAATACCTTCAATCAATTCCTGATTGAATCGTCTAACTCCAAAAGTGACCTTACCTTCAATGTGGATGGTAGCTGCCTATTACAACTCTACGAAAAAGTAACCGACTCCACATTTGCCGAACAAATGATGAAGGTCAGGGGCACTTATCAAAAATCCAATGATAGCACGCTCGTTATTACCTGGGAAAAGAATTCGCATTTTCCAGAACGGACCAACACCTACAAAATGATAACCGGCAACAATGACGATGGGAGCACTTATTATTATGGCGTAAAGATTGACAGCTCAGAATTTGTAGAGGGACCATAATATGCGGCTACTGAAGAGAATAGGATGGATACTAACAGCAACGGCTATACTTTACGGGGCATGGCTGATGCTGTTACTCACCATTCCTTATGCAGCGTTTGAAAAGTATACCGATTTTCTCATCACCAAACAAAGAGTATACCCTATCCGCCACTGGCGCATTAGCTTCTACGTTCACATCTTCGTAAGCATCACTGTACTGATAACAGGATTGCTTCAATTCAGCAAATACCTGCTGGATAAGTATCCCCGACTACACCGAAACAGCGGAAAAATTTATGCACTGGTAGTTATTACCCTCAGTGGCCCAACCGGACTTATCATGGGGTTTTATGCCAATGGGGGGTTCTATGCACGTATCAGTTTCGTACTATTATCCCTGCTCTGGATCGCCTTTACCATTATGGGCTGGAGAACAGCAATGCAGGCCCGCTGGCCGGAACATATTACCTGGATGCTCCGTAGCTACGCCCTCACCCTGTCTGCGCTTACCCTCCGGCTGTATGCCTTAGTGCTGGGCTTGATGCATATGCCGCTAAGACCGGCAACGGCCTACATCATTATTTCCTGGTTAAGCTGGACGTTGAATTTGTTGTTAGCAGAGCTGCTGTTGAAGCGGGTATTTATAAAGAGGATGGGGATAACTCCTGCGGCGTCTCCAGGAGGAAACACCGCAGTATTATAAATTTGATTAGTGGTTCAATGCCAGTTGTTGCGTTTTAGCTGAAAAGTGGCCATCATCTGTAATAGCGAAAGCTGTCTTTTTTAGTTCTGTTCTGGACTTTTCCACATTATCTATGTACCCGGCATTAGCGGGGTCCTTTTCATATTCAACCTTATACTCCGTTACCGTAAAATCACTATTACCGGCAATGGTCAATGTACAATAAGGGTCTTCTATTATCTTTTGCCCGGATACCAGCATTTTTTCTATGATCTTTCCCGCGTTATCATAACTTACCATAAAGTAATATGCAGGAGCATCTGTGATGCTGTCTTCACCCTCCACTATTTCATCACTAACTGCATAGATCAATGTTTTAAAGGCTTCTGCTTTTTTCACCAGCCCTACATAATAAAAAGAGCTGCCCACATCCCTCGAAAATTTTGAATCCCGCATTTCTGCTACATACATTTCAAAATCATACGAAATAAAATTCTTTCCAAGTTGCTTCCCATATCCTGTATCAATGGTCAAAGGTATAGGTAGCTGTTTGAACTGATTAGCAAAAAGATTCCATTCCAGTTTTTCAGCATCACCGGCGCCACTGAAAGCGGCTATGATTTCTGTTTTAAAATTGTAGTTGTCCCTGAAATACGCCAGGTCCGGATCTGACATGATATTTTTCATGTTGTTGTATCCAAATTCAATGGCGGCCAACAGATTATAGCGGGAAGAATCTATGTTTTCTGAGAGAGAATATGCACACGCTTTATTATACAACACTTTTGACAACGGCTTGTAGTCCAATAGTTCTGCCATATTATAGGCAAGAATAGCTTCCTTTACTTTACGGGTATCCAGGAGAGCATTGCCCAGTTCATAATAACTTTTAGCCTGTGGTTGCAACAAAATAGACTTGATAAATTTATCTATGCTGCCTTTGGCGTTTTTCTTATTGCGGTATATATCTATGCCTTTCAGGAATTCTTTCTCGGCAGCATTATTTTTTTCGGAAGAATTGGCCGCGACCCATTTTACCGAATCGGCATTGTAAATACTGGATAAGCTGAGTTTTGCTGATTGACTGTCTTTACTCCCTGATTGATGACAGGAGGCTAACAGTGCACAAAAAGCAAACAAAAATACTAAGCGCATAAGGATAGGATTTGGGATATAAAGATATGGAAGAAAACCCTCGTTTTATCATACTTACGCGAGAAAACCGGCAATGCAAAGGCATCGCCGGTTTGAGGTTATTGGCTGTAATTTTCACCGTAAAGGGTTCTCCTGCTCACACTTATTGCGGATGAAACAGCATGGCAGTACACAAACAATTCCTGTAATTTTTTCCTGCCAGGATAGGATAGTTTACGCAACTCTTACACCCCTCCCAAAAGAGCGGGTCCTGAGTAATCTGATCATACGTCACCGGCTCAAAACCCAGTCTGGTGTTTAATTTCATGACCGCTAAGCCGGTGGTGATACTAAATATTTTTGCAGCCGGATACAGCACTCTGCTTAACTCGAATATTTTATTTTTAATAGCAGCAGCCACTTTCATTCCCCGGAATGCCGGCGCCACAATCAATCCACTGTTGGATACGAAGTGGCCCTCTTCCCATGACTGTATGTAGGAAAATCCTGCCCAGATACCATCTGCCGTAAAGGCGATCACCGCTTTTCCTTCCAGGATCTTTTTCCTGATAGCGGCTGGATCTCTTTTGGCAATACCTGTACCGCGTGCTTTGGCAGATGCTTCCATCTCCGCAACAATGGGTAGTGCAAAATCAACGTCCATGGCCGTAGCCATGCGGACGACAATCTCCTCATCTGTTTCCATTACCTGTAAGTTGATGTTGTATGTAAAGTGGATAAAGTGCATCGGGAAYAAGAGAATACATCCGGATTCTGCTCACGGCATCTGCCAGCGGAATGCTGCAGAGTGCCGGCAAAAAAACACGGGTGATAGCTTCTCTTACCACGGCATTGCCCCGCTCATATAATTTACCTGCCAGTTGCAAACATTTGCCTGCTACCAGGAAGTTTTGCTCCCTCAGTTGCCTGTCTGTGTATTCACTCAGGCAACTAACGGTATCGTATATATGAAATATAGCGGGAAACTGGTGTAATGCTTTTCTTAATGCCGGTATTGTGTCTTCAATACAGGCCGGTACTTCATATTGATTAATCATGGGTCATCGTTTTACACTTTGTGTAATATTTCAGCAAGAATAGAAATCGTAATAACGCCGATAGCTATATAGTACATCGCTTTATGATTAGGTACCGGCGGCTTTGGATAGGCTCGCATTGTTGTTACATTTCTTACTATATGCCAAATGCTATTCCATATTCCGCGCAAGGAATGTTAAAACTTAGTACAGGAAAGGGTTTGCAAAGAAAATGTTAAAGACCGGCCGGGCCGAAAACAGGAAAAAGCCTACCGTTTCTGAAGGGTATTTTCAGAAACGGAAATCCGGGGAGGTAATAAGGAAAGAAGAGAGATAAACAAAAAGCGGTTATCTCCGCTTTTGAGATAACCGCTTTTACTTTCGGGAACACTATTTCTTTAGGCGACCTGCTTCGCAACGTCTTCCTGCGGAACCGCCGGGACCTTTGTTTTCTTTTTCTTCTTCCGGGTTCTGTTAAGCCACATAATGGTACCGGTAGTTGGAAAAATGACACCCAGCAGGGCCACGAACAGAGCTAATATTTTAGAGGGCATACCAAAAATAGCACCCGTATGCAGGGGCTTAATGGTACCCCGGATCTTTTGTCCGAGGTTTCTTTGCGCAAAAGTTTGTGACTGCAACACCTTTCCGCTGAACTGGTCCAGGTAATAAGTGGTGGTAGYGGCCTCCTGGAATGCGTTGGCGGGGAGCAGACTCACCATAAAAGAAGCGGTACTGTCCTTCGGCGCTGAAAGGGTATAGAAAATGGCATCCGGCACGCTTTGTCTGACTGTAGCCAATGCGGTTTCATAAGAAATGTGCTTACCTTCCGGCACTGCCGCTGGCGCAGACACCGGCGCCGCCATGGGCTTGGGAGAAGTACTCAACATGGCATACAGTCCATTACTGAACCACTCATACGACCAGGTTAAACCGGTAAAAGCAGATACAAAGAGGAATATGGCCGCATAAAAGCCCAGCACTACGTGCAGATCATGGTTTAGGCGTTTCCAGCCTCCGTCCCACTTCACTTTAATACGTTGCTTAAAAATATTACGTGTCTTAGGCCACCATAATACGATACCGGTAATCAGAATAAATACAAATATCAGGGTACTGGCGCCAGTAATAACTTTACCGGTAGGACCGGCCAACAGCCAACGGTGCAGGGAAAATATCTGGTAATAAAATGTTTGCTGATAACTGTATAACTCCACCACTTTTCCGGTGTAGGGATTTACAAAAGCGGTGCGGCCACCTTTTTCCTTTTTAGGAGCGCCTTTTTCAGCGCCTGCTGATTTGTCTTTCTTTTCTGATTGGGATATTGCTTTCACATCTCCCTGGGCATTTTCTTTAGCCTCCGCTCTTCCTTCCCCTTTCCCTTCTTTCCTTCCTTCTCCTTTACCCTCTTTCTTTCCGCCTTTCTTGCCTTCTTCCAGCAGCACCTGCAGCGTCCGGGTAGGATCTGCAAATACCTGTATACGGGAAATACCGGCGCCTGGCACCTGCTGTTTTACCATCTCAGCCACCTTGTCCAGTGGTAAGCGTTCTCCGGAAGGCTGAATGTAATAACGGCCCTGATTAAATGCTTCTGTTAACTCTTTTTCAAATACCAGTAATGCGCCGGTTAGGCAGCTGATGGTGATTACCAGGCCTGCAGTAAGACCCAGGTATAAGTGAATGCGTCTAAAAAAAATTTTCATATTCAAACTGGTCGTAGCCTCAAAGAAACTACACGCGCGGGGTATTATACGAGCGAAAAGGGAAAAAGATTTATCTAATGCGGAATTTTTTGGGGTAGAGAAGGTTGGTGCCCGGTGGACGTTTTATTGGCAACGCATCGTAAATCTACACTGGCAGCCGTTCTTGCATAAAAAAGGTGCAAAGGAAGGTCTCCTTTGCACCCTCTTCACGAAATATATTACATCAGGCCTCCCAGCATACCGCCGGCAGCGTTCTTCATTTCTGCTTCCCAGGAGTTTTCTGCATCTTTCAGCGCACGGTTCAATGCGGTGAGCAGCAAATCTTCCATTTCTTCCTTGTTTTCCGGTGTAAAAAGATGCGCCGCAATATCAATACTTTTTACCTGACGGTTACCGTCTACGGTCACCTTCACGGCACCATCACCGGCCTCTCCGGATAAAGTTACTGTAGCCAAACGCTCTTTGCCTTCCTGCATTTTTTGCTTGATCTGCGTCAGCTTTCCAAATAAATCACCAAACATGTTTCGTGTGTTTTAAGAACGGCAAATATAATATTTTCCGCCTTCGGCGGAAGAAATTGTCTGGTTTACTCATAAACCTATATACCAGGAAAGCATTATTAATATTTAACATACAGAACAGCGCAAGGAACAATTACGTATCTTACTGGCAGGTAACAGTATCATCAAATAATGGAGACAAAAGTTTGTATTATAGGCGCAGGACCAGGAGGCGCTACCGCTGCCCTTCAACTGGCGCAGCTCGGCATTGAATGCATCGTTGTAGATAAAGCCGTATTTCCCAGAGACAAAGTATGTGGAGATGGACTAAGCGGTAAGGTATTAACACTGCTGGAACGCATCGACAAAGGCATCGGAGAACGTTTGCAGCAAGCCATGTTTAAAATGGACAGCTGGGGTGTCACCTTTGTAGCACCTAACCGCATTGGTATGGATATCCCCTACCGCCCGGATTATCAGCAAGACATGAGCAATCCACGCGGATTTGTGTGCAAACGCATTGACTTCGATAATTTCCTGGTAGAAGAAATCAAGCGCCGTTCAGAAATTCGTTTATTCGAAGGGGTTAGCATCGATAAATATGAACTGAAAGAAGATGGCTACCATCTGTCCAGTAAAGACGGCTCTTTCCAGGTAAAAGCAGACATTGTTATTGTAGCAAACGGCGCCCATTCCGGCTTCACTAAAGATGTAGCTGGTATTAAAATGGAACCGAAACATTATGTAGCCGGCATCCGTGCCTATTATAAAGGCATCACCGGTTTGCACCAGGACAATTTCATAGAACTGCACTTCCTGAAAAATATGCTCCCGGGCTATCTGTGGATATTTCCACTCCCTAATGGCGAAGCCAATGTGGGCGTAGGCATGCTCAGTAATTCTGCCCGTAATAAAAAGGTAAACCTGAAACAGCTCATGCTGGATACCCTCGCCACAGATGCTACTATGAAAGATCGCTTTGCCAACGCAGAGCTGGTAGGTCCTATTGATGGTTATGGTCTGCCACTGGGCAGTAAAAAAAGAAAATTACATGGCGAACGCTATATGCTCGTAGGAGATGCCGGCTACCTCATAGATCCTTTTACAGGAGAAGGGATCGGCAACGCCCTTTACTCTGGTAGAATAGCCGCCCAACAGGCCGCTGCCGCTATTGCGGCCAACGATTATTCCGATCAGTTCTTTAATGCCTACGATGAAAACGTATACCGCATCCTGGGACCGGAACTACAGGTCAGCACTAAGCTGACGAAACTGATCAAATACCCGTGGCTGTTTAATACCCTGATGAAAATGGGGTCCCGTAACAAACAACTGAAAGATCTGATGTCCTGCATGTTCCATGAAGTAGATCTGCGCAAAAAACTGGGCCAACCCATGTTCTATCTAAAATTGTTATTTAACAGATAAAGCATTTCCTGCTGTGAAATTTTTAAGCCAATTATCCATCATCGTATTCACCTCACTTACCATGAGTGCACAAATACATCCGGCGGCAGCCACCCGTTTAACGCCCGAAATCGCCAATAAACTGGCGGAGCTGCCACTGAAATGCCTGGACCTGGAATTTCCTTATAAAACAGGAATTGTATTTACCGATAGCTCACTGCTTACCGCTCCTAAAAACTATCATCCGGCCTTTTATGGCTGCTTCGACTGGCATAGCAGCGTGCATGGCCACTGGATGCTGGTACGCCTCCTGAAATCCTACCCGGACCTGGCCAAAGCCAGTACCATCAGAAGTAAACTGGCCGCACATCTATCTGCCGAAAACATAAAAATTGAACAACAACTGTTCAGCAGCACCGACAATAAAAGCTTTGAACGTATCTATGGCTGGAGCTGGCTCCTGCAACTGCAAAATGAATTGCTCACCTGGAAGGATCCATTGGGCAAAGAAATGAGCGGACATCTGCAACCACTGGCCACCCAGTTTTCTACTGCTTACATTCAGTTTTTGGATAAAATCATGTACCCTATCAGGGTGGGTGAACATACCAATCTCGCATTCGGATTATGCCTGGCCTGGGATTATGCCATCACCGCAAAAAATGCCGCCCTCCAGAAAGCCATACACGATGCAGCTATGCGCTTTTATGCAGCCGACAAAAATGCACCCGTTACCTGGGAACCAGGTGGATACGATTTCCTGTCGCCCAGCCTGGAAGAAGCTGATCTTATGCGCCGTGTAATGCCGGAAGCTGACTACCGGAAATGGCTATACGCGTTTCTGCCCGGCTTATTCGAAAACAAGATAAGTATCCTGCAGGTAGCACAGGTGAAAGACCGTACAGACGGCAAACTCGTTCACCTGGATGGTCTCAACCTCAGTCGCACCTGGTGCCTGGAAGCCATCGCAGAACATGGCGGGAAAAATAAAGCCGCCATTCAGCAGCTGGCACATCAGCACATGGAAGCCGGACTGCAACAGGTTTTCAGCGGAAACTATGCCGGGGAACACTGGCTGGCCTCTTTTGCTGTTTATATGCTAACTATCGGAAAACAACCGTAATTTCATTACCGTAATTTATTGTCCCTACATAAAGCTATAGTTTAGTTTGTCCGCAAGGAATATCAACCACGCTGTTATGCGCCCTACTATAACCCTCGCCTTGAAATCAGTATTGTCAATACTATTGATAGTATCGTCTTTCATCGCAACCGCTCAGAAAGTGAACACCAGCCCTACTCCGGCATGGCTGGTACCTTATACCCCGGACCTTACTAAAAAACCCAATGCTAAAAATATCAGCGATGGATATTATCTGCTGCTGCTGGAAGAACAAAGACAGGTAGAACTGAAAAGTAATTACCAACACTTTATCCGTCAGATTATTTCAGAAGCGGGCATTCAAAATGGATCGGAGATCTCGGTAGACTACGATCCACAATATGAAAAACTCTCCTTTCATAAAATAGTGATTCACCGTGACGGAAAAGAAATAAACCTGTTGCCAGGCGCTGCATTCAAACTGTTGCAAAAAGAACAGGACCTCTCCAGGTTCATCTACAGTGGCACTTATACCGCTTATCTTATCCTCGAAGATGTGAGAAAAGGAGATCAGATTGAATACGCCTATTCTATTACCGGCGACAATCCCATCTTCAACGGGAAGCTCGATAGCCGTATTTATTTTGTGGCCTATGAACCCATTGTTAACTATTACAAAAACCTGATCGTAAGCCCRCAAAGGCCCATCCGGTTTAAATTATATAATAACGCCTCCGCTCCCATTCAAAAAAACTGGAACGGACTACAAGTATATGAGTGGAATAATGTAGAGGTAAGGGAAGCCGACAACAGTAACTACGTTCCGTCCTGGTACAATCCCTTTACCCGTGTACAGGTAAGTGAATACACCTCCTGGAAGGAAGTGGCCGACTGGGCCAGGAAAATAAATACCGTGCCTGCCCCGGGCCCGGCATTGACACATAAAATTGCTGCCTTCAAAAAAGCAGCTAATGGCGATAAAACTACCTATCTGCTGCAAGCATTGCGATTTGTACAGGATGACATCCGGTATATGGGCATTGAAATGGGAGAATATTCACATCGTCCCAATGTACCTGACAGGGTGCTGACACAGCGTTTCGGCGACTGTAAAGACAAAGCCCTGCTGCTCTGTACCATCCTGCGCGCCAACGATATTGCTGCCAGCATGGCCTATGTGAATACGGACGGCAAAGGCGTGGTAAGTGAAATGCTCCCCTCCCCAAATGCCTTTAACCATGCCATTGTACACGTAGTCCTTGATAAGAAGGTGTATTGGCTGGATGGCACCATGTCCTACCAGCGGGGCAATCTGGCTGATTTCTGTGAACCGGACTATCAGCGCGCACTGGTCATTACTGATACCACTACGCAGCTCACCCCTATCGTTCCGGTCACCCGCGGACGTATTGTTGTTCATGAAACCTTTACCCTGCCTGACGATGAAAATAAAGATGGTGGCCTGGAAGTAATGACGGCCTATCACCGGGATGAGGCAGATGCACAACGCGCAGACCTCGCCGGCACCAGCATGAAGGATAAAGAAAAGTCGTATCTCAGCTATTATAAAAAGTTATATGGAGATGTGACCATCAGGGATTCTATCACCACACAAGATTCAAGTACCGTCAATACTATACGCATCAGGGAAAGCTACCTGATACACCGCATGTGGAAAAGAGATAGTCTTACCAATAAGTTGCAGTTCTCCACCAGCGCGCAATCTTTCTATGATATACTGTCGTATGTGTCTGACGAACAGCGGAAACTACCGGTCAGCCTGCGTTATCCATATAACCTGGACTATAAAATCATCATGCATACGCCCATTGAATGGTCCCTGGATCAAACACCAGTGCACATTCAGAATGAATATTATGCCTTTGATTATACCGCTTCAAAAAGCGGTACCCTGATAACATTGTCTTACCAGTTTAAAACCTTCAGTGATCATGTGCCCGTAAAGTTCATGTCGCAGTACGTGAAAGACCTGAAGAGGATGAATGAAGTCACTTCACTGGATCTTAGCTGGAAGCCGGATAATACACCTGTGCATCGTCCGGCAATACCCGGTAACTGGCTGGCCATTGCATTGGCCGTATTATTCGCCGCCGTTTTTGCTTACCTGGCAAGCGTTTACTATAAGCGGTCCGTATGGCCGGTAAGAGATGCGCCGGAATCCATGCCTATCGGCGGAGGGCTTGCACTGCTGGCTATAGGACTGGTATTTAGTCCCTTGGGAGAATTTGTAGGTGTTTGTAAAATGGCGGTATTCGATTATAGCTTCTGGGTAAATGCTTCTACCCGAAAAGACCTGGGGAACGTAACCCTGGTACAGCTTTTCCTGATTATGGAAATGGTGGTAAATGTGTTTTTGCTTACTTACAGTGTACTGCTGGCCGTATTATTTTTTAACAGAAGAGATACTTTTCCATTTGCACTCGCCACCTATTATTTTATCTCTACTATTTTTATTTATGTAGATAACTCCATCAACAACTACTACTTCAATACACATCAGCCAGACAGTATATTCAGCTTAAACAGCATTCTCTGGCCGCTATTGCGCATGGCTATCTGGGTGCCCTATCTACTGACGTCGGAAAGAGCAAAAACTACTTTTGTTATGCCGTACCAGGCAGAAAGAGAGCGTTAAATATTATTGACGTATTTCCGTACTGTGGCCAGGTTCACGATGTATACCAGTCCAAGCACCAGCACAATGCCCGCAAACACGGGTACGCCTGGCCAGGGGCTGACCTCCATCTGATGAGTAGCCAGTTCCGCAGCTGCCCAGTATTGCAAACCCGCTACCAGCAAAAGCGACAGGATGCCTATAACAATATATAAAGGAACAAATTGCTTCAGCAGGTATCGCTGTAGTTGTTTCGGCGCCGTGCCCAATATCACCAGCAACTGAATTTCCCGCTTACAGGAAGCAATGACCAGCTGGATAAACATGCTGAACACCAGCAGCGCAAAGAACAACAATATCAGTCCGAAGAACCCTACTACAGATACAATGGTTTGCACAATCATCCTGGTTTTACTGAACTTCAGCTTATCCTGATTGGTGGTGTAGCCATTGTCTTCCAGGAACTTTACCAGTGCCGGGTTAGACGGGTCCGGTGTTTTAATGATTACCCTGGAAGTACCAACATTAGTAGCCATTCCATATTTTTCATTGGCCCACGACATAAAGGAGGCTGGCACGAGGAAGGAAGAGATGCGATCAGAAAAACCCACTATATGGCCCATGAACTGATCAGCGACCTGGTTATTGGAAATGCTTACCTGTAAGGGCAGCGCCTTCACCGTTTCCTGGGAAATCTGTGGCAGGTCCTGGCTTAGGGAAAAACCAAAGTTATAGAGATTCAGAAAGTCGTTGGGTAAGATAATGGGAATGGTGCGGTCCCCGTTGCTCCATTTCCAGTCTTCGTTTTTCACATCTAAAAAGCTATCCGGCACTGCTTCAAAAAACATATCAGTTGCAAAGTGCAGGTCACCCGGAGCTTGTATAACTACTTTGTACTGACTGGAGGTAACTAACCCAAAAGCCTGTACGAAAGGTTGCTTTTTTATATTGGCAATTTCTTCCGGGGTAAAAATGCTTTTGGCAGATTGTCCCATCATAGCGTTGGTGATGGTTTTGTTGATCACCAGGAAATCGGCCGTTTCATTCTGGTTTTTGGCGCTGTACAGCAGCTGGCTGAAGTTGGTATGGGCCTGGATAGCAATCAGTATCAGCAGCATCGCAATACCCAGTCCAACCGCTGCCATCAGAAAGCGGGTTTTACCTACACCGGTTTGAATGATCTTCTTAAGTAAGTCGAAAAAAGGACGCATGAAACAACATTAAAGATGGAAATGCACATCATAAGTGAAGTGCTGGTCATTATCCAGGTCTGTTAAAATGAACCCGGCATTGCGGGCTTTACATTCATCGGCAATCAGTGCAGCGGCACGCTGCGTATTTTCTTCATCCAGGTGGCTGAAGGGTTCGTCCATCAGCAACCACTGAAAAGGTTGTACCAGTGCCCTGATAATGGCAATACGCTGCCGCTCGCCATAGGAAAGGGTTTTACCACTCTGCTCCAGTATATGCGATACATTGAGTCGTGCTGCCATTTCCTCGATCTTTTCGGCGGGATAGTATGGCTTGGGCTGCATTACTCTTTTTAAAGTAATATTTTCACGGGCAGTGAGCTGTTCAAACAGGCGAAGGTCCTGGAATATGACGCTCAACTCCTGCTGCCGCATCAGTGCAATCTCGTTTTTACTGTATGCCTGCCAGGGCTGTCCGTTTACCTGTACTTTTCCTGTATAGTCATAACGGATATGATACAGGTAGTGGATCAGGGTAGTTTTGCCGGTACCTGACGGCGCTTTTATTTTTACAAAACTGCCTGGTTTAAAAGTCACGTCCTGGTTCCAGATGTCCGATGACCGCTGCCGGAGCTTATCCTGCAAGGGTATGGGCATGAGCTGATTGAGCTGAATCTGCATAGTGGCATTTACTGTTAACAAAAGCGAATATAAATGATAAATTTCACGCAGAGGTGCAAAGAAAACAAGGGCGCAGAGGAATATCCCCTGCGCCCTTGCATATAAGTATGATCTGAATTAATGAGCTGTTGCAGTAGTATCTGCCGGGGCAGCAAAGAGGCTGTCTTCATAAGCCTTTTCCTTTGCTTTCTTTGCCTGCATTACTTTCGCCGCTTCTGTACCAAAATTAACCAGTTGTACAAGGCTGTTCTGATCTTTATTTTTAAAGGTCAGTACTGCTTCTGCATGCTGTACATCACCGCCTTCGCTTTTGCTTACTACGGTAAAGTCTTTGAACAGTTCTTTTACTTTCTTGGATACATTTTTTTCATCTGCATCCATTTTTTCTTCCGGAATAATGGCGGTCACCTTTTCGAGGTTTACATAGCCACCCAGCATGCTTCCTTTTACTTTGCTTTCAATGCCTTCCGGTAATTTGATGCTGCCTTTGCCGGCCAGGTATTGCTGTAACAATACGCTATCGGAACCTACCGTTACAAATTTCTCAGTAATGGAGAATGGAGGCATGGTAGCAGCAGCCATTGGGTTTACAGTTACGTAGTGGTCACCTTCGCGGGCAAACACTTCCTTCAGCATAGGAGAAGTCATTACTTTATTGAAAGCATCCTTATTTCCTACTTTCAGGCTGAAGATCCATTTAGCAGAAGGATTTTCAGTGAATTCGCCAGGGAAGTATTCTGATTCTTTCTTGGTGATCGCAAAATCAGAGGCAACATATACCAGCTGACCTTCAAAAGCATTCAGGATATCATCCATGGTTAAGCCGGATTTGCCGGTAATAGCCATGTTTACGATACCATCCATGCCAGTAGCTTTAATGATTTCACCGATCATGCGGAAGTCGAAAGCATAGGAAACGAAACCGGTCACGTTTTCTGAAGGATATTTCTTCAGCATGTCCATATCGATTTCTTTTTTGCCATATTTCTTATAGATAGCGGCAATTTCTTTACCCATGTAAGTATTCCCGTTAAACAGAATTTTACCGTTTTCGAAGTCAACGGTACCAGTGTAATAGGTACCTTCCATCAACTTCTTCACGTTGGCAGGGATCATAGTAAACTGGCCGCTGTTATAGATGGCTTCCGGGTTTACAAAGATGCCTGCATCTGCATCTTCTTTCAGCAATTTGGCAAAAGGCTCGATAGAACCGGCAGATTCTTCTTTTTTCAGGTGGAAGAGATGATCTACTTCCGCTACCCATGTTTTTATTTCTGCATCATCATCGGCAGCTCTGAAGGCTGCTGGTGCAGCAACAGCGCTATCAACAGCTTCTTCCGGAGCGTCCGGGGTGGGTATCCCGTTGTTACCTGGCGTATATTGCTGCAGACTATTAGGGTCTACTGCGCTCACGTAGATCACGGTAGATTTATTCCAGCCGATCACTGCATGTTGCTTGGACTCCCAGATATATTTAAAATCATTTTGTGTTTTCAGGGAGAAGTTAGCTACGGTCTTTTTGAGATAGGCCTCAAATTTGTCCGCATCTTTCAAACTGGCAGTAGCAGCCACATAGGACTTGTGGTCAGCGGGCTGACCCTGGAAAACGAAGGACGCAAAGAAATGGCTTTGCAGGTCGATACCGGAATTTTCGGCATCTTTCCAGGCTTTCATCATTTCATTGGAGGTGTCTTTGCTTTGTGCTGCATCAAACAGTTTATCCATGGTAATACCATTGGTCACCAGTTTGGTAGTCAGTTGTTTGGCATTCAGGTCTATTACCAGGCCAGCCGTTTTTGGAATATACCGGCTCTCATCAGGGGTTTTAGAGCAGGAAGACAGAATAACGGCTGCGGCTACAGCAGTTAACAACACTTTGGAAATTGTTCTTTTCATAAAAGCTATAAAAATTAAAGAAAATGATTCGGAGCAACACTCATCAAACAATACATTCCCACTATCGTGGTATTTCATTCGTGCAAAAGTACGTATATTTTTGTAGCGCATATGTCTGATTTTTCCCGGCAACATACAATAATTCAATACTGATTAAGTTTATACCTTTGCTACTAACTATGAAACTATTACTAAATACCATAGAAAAACCATTATGTTCCTGATTATGTTRCAATACATACGGCCCGTTGCGGCAGTAGAACACTTCATGGAGGCGCATACCGCCTTCCTGCAGAAGCACTACGAAAGTGGTCAATTCATCTTATCGGGTCGAAGAAAGCCTAAATCGGGTGCCGTTATTCTTTGTAACGTTTCGAGCCGAAGGGAGGTAGAAGAGATCATGAGTGAAGATCCACTGGAAAAGTACCAGCTGGCGCTTTACGAGATCATTGAATTTGAGCCAACAATGTATGCCAACACGCAGAAGAAATAGTCTTTCCGCCTTGTAATGCCTTGCCAACCGCTTATGCTTCTTTATTTCCGGATCATCACTTCATAAAGTAAATGACCTTCGTCAGCCATTTGCTACTGTCCTTTTCTTTGCCCGGATCTGTTACATACATCTCTATTGTGGGTGGGATTATTTTCCTTCCTTTATCTGTAATAAATTTTTGAATGGCCACATGTGCGTTGGCTATTTTGCTGTAAGGGCCATAATAGTCCGCATATGCAGCCTGTGCTGCCGGCAGTGTAATGATTTCATAGCCACTGGCTGCTTTGCTGCCTTCCGGAACCGGTATAGCCGCCGCCATATCTGTTTGCTGTAGTTTCCGATCCCAGGTAAAAAAGATGCCGCAGGGTACTCCTGGCTGCAATTTGGCTGCTGTGGCCGCATTATAGATCGTTTCCAGGTTTTTACGATAATAGTCGGTAATCCTGCTCATCTGAATGGTTTTTCGTACAGCCGCATACGTGGTCGCAGGGTAATTCATTTCTTTTACCGTTACATCAATACCGTTGGGGGTACCCGGTCCTTTCACCTCTGCTTCCGCCATACTCTTCAGATTACTGAGGCCATGGTGAAAATCCTTCTCCAGTGCGCCTTTCATAAAAAGCGACATCACATTTTGCGGGCGTTTATAGCGGGTATCAAATCCCCAGGTAACCTTTGTTTTGCCGGCAGCCTCCGATAAATTAAAAAACACATCTGACTCAGATGCGAAAGGTGTAATGAATGTAAGTTTCTGGGTAACAGACTTATAGGTATCCATGGATAGATGCTGTAACTTCCCCTCCCCGATTTTACTGCCTTTCCAGGAATCGGTAGCTCCAATAGCACCATCATCGCCTGTAACAGTAAACCTGGCGGTGGAATCCATCTGTTTCCAGCTATTCCACTCATTAAATTTTTCGAATCTGACAATGTCATTCCATACGATAGACGCGGGAGCATTGATTTCCACTGTGCGCTCCACATGCATTGTGGTGGGCGCGAAAAAGATCAACACGAGTGCTATGAACAGGATGATTCCTATGATCCAGGCGAGTGTTTTAAGTACTTTCATGACTGTCGGGGGTTGATGATAATAAAAATACGTCTTTTTATTGTTCAACCGACAGATCACGTTGGCAATCAGATAGAAGAATGTTGGCTACTCGTACTCTTTATCGTTGGCTTTGTCCTGTTGATACTGCTCGTCTGCTTCCTGCGCTTTTTCGAAGTCCAGGATAACGGAGTTAATGCAATAACGAAGTCCTGTTGGCGGTGGTCCATCATCGAAAACATGTCCGAGGTGCGATTTGCAGCGACCACACAAAACCTCCGTCCGATGCATGCCATGTGAATTGTCTGGCGCATAAATGACACTGGTTTTGGTAAGTGGCTGAAAAAAGCTCGGCCATCCGCAACTGCTTTCGAATTTGGCATCCGAAACAAATAAAGGATTGCCGCAGGCTGCACAGTAGTAACTACCATGTTCTTTGTTGTTCCAATATTTTCCGGTAAACGCCCATTCTGTTCCCTTTTCCCTGGCAATGTTAAAAACATCCTTTGGTAGTACTTCCTTCCATTCCTCGTCTGTAAGATTTACTTTACTGGCATCTGTATGGGAGTAAATTCCTCCCTTCTTTTTTCCATCTTCCATTGATTTCTTTTTTTCGCCGTTTTACGGGTAAGTACGGTTGGTCACCCTGATAGAGATCTTCAAAATTATTCGATTCCATAGGTACATATGTAAAGTTTTGATTCGTTAACTTCTCATTAACACTATCATTGTGATTCAGTCAGTCTGTTGCTTCCTTAATTTTTTCTCTATTTAAATTACGTATGAACAAGCATAATGGATTGTTATTTCCTGCAAATCAAGGGCCTATTTCACAAAACAGTTAGTTTTTTGTTTAAAACTGTCTGATAATCACCGATGAGCAACTGCATTTAAATTGTTAACTTTACAGCAAAAGGCTAGTAAGTGGCGGATATCATCAATTTATTACCAGACAATATAGCGAACCAGATAGCTGCAGGAGAAGTGATACAAAGACCGGCATCAGCGGTAAAGGAATTACTGGAAAATGCAGTGGATGCAGGCGCTACCGAGATTCAGCTGATCATAAAAGATGCAGGCAAGGAGTTAGTGCAGGTAATTGATAATGGCGGCGGTATGAGCGAAACAGATGCCCGGATGTGCTTTGAACGCCATGCTACCTCAAAAATACAATCCATAGACGATCTTTTCCAGATCACGACCATGGGTTTCAGGGGTGAAGCCCTGGCCTCCATTGCGGCCGTGGCCCAGGTTGAACTCAAAACCCGTAAGAAAGGCACCGATGTTGGCTCCTACGTGGAAATCGATAATAGCTTCGTAAAAAAGCAGGAACCCTGCCAAACAGCAGAAGGTACCAGCATCGCGATGAAAAACCTGTTCTTCAATGTGCCTGCCCGCAGAAACTTCCTGAAAAGCAATGCGGCAGAAATGAGACATATCGTAGACGAGTTCATTCGCGTGGCCATGTCTTTCCCCCAACTGCAATTTTCACTCACCAGCAATAATCAACAGCTGTTCCACCTGGACAAAGGATCGCTTAAACAGCGCATCGTGGCCATCCTGGGACAACATTATAACGCCCGTCTTGTTAGCGTAAAGGAAACTACCGACTACATGAATGTGTACGGATTTGTAGGAAAACCCGAAACAGCCAAGAAAACAAGAGGCGATCAGTTCTTTTTCGTCAATAACCGCTTTATCAAAAGCTCTTACCTGAACCATGCAGTCATGAATGCGTTTGCGGATATTATCCCGGCAGACGGATTCCCCCTGTATGTACTGTTTATTGACGTAAACCCTGAACATGTCGACATCAACGTACATCCTACCAAACAGGAAATCAAGTTCGATGACGAAAAGCTGATGTATGCCTTTGTACAATCTGCTGTGAAACACTCCCTGGCCCAGTTCAGCATCACCGCTACCCTGGACTTTGACCTGGATCCCAGTATCCAGGCCCTCGACGCTGTAAGTAAACCATTTACCGCCCAGCAACAGAACGAGTCTACCCTGAGTCCCTTGTATAAATCCTTTACACAGGCGAACCAGGCACACATGATCGATAAAAGCACCAACAGCAGTAACCTGAAGCACTGGAAAGACTTATACGAAACCAACAGCAACGACACTTACACCACCAGCACCTATACTGCCGAACAGGAGCCCGAAACACGCCCTGCTGTTACTTACGAAAGTCAACCCCATGCTACCGCCTCCGTTATTGATGAACGCTGGCAGGATACCGCTACAGATCAAAAAGTGCCGGTACAAATCCAACAACAATACATTTTGTCCCAGATAAAATCTGGCTTCATATTAATAGATCAACAGGCAGCACATGAAAGAATCCTGTATGAACGCTACCAGCGTGCCTTACTCGAAACACCCATGGCCACCCAGCAAAGCCTCTTCCCGCAAACCCTGCAACTCCCCCCTGCAGATGCAGCCCTGGTAAGCGAAATGCTGGGAGATCTCCAGACATTGGGCTACGACCTGGAACCGTTTGGTAATAATGCCTTCATTGTCCGCGGTACTCCTGCAGACATCCAGAATGGTAACAACCAGGCTACCATCGAAAACCTGCTGGAACAATTCAAAAACTTCAGCCATGAGCTGAAAGTAAATACCCGCGAGCAGCTGATCCGCTCTATGGCACGTAACAACGCCATCCCTACCGGTAAAATACTGGCCGCCCGCGAAATGCAGAACATTATCGATGAACTGTTTGCCTGCAGCATGCCAAATGTGGCGCCAGGCGGCAAATTCACCTTCATATCATTCAAACTCACTGATCTGGCGCGCATGTTTGAACGCGGCAACTAAGCGGGTTACATCTTAAAAAGAAGAGCGAGGAAGACTATATGATCTTCTTCGCTCTTCTTTTTAAGATGTAACCCGCTTAATCCCCACTGAGAAAAAATTCCAGCTGGTCATATAGCTTCCCAAAGCGTCTATACTTCTCCTGATACCCTTCAAACTTACTCACATCCGGTTTAAACACCACTTCCGTTGCCGGAGCACTATCATCCGGCTCCGGCCATTTCAGCGCCCTTGCAGCCAGTATGATGGCTCCCAATGCAGACGCATCACTTTCCTGCTGCAGATACATGTCCTGGCCAAAAATATCTGCCAGCAGCTGAATCCAGCCTGGAGAACTGGTGAAACCGCCACTAACAGAAATTTTGCGCACCGGTCCGGCTGTTTCTGACAACGCTGTTTTAATGCTGTAGAGCGCAAAACAAATACCCTCCAGCACTGCCCGGGTAAAATGTGCGGGGGTATGCTGGGGCTGTATGCCTATGAAAGCCGCACTGGCATGACTGTTCCACACCGGCGCTCTTTCTCCCAGCAAATACGGCAGGCATAACAGCCGGCCCGGATCGGTCAATAAAGCTTCGTTCACCAGGTCATTCAATGCGCTCAGCGGCTTTTGCAGAAAATCCCTTACCAACCATTGCAACACAACACCGCCGTTATTGGTGGCACCTCCGGTAATATATACATCATCTGTTAGCAAGTAAGTAAAGAGACGTGCGTGGGCATCTGTGAGCGGCTGTTGCCCTGCCATTCTTACCGCGCCGCTGGTGCCGATAGTGAGGGTAGCATGGCCTTCGTCCATAGCGCCACTGCCTAATTGTGCCAGGCAGCCATCACTGCCCCCTATTACAAATGGGGTGTTGGCCGGAATGCCCAGTTGGGTGGCAATATCTGCGTGTAATCCTTTTATGATGTGATTTGCCGGTACCGGTTGTGGCAGTTGTGCTGCCGTGATGCCTGCAGCCGCCAGTGCCGGCTCACACCATTGCAAAGTATGGATGTCGAACAATCCGGTAGCCGAGGCAATAGAATGGTCAATAATGTAACTACCGAAGAAATGATGGAAGATATATTCTTTAATACCAGGGAACAGCGCAGTTTGTGCAAACAGTAATGGCTGCTGCTCCCGGAGCCACATAATCTTGCATAGTGGCGACATGGCATGTACCGGCGTACCCGTTTGCCGGTATATCAGCTGACCTTCCAGGGTATTGCGCAATGCGAGCGCATACGATTCGCTCCTGTTGTCTGCCCAGATAATCAGGGGTGTAAGCGGTACGCCTTCACTGTTAACTGCCAGGATGCTGTGCATGGCGCTGCTAAAGGAAATGGCTGCTGGTGCAGCTCCCACCTTCGCTGCCACTTCCCGGATCCCGGCCTTTACGGCGGCCAGTATCACATCAGGGTCCTGCTCGCTGTAGGTGGGCTGTGGATGCCGTGTGGCATAGGGCTGTTGAAAAACAGCCAGAATTTTGCCGTCCATTCCTCGCACAATCGATTTTGTACTGCTGGTGCCGATATCTACCCCAATAATATACGCTGTATGATCACTCATATAAAAAACCTTCCTTTTTCCGCATTTAATTTATAGATTTAAAACCGGTGTTCTTCTAAAAAGTCTAAAATATCCACGCAAATGGCTTTCGAAATCAAAAAACAGGGGAAGGTTTATGACGTTTGTATTGTTGGTTCCGGTGCCGGAGGCGGTATGGCGGCAAAGATGCTGTCTGATGCAGGCCTGAAAGTAGCATTACTGGAAGCAGGTCCAAAGTATGACCCTGCCGACCCGGAACAGGCCACTCAATTAAAATGGTCATATGACTCTCCCAGAAGAGGTGCAAGTACCACCCGCCCGTTCGGCGACTTTGACGCATCGTACGGAGGATGGGAAATTAACGGTGAACCTTACACGAAAAAAGATGGCACCGAATTCGACTGGTTCCGCTCCCGTATGTTAGGGGGCCGAACTAACCACTGGGGCCGCATTTCACTACGCTTCGGACCACGTGACTTCAAACACAAAAGCTATGATGGCCTTGGTGATGACTGGCCCCTCAGCTATGATGATGTGGCGCCTTATTACGACCGGGTAGATAAGATGATTGGTGTATTCGGATCCAAAGAAAACATGCCCAATGAGCCCGATGGCTTCTTTCTACCTCCTCCCAAACCCCGGCTTCATGAGCTGATGGTGAAGAAAGCAGGTGATCGTTTAGGCATCCCCGTTATCCCGGCGCGTTTATCTATTCTGACCCGTTCTGTTAATAAAGATCGCAGCCCCTGCTTCTATTGCAGTCAATGTAACCGTGGTTGTACCGTGTATGGCGACTTCTCCGCGTCTTCTGTACTGGTGAAGCCTGCCATGAAAAGCGGACATGTAGACCTGTATACCAATGCCATGGTACGGGAAGTGCTCACAGACGGCAGCGGCAAAGCCACCGGCGTAGCCTATGTGGATAAAACAGATCTCCAGGAATATTCTGTGAATGCCAAAGTAGTGGTATTAGCTGCCAGTGCCTGCGAATCTGCCCGTTTGCTACTCAACTCAAAATCTGCCAAACATCCTAACGGGCTAGCGAATTCCAGTGGTGTGGTGGGTAAATATTTGCATGATTCTACCGGTTCTTCCAGGGGAGGCTTTTTGCCGCAACTGATGGACCGTAAACGTTATAATGAAGATGGTGTAGGCGGCATGCACATGTATGTGCCGTGGTGGGAAGACAATAAAAAGCTGGACTTTGCCCGTGGCTACCATATTGAATTCGGAGGTGGTATGCATATGCCATCTTATGGTTATGGTTTTGGTATGGAACACCTGAATGGCAAACAACCAGGCCGCGATGGTAAAATAAAAGCGGCCGGCGGCTATGGTGCTTCGCTGAAAGATGATTACCGCCGGTTTTACGGCGCCCACATCGGCTTTGCCGGCAGGGGCGAATGTATTGCACGGGAAGATAATTACTGTGAGATAGATCCTACGGTGGTAGATAAGTTTGGCATACCGGTACTCCGTTTCCATTACACCTGGAGTGATCATGAAATTAAGCAGGCCAGACACATGCAGGACACCTTTGAGCAGATCATTCATGAAATGGGTGGTATTGCGACCGGTACCAAACCGGGTGCTGATACCAAATACGGACTGGAAAATCCTGGCCGTATCATTCATGAAGTAGGTACTACCCGCATGGGCGATGATCCGACCAAATCCGTACTGAATAAATTTAACCAGGCGCACGAAGTGAAAAATCTCTTCGTTGTAGATGGTGGTGCATTTGTATCCCAGGCAGATAAAAATCCTACCTGGACCATACTGGCCCTGTCTATGCGGGCATCTGAGTATATTGTAGATCAATTGAAAAAACAGAATCTCTAATCATTTAAGTTTTTTTCATGGATAGAAGAGAATCACTTAGGGCCATTGCATTAGGCACGTTATCAGTAGGTACCATCTTATCAGCCACTGGTTGTGAAGATAAAAAAGGAACCGGTGATAAGAAAGGAGAAGAAGTTGCCAAAACGCCCGGCTATGGCCGCACACCAGAAGAAGTAAAACGGGATAAAGCATTGATGGAAGAGAGTTTCTTTACTCCGGAAGAAATGAAAACCATCACCATTCTGGCGGATATTATCATTCCGGCAGATGAACATTCCGGCAGCGCTTCTGATGCCAAAGTGCCTGAATTCATTGCTTTTATTGTAAAAGACATGCCGGAACACCAACTGCCCATGCGGGGTGGTTTGCGCTGGCTGGATGTGCAATGTGCCAAACGATATAATAAATCTTTTGCCGACTGCAGTGAGCAACAACGTATTGAAATCGTTGACCTGATTGCTTATCCGGAAAAAGCGAGTCCTGAAAACAGCCAGGGCGTTGCCTTTTTTAACCGGATGCGCAATCTGACTGCTACAGGATTTTTCACCAGTAAAATAGGTATCAAAGACCTGAACTACATTGGCAATACCCCCAACGAATGGGATGGGGTACCTGCGGATGTGTTGAAGCAATATGGTTATGCCTATGATGAAAAGACATTGGCGACCTGCCTCAAAATTGAGGACAGAGGTAAGCTGATGACCTGGGACTAATGACCAAAATTGCTATTTCATAATTTAAATCCAGAAAACTTATCATCAATGATTCCAGAAAAAAAGAATGAGGGGGAAAACGGTGTCTCCCGCAGATCATTCCTGAGAAACGGTGCGCTTGCAGCCGCCGGTTTCATGATAGTTCCACGTCATGTATTAGGCCGGGGCTATGTAGCGCCAAGCGATCGCCTGCGGGTAGCAGGTATCGGTGTTGGCGGTAAAGGCTTCAGCGATATTTCTGAATTTGCCAAAGGTCCGGCTGATATTACTTTCCTGTGTGATGTTGACGCCCGTCGTGCCGCGGAAGCAGTAAAGAAATTCCCTAAGGCTAAGTTCTATACTGACTTCAGGGAAATGTTTGACAAGGAATACAAAAACTTCGATGCGGTTTCTGTATCCACACCAGACCACACACACGCAGTGGCTGCCATGGGTGCGATGCAGCTGAAGAAAGATGTATATGTTCAAAAGCCATTAACACACGACATCTACGAAGCACGTATGCTCACGCAGGGTGCCAACAAATACAAGGTAGTAAGCCAGATGGGGAACCAGGGCTCTTCCGGTGATGGTGTTCGTCAGCTGATGGAGTGGTACAATGCCGGTCTTGTTGGTGATGTCCACACTATCTACTGCTGGACAGATCGTCCCGTATGGCCACAGGGCGTTCCCTGGCCAACCACCCGCCAGGATGTTCCTAAAGAACTGAACTGGGATCTGTGGTTAGGTACGGCTCCTAAAAAAGACTATGTGGATAACCTGGTGCCTTTCAACTGGCGTGGCTGGTGGGATTACGGTACCGGCGCTATCGGCGACATGGGTTGTCATATCATTGAACCTCCTTTCCGTGTACTGGGACTGGGCTATCCTACTTCGGTAGAGTGTAGCGTTGGTAGTGTATACGTAGGAGAATTTACACGTGGCTACTTCCCTGAAAGCTGCCCTCCTTCTTCTCATGTAATCATGAAATTCCCGGGTAAAAACGGCAAGGAAGTGACCCTGCACTGGRTGGATGGCGGTATTCAGCCTGAGCGTCCGGAAGAACTGGGACCAAACGAAGTAATGGGCGATGGTGGTAACGGCGCCTTGTTTATCGGTGATAAAGGTAAAATGATGTGTGGCACTTATGGTATGTATCCTAAGTTGTTACCTACTAACCGCACAGATGGCGCATCTGTACCACAAACCATTGCACGTGTACCCGAAGGGCACTATGTACAGTGGGTGAATGCCGCTATTGCTGGCTATGGCAGCAAGCAGCAGAAATCACTGAGCTCACCATTCGACATTGCCGGTCCGCTGACAGAAAGTATTCTGATGGCAAACCTTGCGATACGTAGTTTTGATATACGCAAACAAAAGTCCAATGGTAAAGGATTTGATTATCCCGGCCGTTATATCAAGCTGTTGTGGGATGGTAATAATATGAAGATTACCAACTTCGATGAGGCTAACCAGTTCGTGAAACGTAATTACCGCGATGGCTGGTCATTAGGTGTATAATTATTCAGCTCTTAGCCATTAGCTTTAGCTTTTAGAAAAATGCAGCGGAGATCTCCGCTGCATTTTCTTTTATGAAAGGTGTGTTATTTTGTATAGTCTGCCTGCTGCAACAGGTTGCTGTTTTTCCTGATTTCATTGGCAGGAATGGGCAACAAATAATTCTTCGCTTTTACAAACTTGCGATCCTGGATGCTAAACGGCCGGTATACGAAAGGATGTCCCGCAATCTTTGAACCCAGAACTTCAATACCTTTTGCATTTTCGTTAAACGCCGTTTCGGCATCTCTCCATCTGCGGGCATCGAAGAACCGGTGTTCTTCAAAAGACAGTTCATAGCGTCTCTCATACTTTATCACCGCCAGCAATGCGGCACCAGATGCAGTGGTAGCAGGCATACCGGCGCGTAACCGCACCTGGTTTACAGCATCACGGGCATCAGCTTCACTGCCGTATCCATAGGCTGCTTCTGCATAGCTCAGCAAAATTTCTGCATAACGGAAAAAGATCCAGGACTGGTCACCACGAAAGAATTGTGCATCCAGGTTTTTATCCATAAACTTACGCATGTAGTAGCCGGAATAGGTACCATTCCAGTTTTCGATAGTACTGTTGCGGGTATCCAGCCCCCAAACACTGTCTGTTCCATTTGCTGCTTCATATTTGCCGGTTTGTATCACACCGATCGGATCGGTTTTAGCTCCATCTGAAGGACGGGGTTTCCATTTAGCGCCATCATAAAGAATGGTAGCGTAAAAACGGGGATCGCGGTTTTCGTATGGAGCTTTCGCCTGCGCAACATTGCTCCAGGAAAATGCAGAACCATCTTTCATCTGGTAACCAGATACAAAATTTTCAATGGGCACATTTCCGCCCCAGTTATGGTAACCGTTAGGACCATTATACAAATCGTGAGAAGTGCCCAGCAGTGCTTTATCATACTGCTTTATAAAAATCAGTTCAGGATTATCCTTGTCCAGGAATACGCGGGTGTAGTTTTCTACCGGGTCACTGGTAGGCTTATAAAGACTGTACATGTTCATCTTTATAACGCTGTCTGCTGCATCCATCGCTAATTTATACCTCGCAGTTTGATTTCCTGATGTATAACCCATCAACTCATTCGGTGCATATTTTTGATCAAACAGATCACTGGCTGCAAAAAGCAACATCCTCGCTTTCAGCGCCAGCGCAGCACCTACCGTTACTCTTCCCTTGCTGGAAACGGCTTCATAAGTTTTGGGTAATTGTTTTGCCGCCAGATCACATTCTGCTACAATAAACTTAATACATTCATCAAAGGTGGCTCTTTTAATACTGAGAATTTCCTGTTCATCTCCCTTTATTTTGAATGTTTTAGTGATCAATGGCACGCCACCATAATACCTTACCAACAGGTGATAATACCAGGCACGCATGAAATGTACCTCTCCGGTCATCCGTGTACGCTGGCTTTCATCCGTGAAGGGTACAGATGCTACTTTTTCCAGGAACATATTACAGTTACGGATAGCTTTATAGTGCGCATCCCATCTGGCAAAGTCACCGAGTGCACCCGGATCATCTGCAGAAGCATTTCCCTGTACTACCCGGGAAGTATTATAATCGTGGATAAAGCGGCTTTCGTCCGTCATAGAAGAAAGCATGACTTCATTAAAACCAGGTCGCATCTGCACATACAGGTCATTTACAAATGCCTGCACCAGACCTACATCTTTCCATACATCGCCTTCTTCATATTCATTAAGTGGCTTCTTTTCGAGGAAGTCCTTATTACACCCAGTAGTGGCTGCACATAACAAAAAGGCTCCTACTATATATTTGATGATTGTTAATTTTTTCATGGCTCGTTAATTAAAAGGTTACGTTTAATCCCACGTTGTAGATTTTGGTTTGCGGATAGAATTGTCCACTACCGCTGGGTGCTTCCGGATCAAATATTTTCACTTTGTCAATGGTCACCAGGTTCTGGCCACTTACATATACCCGGAGGTTTTGCAACCCTACCCGTTTGCAAACATTGGCAGGAATATTATATCCAAGATCCAGTGTTTTCAACCGTACATAGTTGGTGTTCCAGAACCAGAAAGTATTAGGGCGATTTACCCAGTACTCACGGTCACGGTCATAGGCTCTCGGCCAGGAGCCATTAGGATTGTCTTCTGTCCAACGATCTTTTACATACGCCATCGGGAAATTGCCTATCAGCCCGGATTCTGTACGCAGGTACTGACTGGCACCGGTAGCACCCTGCCATAACATCGTGAAATCGAAGTTTTTGAATTTAGCGGTCATGGTTAACCCAAAGATCCAGGTAGGATTTTCCGTACGGTCCATGCGAACACGATCCAGGTCATCAATTACCTTATCATTATTAACATCTTCAAAAATCACATCACCAGCTCTGGCACCATCTAAGTGAATACTGTTTTTTACATCTTCTGCTGTTTTATAAATACCAATGGCTTTATAATACAACGCAGATCCTATCTGTTTACCGGTAGCCTGTTGATATGCCGGCAGATTGGGTGTTTCATCGAAATACAGCACTTTGTTTTGCGCATGTGTAACCGTTCCGATAATTTCATAGTGGAACTTTTTAATGTCGTTCTTATGACTCAGGACCATTTCAAATCCTTTATTTTCCACCTTGGCAATGTTTTCCTGTGGCAGCGTCATACCGGTATAGCCGGGCATGGACAGGCTACGGCTAACCAGGATGTTAGATCTTTTGGTCATAAAGTAATCTCCTTCGAAGGCCAGCTTATCTCCCAGTATTTTGGCTTCTATCCCAAAATCATAGTTGTTGGCAACTTCCCACGTAATGGCTTCATTGGGAGAACGCAGCTGATAAAGTCCTTTATTAAGATCTCCGCCCAACATCACGCCTCCGCTACTAAAGCCATAAGTGCTCAGGTATTGGAAAGGGTCGATCTGGTCATTACCCATTTGTCCCCAGGAAGCACGCAGCTTAAAGTAGTCCAGTGTGCGGATGCCTTTCTTCCAGAAGTTTTCGTTAGACAATACCCAACCGGCAGAAGCTCCCGGGAACAGGCCCATGCGGCGGCCTTCAGGGAAATTCTGCGAGCCATCATATCGCATATTATAATCAAAGAGGTATGTTTCCTTATAATTATAGGAGATACGACCGAAGTAGTTGCGGCGGGCATATTCGAAACCACTGCCACTATTATTCTTTTCTTTATCCCCGCCTAAACTCAGTTGGTCCAGTTTATCACTGATAAAGTATTTGCGGTTAGCAGAGAAGTTGTCATTTCTTAAAGTGGCCTGTTCAAATGCAATAAAACTGCTTAAATTATGCTTACCAAAGGATCGCACATAGTTCAGTTTGACGTTAACCGTAGTTTGTCGCAGGGTACCATATTGCTCCGACAGTTCCGGTGCGCTCACCCCTCTGGAACCTGCGTTCAGTTTATGTGTGGGATCATTCACATCTGCCAGGGTATATAATGTCCATGGTTTGATATATGATTTATAGAAATCAAAATTCTGGTCATATGCAAAGCTACCATCTACGAACAAGCCTTCTACCCATGGAATATTCACTACCGCCGACATGTTGGTATTGATCACATAGTTTTTATCGTTCGTGTATCCTATTGCGTTAGTCCCTGTTACCACGGGGTTATCGCCGTACTCAATATCTGGTCCTGGCAGTCCGTTGGGCCAGATGGCATTTTCAGTGGGGCGACCACGCATCAGTGAGCGGAAAATAGATCCGGCACTACGTGGAGGGAAGTTCCTGTTTTCCAGGCGGCCGGCCAGATCGAAACGCAAACGGATATAATCATTTACAACAGCATCGAGGTTGGCCCGTACGTTCTGTTGTTTATAGTTAGTCGCGCTGTTCTTATAAATACCATCCTGGAATAATGATCCGAGGGAAACGAAATACGACATTTTCTCGGTGCCCCCACTGAGCGACAGGTCATGCCTGTTTTGCAAAGAGTATTTCTTGATAGCGGCATCATACCAGTTGGTGTTGGGATACAACCATGGATCGGAGCCATCTCCAAATTTTTTGATTTGATCATCTGAGTATTTCGGGGCATCGCCACCATACTTTAAAATTTCGTTTACCACCTTTGCATAGGTAGGTGCATCCGCCATTTCCGGCAGTCTGGTGGGCGTAACAAATGATTGGTTAAAACCATAGCTCAGTGTAGGTTTTCCTCCTTTACCCCGCTTGGTGGTAACCAGGATAACGCCATTCGCTGCACGCGAACCATAAATTGCAGCAGCCGCATCTTTCAGAATAGATACACTTTCAATGTCGTTGGGATTCATGCGTTCAAAGCCATCGCGCGGGAAACCATCGATCACCACCAGTGGATTACTGTTGCCCAGTGTACTGCGGCCACGGATAAAAATCCGGGAACCATCGTAACCGGGTTCTCCACTGTTGTTGACGGCAATAATACCTGGAATGCGCCCTACCAGTGAGTTGGAGATGTTAACGTTGGGCGATTGCTGCAGCTCCGCTCCTTTCACAGAAGATACGGCACCGGTTTTGGTTACTTTCTTTTGTGTACCATAACCTACTACTACATACTCGTCCAGTGTTTTCTGGCTTTCTTTTAATACCACATTGATAATGCCTTTTCCTTCCACCTTTACCTCCTGTGGATCAAAACCAATATACTGGAATACGAGTATCCCATCTTTTTTTACATCGGTCAGTATAAAGTTTCCTTTTTCATCAGTAGTGGCGCCTTTTTTTGTGTCTTTCAACAATACCGTGACGCCTGGTAAAGGGTTACCATTAATGTCTTTTACTTTACCCTTTACACCGGGATTACCTTGTTGCCATACACTTGGTATAGGCGTACGCGCAGTAACAGCGCGAGAGGTGGTTGCAAACAGGCATAGCAATAGCATAGCCTTTGCATAACGTGGATTCATGCTACAAGTGATTTAGGATGATGAAATTCTGGTTTGCTACTTAGTTTTCTGTTAAACTAAAGCGTTAATCATATCATGCGTGATTTAGGATGTTCAAATTTTGGTTTGCTACGTTAGTTCACTACTTTGGTTTTCCAGGCCCCTCAAGGGCTTATCGCGTTGCAAGTGAAATTTATTTTTTGTTTGTTAAGGGTTTATTATATCGATCAAACGGGAAATCATGTCTTTGTAAGTTATCTCTAAAAGCTTTAATTATTTTCTAAAAATAAATGTACTTTTTACAATTATCTTTAAAATTCGTTGGCATAAAAAAGAATTATTAGCATTTCAACAATCCCAATATGTTGAAAGTAACTTTTACTCCCCCCTGCCCGTTTAGGGTATACGTATGAATAAGAAGGCTTTATGGTTATCCACAGCCAATAAATATCTACAACAGGACTGTCATCTTTCGGCAAGGGCTATACGCACTGTTGCTGCAGGGCATGTACTTCCTGGTAACCAACCATCTGTGGCGGGTACCAACACGTATTTTATCAAAATTTCAAATATTCAGACACCTATGTTCAAGCAAAAGTGCTGGTTGTTTATGCTGACTGTATGCATATTCATGGCCTGTAACAAGAGTACTACCAATATTAATTTCCCGGATCCTAATGTGACCAATCCTGAAAAATCACCCATCTCCGATAAGCAAGTGAGTAGTGCTGTGCAGGGTATTATATTAGATGAAACCAATAAGCCGGTAACCGGAGCCACCGTAAAATGCGGAACCGCCACCGCTACCACCGATGCCAGTGGCAGCTTCCTGTTTCCTAAAGTAACAGTGAATGAAGTAGCTGCAGTAGTCACTGCAGAAAAAATAGGGTACTTCAATGGTGTCCGTACCTTTCGTATAGCCGCTCCCGATAAGCTGCAATATGTTCAGATTCAATTGCTGCCCAAAAAGGCATTGGGTGTTTTTGATGCTGCTACCGGTGGTACCGTTACTGTTTCCAATGCACAATTCACCTTTGTCGCACAGCAGGTATTAGGTGCGGATAACAAACCCTATTCCGGCAAAGTATCCTTAATGTATGCGCCCATTAATCCGGAAAGGGCCGACTTTGCGGATATTATGCCAGGTGATCTGCGGGCTATCACTAAAAGCAATGTACTTATGGGGCTGCAGTCATTTGGCATGATGGCCCTGGAACTACAGAGTGAAGCCGGAGCAAAACTCCACCTGGATACCAGCAAATCTGTATCCTTTAAAATGACGATTCCTGCCAGCCTGCAAAGCCTGGCGCCAGCAACCGTACCTCTGTGGCACTTCGAAGATAGTTCCCGCGTATGGAGGGAAACGGGCAGTGCCACCAAAGCCGGCGATAGCTATACGGGTACTATAAAGTACTTTTCTACCTGGAGTCCTGCTGCTCCTTTTTCAACAGTTAATTTCCGAGTGGTACTACAGGATGCAGATGGCACTCCTTTATCTAATGTATCATTACTTATCAAAGGAAGCAGTGGCCGTTATTCTGCGGGGCATACCAATGAAAATGGCGTATTCAGCGGACATATTGTGAAAGGAGAAACACTGACACTGAAGGTGGCAGGAAGATGCAATGTGGCGGTTGACTCCCGTATTATAGGCCCCTTTGCCGACAGCACCAGTCTTGGTATGCTGAGGTTAAACATACCGGCTACTCAGTACGTTCATTTCAGCGGTGCAGTTACTTCCTGCACCAACACTCCTGTAAAGAATGGCGCAGTGTATATAAATATAGATGGTGTGGATTACCGTTACCAGGTAACAGACGGCAAATATGCGATCGGCATTATCCGTTGTAACGCTGACAATACCACTGCCAATATCAAGGCAATGGATGCTGATGCCAATAAAACGTCTGTTATCAACATACCTGTATCAACAAATACCTATGTAAAAGACCTGGTCGCTTGCGGCGAGTAAAATAACTTCTTCCATATCAGAATCAGGCGATAACAGGTAACAGATATTATTATAAAGCCATTAGCATAAAGCTAATGGCTTTTTTTGCATAAATTTATACTTATCAGCGTTATAGGAATATCAAAGCACATAGTTTTATGGAAAACCGTTACTTTCTCATAGCTATTCTTGCAGCAGTTACCCTGCTGTTTTCCTGCAGTAAGGAAATGAGCCGGGAAGGTGATGGCACACTTCCTCCTACCAGCACCTGCGACTACGCCCCTTATACCAACCACTCCTCCTTTTCCTACATGAACGTTAACAGCGCTAAAGACACCATTAAATATACCTTCACCGTTTCCGGAGATACGACCATTAATGGCAATGTGTATAAAATAGTGGGAAACGACAGCGTATTCACCTGCTCTAACTGTAAGGACGGTATTTATACACAGGTAGCCAGCATTCTTACCTTTCAGGGATATAGTGCGGATGATCTGCGGCTGACTTATCTGAAAGACAATGTAGCAGCAGGCACTACCTGGCGGGACACGATCACGGTTAGCAATGGCGGGGCCAGTACTTCTGGTATCCTCGAGTTTACAGTTACCCAGAAAGATGTGACCAAAACGGTGAACGGTAAAGATTATGCACAAGTGATTGCCGTAAGAATGGATGCTTTCGCATTGGTACTCAACAATCCTGTTGCTGTGGGCACCATCTCCACCAGTTACTATGGCAGAGGTATTGGCCTAATAGAAGCAGATCAGTTACACGATACCACCACAATTCTTTCCTATACATTACAGCCTTAATAATCTTTCCACACCATGGTGAGCAGACGTTCTACGGCCCTTCTTACACTGGTAGCGGATTCATGATGATTATTTACCAGCACACTAAATACCAGCTGTTTATTTTTCTTTGTTACCAGGTAGCCGCTCAGCGCTACCACCCCGTTTAATGTACCTGTTTTCGCGTGTACAGCCGGCTGTTGATAGTAGTTCTTCAGCGTACCTTTCCCTCCGGTGGGGAATATCTCCCATAGTCTTTCCTTTGGAAACTCCTGCTGCATGAGAGTGAGTACAGAAACAAAATCGCGGGGCGTAAATAAGTTATACCTGGAAAGGCCGGATCCGTCCTGCCATTGCGGCGGTTGTGGCATTACTTTCAGGTCATGAGACAGCAGGTATTCCATCATGCGATCACTGCTGATGGTATCCCATAAACGGGACGACGCCATCATCAGTGTTTGTTCTGCAAAGAAGTTATCACTGTGGTGCATCATGGGGATAAACAGGGAATCGGCCGGAATACTGTTCAATATGCGGAACCTTGCTTTGGGCGGTATAACTGTCAGTCCTATACGCTTATGCAGCGTGTCTTCCAACCGCTGCCGCAAATCCTGTATAGAGCCGGTAATAAAAGGTACTTCGGCTGCTGTCAGCCCTTTATCTTTCGGATTATATTTCAGGAAGAAGAAATTATTACGTTCCTCCCTGGTGGTGATCGTTTCACTAAGCGTATCATCTGCGGTAATATCCAGATCATAGGTAGCAGGTACAATGTTGCTGGTATCCCCGTGGTGGCGGATGCGCACCACATTTCCGTACATGGGAAATTCATTTAGTTCCGGCTGATAATCATCTGCGTAGTCATTCCAGGCCCAGCCCGAACCGTAACGCCGGTTGGTATTCACACCAGGTACCAGGTAAATCTTTTTAGTGGTTTGTTGCAGCAGCTGCAACAGGGGTTGGTAGGTGTACTCCGGATGTAGAAAGGAGGGGTCGCCCATTCCTTTCACAAATAATGCGGTATCGTTTTCATAGTAGCGGGCGGCGGGCAATGAGTCGCCTAACAACTTCATCCCTGCGTAGAGGGAGAAGATCTTCATATTGGAAGCGGGGGTAAAAAATTTATTATCCTGGTACTCATACCAGTATTTATCGGTGGCCGGTTCATAAATACAGATGCCCACGTGGGCCTGTTCCATAGGTGCTCTGTGTAACAATTCCGACTCTGCCCATTTTTTTATAGCCCCTACCTGTGCGGTAGCAGACGCTAATGAAAACAGCGCGGTCATTACAAGGAGAGTTCTTTTCATAGCAGGAAATTACGAATTGTACTGTACGAAATCAGGGATTTGTGAAAAGATCTGTTGACAAATCTCTCCGCAAATCCCTGATCCGCTATGTTAACTTCTTACTTTTTATCAGGTAAAATATTTGGTAATACCTGGTTTCGCATAAGCATAATTACCAGATGCGTCCGGCATTACTGGCGGTTGTGCATCAAATGAATATGTTTTAGGATGCAGATCAAGACCTGAGTTCAGGGCAACATTCCAGTCGATTACCTGACCGGAATAAGTTGCCAGACGGCCTATGATAGCAGAAAGGGTTGTTTGAGCGCCTCTTTCCGCATCTGCAAATTTGTATTCTCCTTTGGCGATGGCGGCAAAGAGTTCATCGTGTTCTGTCTGATAAGGGTTATTTTCCTTTTTCTTATCAAACTGGTACAGGACTTTCCCTTTGTGATCTACGATCTGCGCTTTATCGCAGAAGATGCGGCCTTTGGTGCCCACAATTTCTTCATCCACTTTACTTGGTGCATCTTTCCAATGGCGGCACTGGCTGTTCATGACCACGCCGTTGGCGTAACGATACTCTACGTAGTGGTGATCATAAATTTCACCAAACTCTTTTCCGGTACGCACAGCACGGCCACCCATTCCTCCTGCAGTTGCAGGTGTATCGCCCATAAACCAGTTACCTACGTCAATATTGTGGATATGTTGTTCTACGATATGATCGCCACACAGCCAGTTGAAATAATACCAGTTGCGCATTTGATATTCCATCTCGGTATATTCAGGTTTACGAGGTTTCACCCACAGTGCGCCCTGGTTCCACCAAACCTGTGCAGACACCATATCACCGATGATACCATCTTTATAGCGTTTGTACAGTTCGCGGTAGGAATTCTGGTAGCGGCGTTGTAAACCTACTACTACGTTCAGTTTTTTTGTCTTGGCCACTGCAGCAGCTTCCAACACTTTTTTAATACCCGCCGGATCTGTTGCTACCGGCTTTTCCATAAACACATGTTTACCCTGGCGGATGGCTTCTTCAAAATGAATAGGCCTGAAACCCGGAGGGGTTGCCAGTATTACCACATCAGCGAGCGCAATGGCTTGCTTGTATGCGTCAAAGCCAATGAATTTGTTGCCTTCCGGAACATTTACCCGGCTGGCTTTATCACCTAAAGCTTCTTTAATATTGGAGTAGCTGTCGCTCAGTCTGTCAGGGAATGCATCTGCCATTGCCACCAGTTGCACGTTTTCTTTAGTGCTCAGGGCTTGTGTAGCAGCACCGGTACCACGACCACCGCAGCCGATCAGCGCGATTTTAATGACGTCGGAAGATCCGGAGAAAAAGTTTGCTTTAGATAAGATAGGCATCGCCAGCAAACCACCCGCAAGCAAGGACGTTTGCTTTACGAATTCGCGGCGGCCTTCACCGTGGGATTTCTTTTCGTTGTCCATAAATGAATAAGATTTTTAGATTTTAGTAGTTTGAATCTTTCTAGCGTGCACCTTTATATTTCGCGATCATTTCTTCAAAAAATTGTTCTGCTTCTGCTGCTGTGGGCTGTTTTGCGGGTCTCACAATTCTGAATCCAACAAAGGGCGCATCAGCGTTCCACCAGGAGCTTTTCGGAATTTGCGGATCCCGGCGGTTCCAGATGGGGTCTGATTTTAAACGGGCCGCACTGCGAAGCAGCGGCGCTTCATCCTGGAAGCTGCCGCCTTTCAGCAGACGAGGTGTTTTTGCCGTAGGCACTGTCCAGGGATCCTGGTCTTTTGCGCTGGCTACGCCATTTTCATCGTATTGGTCCAGGGTCCATTCTTCTACGTTACCCAGCATATCATATAATCCCCAGGCATTAGGTTTCAGCTGACCTACTTTATGGTATTTCTGCTCGCTGTTTCCGTTGTACCAGGCGTAGTCCTTCAGTTGGGAGGCATCCGCTCCAAAAGGATATGCGGTAGCAGCACCGGCTCTGCATGCATATTCCCATTCTGCCGCTGTGGGCAGACGGTAGAATATACCAGTTTTAATGTACAACCATTTGCAATACATCAGGGCGGCGTACTGGCTCATACTATTCGCCGGGAAACCACCTGCCTTACCCATTCCTAAAGTCAGATCAATATATGGAGGACTTGGGCGGGTCATACCATCCGGCACCGGTGTTTTATCTTTTTCGGCATCTGAATAAATATCGTATTCATCAAAAGTCACTTCTGTAGCGCCCATCCAGAAGTCAGAGATCTGCACATTCTTAGCGGGACCTTCGTCCTTATTCCTGCCTTTTTCATTATCGGGGCTTCCCAGTTTAAAACTGCCCCCTTTAACGGGTACCATCTTGAAACGGACATCAGTGCCTGGAATTTGCTGGCTATAAGCTTCGAACGCCTGATTTGATTGCGCTATTACCACCTGGCTGAGTAATCCACTCAGCAGTAAGGTCACATACGGTTTAGTCATCTAACGTGATTGAAAATATAAGTGGGTGAATCTAAAAAAAACTAATCTGGAATGCAATATTTTTTTATGAGTGCGAAAAATGGCTGATGAATTGAAAATTTTTCATGAATATTAGCATTTCCTTGCAAAACCTATTAAATTTAGCCTCCTGTCATTTACACAATCAACCTAACGTTATGGAAAGAAGAAAATTCCTGCAAAACGGCACCCTGGCCGGCATTTCGGCACTGACACTTGGCAGTATCGGCAACACAGCACAGGCGGCAGCAGGCAACAACGATAAAGATGTAAAAGGAAAACCCTTTAACATGAACTATGGCCCGCATGATGGTATGTTTAAAAACAGTGCTGGCGAGGATTTCCTCGACCAGATAAAGTACATGTACGATCAGGGATTCCGCTCCATTGAAGATAATGGAATGTTAGGACGCCCTGCCGCCGAACAATCTAAAATAGGCGACCTGCTGAATAAATTAGGCATGCAGATGGGCGTGTTTGTAGTAGACACCGGCAACAACTGGAAAACTTCGCTGGCTTCCGGCAAACAGGAATTTAAAGATGCCTTTATCAAAACCTGTAAGGAAAGCCTGGAAACCGCCAAGCGCTGCAACGCCAAATGGGCCACCGTTGTTCCGGGATACTTTGACCGCAACCTCCCGATGGGCATCCAAACAGCTCATGTAATAGATGCACTGCGCGCCGGAGCAGAAATATTTGAACCGCATGGCCTGATCATGGTACTGGAGCCGCTGAGCGACAACCCCGATCTGTTTCTCCGCACAGCAGAACAAAGCTTTGAAGTATGTAAGGCGGTGAAAAGTCCTTCCTGCAAAATATTATACGATATCTATCATATGCAACGCAATACCGGCAACCTGATTCCTGTAATGGATATGTGCTGGGATGAAATTGCCTACATACAAATAGGTGATAATCCCGGCCGCAAAGAACCTGGCTCCGGCGAAATCAACTATAAAAATATCTTTAAGCATCTCCATAAAAAAGGATACAAAGGGGTACTAGGCATGGAACATGGCATGGTCGGACAAGGTAAAGATGGTGAAGCGGCCCTGATTAAAGCCTATAGAGAAGCTGATAGTTTTTTGTAAGAATTACGGATTAAAAATTACGAATTACGGAGTGATAACGAGACCGCAGCAGATGCTCTCCACATAACTCCGTAATTCATAATTCGTAATTCGCAATTCTTTTTTTTTCGTTAACTTAACTAGTAAAACAATCTGCTATGGGTTTTCTGATCCGTATACTAGTTAGTGCATTGGCTGCCATGTTAACCGCTTACCTGCTGAAGCCGGCAGTCAAAGTAGATACCTTTGTTACAGCCCTGATCCTGGCGTTGGTATTAGCGTTATTAAATGCCCTGGTAAGGCCGTTGCTTGTTATTCTCACGTTCCCGGTAACCATTGTTACACTGGGCCTTTTCCTCTTTGTTATCAATGCCCTGATCATTTTGCTGGCAGCGAAGCTGGTACCCGGCTTCAAAGTAGACGGCTTCTGGTGGGCATTACTTTTCAGTATTATCATGACCATCATCAATAGTGTGATGATTAATCTCGCGGGCAATAATAACAACGACTAGCCTTTACTGCCTGTTAAAAAGCCAACCCATGTATTTCGACCGGTCAGACCTGAGCGATTCGCAATTACTGTCTTTCTATAAAGCCTTGCTTTATCCACGGCTAATAGAGGAAAAAATGCTGCTGCTATTGCGACAGGGAAGAATAAGTAAGTGGTTTTCGGGCATAGGCCAGGAAGCTATAGCAGTAGGTGCCACGCTGGCACTGGATGCTGACGAGTGGATCATGCCCCTGCACCGCAACCTGGGCGTATTTACTACTCGCGAAATGCCGCTTGACAAATTGCTGCTGCAGTGGCAGGGCAGTGAACATGGCTACAGTAAAGGGCGGGAACGCTCATTTCACTTTGGCAGCACTCCACATCATATCTGCGGCATGATTTCCCACCTGGGCCCTCAGCTTTCTATTGCCGATGGTATCGCCCTCGCACATCAGCTTAAAAAAGAAAAGAAAGTATCCCTCGCCTTTACCGGCGAAGGAGGTACCAGCGAAGGAGAATTCCACGAAGCCCTCAATGTGGCTGCTGTATGGGGTCTTCCCGTTATATTTATCATTGAAAACAATGGCTACGGACTTAGCACTCCCGTAAGCGAACAATATCATTGTGCCAGCCTGGTGGATAAAGCCATCGGGTATGGCATGGAAGGCGTGCAGATAGATGGTAACAACCTGCTGGAAGTCTACCAAACAGTGCGTACCGCGCGGGCCTACGCCATAAAGGCGCAAAAGCCGGTGCTGATAGAAGCCATGACCTTCCGCATGCGTGGCCATGAAGAAGCCAGCGGTGTAAAATATGTGCCTCCTGCCCTTTTTGAAGAATGGGGTAAAAAGGATCCCATTCTGCAATATGAGATCTGGCTGCAGGAAAAACATATTCTTACCACGGCAGATATCGCTGCGATCCGCGATGAGCTGAAACATCAGATTGAAGCAGAGGTGGCTAGAGGTCTGGTAGATACGCCTATCATTGCAAACACGAAAACAGAAATAAACGACCTGTATGCCCCTACACCTGCTGTGGTGGCCGCTGCAGGGCCATCTTCCGAAAAACGCTTTATCAATGCACTGTCCGATGGCTTAAAACAAGCCATGGAAAAGCATCCGGAGCTGATCCTCATGGGACAGGATATTGCGGAATACGGCGGTGCCTTTAAAATTACAGAAGGTTTTGTGGAAATTTTTGGGAAAGACAGGGTACGCAATACGCCCCTATGCGAAAGCGCTATCATAGGCGCTGCGCTGGGATTGTCGATCGCCGGATTTAAGAGCGTGGTAGAAATGCAGTTTGCCGATTTCGTTACCTGTGGATTTAACCAGGTGGTAAATAACCTGGCCAAAATACATTACCGCTGGGGACAACACGCTGATGTAGTGATCCGCATGCCTACCGGTGGCGGTGTTGGCGCCGGTCCTTTTCACTCACAAAGTAATGAGGCCTGGTTTACACATGTTCCCGGCCTCAAGGTAGTATACCCTGCTACGCCGGAAGACGCCAAAGGCTTGCTCACTGCGGCTATTGCCGACCCTAACCCGGTGATGTACTTTGAGCACAAAGCACTTTACCGCAGCATCAGTGGCAGCGTACCGGAACATTATTACACTATTGAAATAGGAAAAGCCGCGCTGGTACAGTCCGGAGACGATATCAGCATTATTACCTATGGCAGTGGCGTACACTGGGCCATGGAATATGCTGCACAGCACCCGGAAATCTCTATCGGGATCCTGGACCTACGCACCCTGGTACCGCTGGATTATCCCGCCATCCGGGAGATCGTAGCTGCTACCGGCAAAGTACTGGTGCTCCATGAAGATACCCTTACCGGAGGCTTTGGCGCCGAAATCAGCGCCTGGATAGCCGAACACTGCTTCTCCCTGCTGGATGCCCCGGTGATGCGGTGCGGCAGCCTGGACACCCCTATTCCATTTGCAGGCACGCTGGAAAAAAATTTTCTCGCCAAATCAAGACTGGACACGTATATACAGCAATTAACCGCCTGGTAATATATCCTTTCATTGGGAATATGCCCCGAAAGTTTTAATTTGCATCCGGAATTAAATAAATCATTATACTATGTTGATGAATCTTTTAACAGTAGTACACACCACCAACTTTTATAAAGTTGGCGATAGTATTGGTCATTTCTTGGCACCTGTAGCCATTATAGTTTTTGCTGCTATGTTTATCTACGCCTGGGCGAAGTACGCAAAACTCTAACAGCACCGCTTTTTCACATCGCACTATAAAACAAAAGGCTTCCTTTAAACGGGAAGCCTTTTGTATAGCTGCTAGCAGATCTTTTTATCCTTTCGTAAGCGTTTTCTCTATCAGTGCCTTTAATGCCGGCTCAGACGGACGTGGCGCATCCACACTTACAATATTGCCCTTCTGGTCAAATACCATAAAACGGGGAATCCCTTTGATATCGTAGCTTTTAGTGATATCGCTCCAGCCACTCATAAAAATCTGTGTTCCCTTCATTTCCTGCTTCTTCACAAAATCTATCCACTTTTCTTTGTCTTTGGCTTCATCTACAGAACAGCCCAGGAACACTACATTTTTGCCTTCCATTTCCTCTTCCAGCTTACTGAGATGTGGCATTTCTTCTTTGCAGGGACCACACCAGGTAGCCCATACATCTACTACCACTACTTTTCCTTTCAGGTCCTGCAGAGATACTTTATTACCCGTTACATCCACACCAGAGAAGTTAATGGCTGGCTCTCCCGCTGCAAAGTGGCGTAAGGTTTTTTCATAAGCCAGGTAACGCTCTTTCTGCAGATCTGTTACCAGGTATTGCTGTACAGGCGCCATTGCCTCTGTAAGCTTTTCAAAAGTTCTGTAGGCCGTAAGGCTTTGCGTAATGGCCACTGCTTTGATGCTATCATTACCAAATAAGGCAACCAGATTTTGAAGCCCCTCAGATGCTTTCGGCCTTTCTTTAGGCATGAAAGTGATCAAATGGAAGGTGGAATAAAGGCCGATAATCCTTGCACCGTCTCCATCCTGCAACAATCTTGCATCAGCATATTTTTTGTCCTGGATAATCTGCCGGTAAAAAGCAGACCGTTGCTCCACCGTTGGATGCTTGGGGCGCGGCATAAGCAGAAATGACATGGCAGCATACTCCATATCTACATCCATTTGGAATTTCAGCAAGTCATTGAATTTTTTGTTGGGCGTATTCACCGCTTTCTTCCAACCAGCAACTTTAGGCACAAAGGCTTCAAGCACAGGGAAATAAGACTCGAAAGTGACAGTGTCGATATTGATTGCCGGCAACATAATTTCTTTCAGGTGCTGATCCCATTGTTGTAACGCTTTGTTTTCGGCAGATCCGGATTGTAGCGTGTAGTCGCTACTGTTAAGTGTCAGTTGCAACTGATCACCTGCTTTCAGGTACACGCGGGCATCCCGGCCTTTAGTGTCTGTTGATGAAACATAATAAAAGCCTTCTTGGGGTGTAGGTACTGCAAAAGCAAAAGCGTGATTTTCATTGACAGCAGCGGTAGCCACTTCTTCTTTACGACCTTCCTTAACGGCATAAAGCGTGATTTTCTTTACTTTTTCATTGGTTGCTTTTCCCTGAATAACGGCGAGGGTGGATGCAGGCACAGGTCCGGCATACGTGCTGGTAAAAGCCATAGCGGCTATCACCGGCATCAGACGATGTAATTTCATTGTTTCGTTTTTAATGGTTGGTGGTTTCGAAATACGTATTCAAATATAAAAAAGGTTGATTGATCGGAGCCAGCATTCTACATCAACGGCAGAAAAATTATTCTTCAGGACGAATATGCTGATTGTAGTACTGTTCTGTATAACGGAGGTTTTCTTCATCGAAACAAACAAATATTACTTCTTCCATTTCCGGATGTAATTCCAGGTATTTCACCACGGTGTCCATGGCAATAAACGCTGCCAGGTCTTTAGGGAAATGATAAATTCCCGTGCTGATGTTTGGAAAGGCCACTGATTTTAAATGATGTCGGGACGCCAGCTCCAGGGAGTGGCGATAGCAATTGGCCAGCAATGCTTCTTCGTTGTGGATCCCGTTATTCCATACCGGGCCTACCGTGTGGATAACGTGTTGGGCGGGTAAACGCCCGGCGGTAGTAATTACTGCTTCGCCGGTTTTACAGCCACCCTGTCGGGCTACGATGGTTCTGCAATCGGCCAGTATGGCTGGTCCACCGGCTCTGTGAATGGCACCATCTACTCCGCCGCCACCCAATAATGACGAGTTGGCGGCATTAACAATGGCGTCTGCTTTTATTTTAGTGATATCGCCCTGAACGATCCTGATCTTCCTGTATGCCATAAGTTATACAGTTCTTACATACACTAGTTTCCCGGTTTTTTTACCGCTTTCCCGGATATCAATTTCAAAGTTGGGAAAACTCTTCAGCAACTGCAGCAGTTTATTGAAGCCATAGTTACGGGCGTCAAAGTCTGGTTGCTTTTTCAACAGCAGGTTGCCCAACTCACCCAGGTAAGCCCATCCATCTTCATCCGCAATATCATTCACGCTGGTAGATAGAAGGGTAATCAATTGTTTATCGGCTTTACTGATGCTGTTCCGCTTTGCTTTGGTGGTTTTAGGTTTGCCGCCGGTTTCATTTTCCGAATCAGTGTCGGTATCCGTATCTGTATCCGTTTTCTTCCTGACCTGTAATATTTCCAGGTAAATAAACTTATCACAAGCTGCCCGGAAAGCGCTGGGGGTTTTTTGTTCTCCCATACCGTACACCCGCATACCTGCTTCACGCAACCGGGTGGCTAATCGGGTAAAATCGCTATCACTGGATACAAGGCAAAAGCCATCTACACGACCAGTATATAAAATATCCATGGCGTCAATAATCATCGCCGAATCCGTAGCATTTTTGCCGGAGGTATAGCTATACTGCTGGATGGGGGTAATTGCATAGTCCAGCAGCACACCTTTCCAGCCTACCACGGTAGGTTTAGTCCAGTCGCCATAAATTCTTTTAAAAGTGGGATTGCCGTATTTCGCTACTTCTTCCAGCATACCCTTTATGTTATGATAAGGTATGTTATCTGCATCTATCAGTACCGCCAGGCGGAGGTCACTCGTTGTATTATCCATTGTTATTGTTTTTGGGATGAAGAGGTGACAACAACAAATGTAGCCATTTACTTAAAATTAAAAACGTGTTAGTTACAGCTTGTTACTGTAGCTAACACGTTGCTTATATGAATGAGATATTATTTGAGATAGGAACGTATCATCCAGGCCAGCTTCAGGTGCTTCTGCAACATTTGCGTTGCAAAATCGGCTGCGCCCTTGTCTTTGTATTTTTCATCAAATTCATCTATCAGTCTGCGGAGATTACGAACAATGGTTTCGTGATCATCGAGTAATTCCTGCAGTTGTTTTTTCTGGTTATTGGAATACTCTGATTCCAACAGGTTGGTGAGCTTTAATACGTCTGCGTAGCGGCCTTCAGCATAGTGACCGATGGAGCGGATATATTCTGCTACTTCATCCGCATATTCTTCCAGCTCTTCATATTGCTCTTCATAGAACTTGTGCATTTCCATGAAGTTGTCACCTTCTATATTCCAGTGAGAATTACGTGTTTTAGCATAAATCACCAGTTCATCTGCCAATACTTTATTTAATTCTAATGCTATTTGCTTTGTGTTTTCTGCTGAAACACCAATGTTTATTTTCATATCATTGAAATTTTTTGGTTACTTAAATTTACAACTTCGGGAGATAGATTATTATGATGGATGTCATGATTTAACAGCCGGTTAATATAAACAGGCTTTACCCTGTTTTTGTTCATGTTTCCTGAAGGTGCCAATTACTTTGCTAAAATTGTACCATAGTTCCTAATTTTGTGTGCATGTATCAGTCGACAGAGAGAATTTACAGTCTTCATTTTATTCTACTTTGCCTTAGCAATGCCCTTTTTTCTGCCAGCTTCAATATGATGATCCCTGAGCTGCCTGCTTATCTTACGCGGATGGGCGGTGCGGATTACAAAGGATATATTATCGGCTTGTTTACTTTAATGGCGGGACTATCCCGACCATTCAGCGGCAAGCTTACGGATACAATAGGACGTGTGCCTGTCATGATTTTCGGCTCGCTGGTTTGTGTGGTTTGCAGCCTGATGTATCCAATCATCAGTTCTGTAGGGGCTTTCCTGTTATTAAGATTCTTTCATGGATTTTCCACCGGGTTTAAGCCTACCGGCACATCTGCCTATGTGTCTGATATGGTGCCGGTAACCCGGCGTGGGGAAGCCATGGGCATGGTCGGTTTGTTCAGCACTATTGGCATGGCCATGGGACCTGCCATTGGCGGCTATGTGGCGGTACGATGGAATATTAACATCATGTTCCAGCTATCTGCCGTATTTGCATTGTTGTCTGTGGTGATACTGGTAGGGATGAAAGAAACGCTGGTTAATAAACAGCCTTTCCGTTTTTCATTGCTGAAGATATCTGCTAATGAAATTTTTGAGCCCCTGGTATGGTCACCGGTGATCATTACTTTCCTTACCTATTTCAGCTATGGTGCTATACTTACTATTATTCCTGATTTCAGTGCTTTCCTGGGTGTTTCTAATAAAGGATTATTCTATACTTTTTTCACAGCCAGTTCTATTGGAATTCGTTTGGTGGCGGGTAAGGTATCTGACCGTTACGGGCGGGTGCCTGTACTAAAGATTTCTGCTATCCTGATGGCGGGTTCTATGTTGATGATGGGACTTGCGGGTAGCAGCAACTTCCTGATGGCCGCCGCTGTTGTGTATGGCATCTCTGTAGGGCTCAACTCTCCGGCTGTTACAGCATGGACCGTAGATCTGGGCAGACCAGAACACCGTGGCCGCGCACTCGCCAGCATGTACATCGCCATGGAGGCGGGTATTGGCTTGGGAGCTTATTTTTCTGCATTTATTTATAGCAACCAGTCTACTAATTTCCCGCTTACGTTTTATGTGATTGCAGGTATCACGTTACTGGCTACTTTGTATCTCAGTTTCGTATACAAGCCGAAACAGGTGAAACATTCGATGATGCAGGAGTTGTAATGGCTTTCATCCGCTGCTTTAATTTTTTTAGGTCCTCAAAAAAGCTGCTTTTTTTTGAGGCTGGTCGTTTGCGGATTTTGTCTTTTCTGCTCCTGCTTCAGGGCCTATGTGTCATTTATCACCTGCTATTCTGTTTCCTCTCCTGGTTCAGCGTTTTCCGTTATGGCAGTTTGCTGTCCGTTGAGCGCCATAGGAGCATCTGAAACAGCTTCGTCTTCCGACATTAAGTCAGCAGGAATCCCTGGTATCCGCTCTTCTTCTGGCAACAATAAATCAGCGGTCATTTCTTTAGGCAATACTTTCTTATTATCCAGGCCTAGTTTGCGCATTTTCTCTGCCCGGCCTATGAGATTACCATTGCCGGACGTCAGCTTATTCATGGCGTCGTCATATGTATTCTGACTACGTTTCAGGTGCGCGCCAATCATGCCCATATCTTCTGCAAAGCCAACGAATTTATCATAAAGGGCACTACCCTGCCGTACAATTTCTTCTGCATTCTTATTCTGTTTATCCAGTCGCCACATGTTATCAATAACACGGAGGGTGGCCAGCAAAGAAGGAACGCTTACCAATATAATCCTTTTACGGAAAGCGAAATCGTACAGATCTTCGTCCTGCTGCATAATCGCCAATGCATATGCTGGCTCAATGGGGATAAACAGCATCACAAAGTCGGTCGTATTTTTATACAGCGTATGATATGCTTTGGCGCTTAATTCACTGATATGGTTCTTTACCGATTGGAGGTGCATTTTCAATGCATATTTTTTATCCTCTTCATTAACGGCGCTGCAATATTGTTCGTAGGCTTTCAGTGACACTTTGGAATCTATCACCAGCTGCCGGTTTTCCGGGAGCTGTAATACCAGGTCTGGTTTTCTCAACTGTCCAGTTTCGTCCCGTTGCGCATCCTGGGTAAAGTAATGTACTCCTTTCTCCAGGCCCGATGCTTCCAGTACTCTTTCCAGTATCATTTCTCCCCAGTTACCCTGTTTCTTCGTATCTGCTTTCAGGGCGTTGGTAAGGTTATTGGCTTCTTTCGACAGGGTTTGATTGAGGAGCAAAAGGCGTTGCAGTTCATTTTTCAACTCTGTACGTTGAGCCGTTTCCGCCACCAGTGACTGTTGTACACTGCTGCGGAAGTTATCTATCTTCTCTGATAGTGGTTTCAGCACATCATCCATTTTCACCTTGTTCTGTTCCATAAACGTACCAGAGATACGTTGCAATAGCTGCTGGGCAATATTTTCAAACTGAACTTTAAAGTCCTCCTGCACCTGCTGCAGCCTTTCCTTTTCCCCCATCAGCTGTTGCTGCAGGTATTTATTCTGCTCCATCATCCGCCCCTGTTCAGACATCAATACCGAGAATTCTTCGTTTATCCGTTCCAGTTGCTGCTGCTTCTCCTTCACCAGCATGGCCTTGTCATCCAGCATATTTTGCAGGTACTCCTGCTTGGCTTCCAACAGGTGATACTTCTCCTGCTGCGCAGTATAGCCCGTTTGTAATGACGCATAACTCGCCTGGGCCGCGCTGAGCTGCTGCAATTGCTGCTCCTGTATGGCCTCCTGCGCCTTCTGTTGCTGTTTCGCAGTGAACAGGCAATAACCCAGCACAAGAATGCCTATTCCCGAAATAATCAATAGTATCAGCATGATAATCTTCTCCTTAAGCAATAATAACTTTTTTCTACGCACTGGATTTGCGTTGTAAAAAATTAGCGGAGACAAACAGGTATTATCTACCCRTCTATCTCCGCTAATTTCTATATCAAAATAAAATCAGAATAATACTAAAGAGATTATAAACGCTCGTACAGCTTACGCAGTCTTTCGCGGGTCATGATCTCCTTCCAATCTTTACCCAGTGCATTTTCCCATAACGGTGCCATGCCCAGTGATACGTTGATCATAATATCAAACTGCTCATCGGTGAGCCCTTTGGTAATCCCCTGTGGGATTTCAATGTTATGCTTTTTCACCATCTCCTTGAACTTGGCCACGCCTTCCGGATAAAACTCCTCCAGCTTGTCAAATACAATACAGTTACCGATACCGTGTTTGGTACCCAGCAGGTAAGCCAGTCCATAGCTCACCGCATGCGCCACTCCCACCTGGGAATAAGCAATGCTCATGCCACCGGCGTAAGATGCCATCATCAGTTTCTCATCTGCGTCATCATCCCAGTTTTCTTTCTGCAGGAAAATTTCCTCACACAGCTCCTGTGCTTTTTCCCCATAAGACTGACTGAACGCATTCAGATAAGTACCCTGCAATGATTCCACACAGTGAATAAAGCAGTCCATAGCGGTATAAAAACGCTGGTTAGGTTCAACTGTTTTCGTCAGTGAAGGATCCAGTACGATCTGATCAAAAGGAGTGAAATCGGAGTTCATACCCAGTTTACGGGTAGGGCCGGTTAACACACAGGTACGGCTTACTTCTGCACCAGTACCGGAAATAGTAGGAATACCTACTTTATACACACCCGCTACCTTTACCAGGTCCCAGCCCTGATAGTCGGCAGAAGATCCTACGTTGGTCATCATCAACGCTACAGCTTTGGCCATATCCATTACAGATCCGCCGCCAATACCAATGATACCGGATACGGTACCAAATTCAGCTTGTAGCTCATCACGGATCTTGTCTACCGTTTTGGTTTTTGGCTCATCGGTAACGTCAATCACTACTATTTTGTCCTTTCCCTGTAAAGGTACCCGGGCCAAAAATTCCTTTTTATCCTGGAAATACTCATCCACGAAAAATATCATGGGAGCATCACCTACGCGCCTGGGGGCCAGTATTTCGCCCAGCTGATCAAAACATCCGCTGCCGTAAACTACGTAGTCCACCATTTTAAAATTCCTGAATTTCATATATCCCTGTTAGTTAGATGTTATAAAAGTTTTGATGCCTTCTCCAGATCCTCCGGTGTATCGATTTCCACACCCATGTAAGAGGTTACCACCATTTTCATGGGAATACCATTCTCCAGGTAACGCAAACACTCAATTTTCTCTGCTGCTTCCAGCGGTGTTACCGGCATTTGTGTAAAGTCCAGCAATGTTTGTTTACGGAAAGCATAGATACCGATATGCTCGTAGTATACAGATTTAACGTCTTTATTACGTGGATAAGGAATAACAGAGCGGGAAAAGAATAATGCATTGGAGTGCTTGTCTACCGCTACTTTCACGTAGTTGGGATCTTCAATGGAGGCCTGGTCTTTCAGTTCCTGCATCAGCGATGCCACCTGCACTTTCTTCCCTTCTTCCCCTTCAAATACCTTCAGTAGCTTCTCCAGTGGGTCTTTTTGTGTAAACGGTTCATCCCCCTGAACATTCACCACAATATCTACGTCCATGTCTACAACGGCTTCGGCTATACGATCGGTTCCACATTCATGCTCTTTTTTGCTCATGACTGCTTTACCACCATTATTTACAATTTCATTATAGATCAGGTCACTGTCTGTCACCACCATCACATCATCAAATACCCCGGTTTTTACAGCCGATTCATACGTACGCAGAATCACTGTTTTATCACCCAGTTTTGCCATCATCTTACCTGGAAAACGGGATGCTCCATAACGGGCAGGTATCAACGCAATTTTTCTCATGCCTTCTGATTTTATCTGCAAAGGCGTGAAGTGGTTTGTAATAATGGCCACTCCGCGCCTTTGCCGGAAACTTTATAATGCGCTTTTAACAGCCTTCACCAGCTTTTCAGCTCTTTCCTGAATTTCGGCGTCACTCCAGCTCAGGTTAATGGGGGTGGAAATGTTTCTGCCAATGATCAGATCAGAAGCCGGGAATTCTTTTGTTTTATAGACTTCCATGGCTTGTTTCAGCTCTTTTGCAAAAGGAGTTAATACACCTCCCTCTTTAAAATGCTGCCACTGACGGATGTAGTGCCAGTTATTATCATAGTAATGAAAAGCAGCTAAGCCGGCGGCCTTCATCGCAGCAGCAGCTTTCGCAGCCTGGGCTGTTTCCGGCAGGAAGAACGACAGGAACGTTGCACTGTCGCCCGCTTCATCCGGTAAACGACGGAAAGTTACACCCGGCACAGTAGCCAGTGCATCTTTGAATATTTTCTTGGTTTTACGTTGTATTGCCAGGAAGGTGTCCAGCTTGCGCACCTGGGCCAAACCTACTGCAGCATGCAGTTCGGAAATACGGTAGTTGTATCCGATAAACGGATGCAGATCAGCACCGCGGTCTACGCCGAGGTGATCATGACCATGGTCCRTATAGCCGTCACATTTAGTATAAATATCTTTATTATTGGTAATGATAGCACCACCTTCTGCGCAGGTAATGGTTTTTACAAAGTCAAAAGAGAATGTACCGGCATCACCGATAGAACCTAATGCTTTTCCTTTGTAAGAGGCTCCAAAAGACTGACACGCATCTTCCAGCAGGAAGAGGTTATGCTTTTTACAGATAGCCTGCAATGCGTCAAGATCAGCCATAGCACCACACATATGCACCGGCATAACGGCTTTGGTACGGGGGGTGATGGCAGCTTCTACTGCTTTAGGATCCAGTGTAAGGGTATCATCCACATCTACCAGCACAGGTATGGCACCTACAGAAAATACGGACTCAAAGCTGGCAACGAATGTAAAGGTGGGCATGATAATTTCATCACCGGCCCCCAGTCCGAGCGCAGCCATCGCCGTGGTTAATGCGGCAGTACCACTGGAAGCAAGCTGAGTATACTGTACATTCAGTTTATCGCAAATGGCCTGTTCCAGCTCTTTTGCTTTCCAGATACCTTTACGCGGACCATCAAATCCGTAACGCATCATGATACCAGTTTCCAGTACGTCGTTTACTTCTTTCCTTTCCTCGGCTCCAAATAGTTCATATCCGGGCATAAACTGTTGATTTTTAAATATAATTGTAAGTGATGTGCTAAAAATAATGCTGCAAAGTTACTATAATCAGAGTTGCGTTACATCGGAAAAACTGTTTATCTTTTGCTAAAAATTTAACATGCGTTTTATTCTGTTCCTTACACTATTGGCATCTCTGGCACTGCTGCCGGCGCAGGCCCTGAAGGCTCAACAAGGCGACCAGCAAGGCGACCAGCAAAAAATCACTGCGCTCATGACAGCGCAAACAACTGCCTGGAATAAAGGGGATATCAACGGCTTTATGCAAACCTACTGGCATTCCGATTCCTTACTGTTTATTGGTAAAAACGGGGTTACCTATGGCTGGCAGGCCACACTGGATCGATACAAGAAAACTTATCCGGATGCCACTACCATGGGTACACTGGATTTTAAACTACTGGAGTTCAAGCCCCTGGCCGCTGGCCTATATCTTTTGATTGGTAAATGGCACCTGCAAAGAACTATCGGTGACCTGGAAGGACATTTCAGCCTGGTATTGAAGAAAATTCAGGGAGAATGGAAAATTATCGCAGACCATAGCAGCTAAAAAAAACCATCCCAGGAATAGGATGGCCAATATACACCACAACATTAAAGAAGTATTGAAACTCCTTTAGTTTAAAGAAGTAGGATTTTCATCTGACACGGTAATATGTTCAATGCTTCCGATTTTTTTGCTCATTACATGAAAGGAATTGCAAAGACTATTCCACCCCGGAAACGGCCGTTTTAAGCTGTTTAGCGAACTCCGTCCGGGGCATCCTTTCCCCAAATGCCTGATTCACAGTGGGAAAGAAACACAACGGCACCCTGCAGAAATATAGCAGTTGTGATTAACATTAGATTTACAAAAGCTATAATGAATTTCTCATATCTACACCCTATCTTTGGAGCCTCGTTAATGTTTTAACCCATAACCTCTGAGCAACCAAGAGTAGTTTTAATCAAGTTCCTCCTAAAGCCAATTTAGTTTTAATCCAAGTCCTGTTTAGAACCCGGTATCTATTTACTATAACTTATTACTGGTTATGTCCGGGAAAATTATCCGTATTGCTATCTCAATGATGGCCGTTATATGCTATTGCAGTTGCACCAAATCAGCAGGTGTTACCCCCAATGAGCCTGGCAAAACACCGCCGGCAGATACTTCTATCGTACCAGAAAACAGGGTTGACCGCAATGCGTTACTCGTTCTGGTAAATGGGCTACGCAGCCATGGCTGCAAATGTGGAGATGATCAGATGCCACCGGTAGGTGCTGTTATCTGGAATGGTTTATTGGAAAAAGCTGCCTACGATCATAGCAAAGACATGGCGATCAATAAATACTTTGATCACAACTCCCCCAATGGCTCCACGCCGGGTGCCAGACTCGATGCTGCTGGCTATCACTGGAATTATTATGGTGAAAATATTGCTGCTGGCAGTATGGACGAACAAGCCGTGATACTCGGCTGGCTGAATAGCCCCAAACACTGTCATAACATGATGAATCCTGCTTTCACAGAAATAGGTGTGGGTCTCTACAATAATAACTGGACGATGGAACTTGGCAAAAGAAGTTTTGTTCAATAATCACGGTGCACTCATTTTCTTGCGCCATGCGCGCCATATATAGTAGATATAGGCAACGAGTGTAATGCCAAACCAGGAATAGAAAAAGGTCATCCTGCCGGGGGTAGATTCCTCCGGCACAGCAAAGCCCAGATACAGGCCAAAGAATACGTTGATCATCATCCAGAAAAAACCAATAAAGATCGTACGCATGATTTTTATGAGGAAATGAAACAACTCATAATCCATCTTATTAGGATCTTCCGGTTCCGGTACTTCCGGATTCCCTGGTGTTGCTGGTCGTTCTGCCATAGTGAATGATATGCGTTACTAAGGTATGCACAGTTTAGCAAGTGCAGCACTGTCTCCCTTAAATACATTAAAATCTACGGTGGTACGGATACCGTTTACCCTGCCAATGTCACTATGTTGCCAGAACATCCAGGTCCTGTCTGAACGGGGCCGTTCCTTCTGGTAATAGTGTGCAATCCATAGCGGGTAGCGGTCAAATTCATTGCCAAGATATGTTTCGTAGAAGTGGATATTAGTATAAATGATCGGCTTTACTTTATATACTTTTTCCATTTCCTCCAGCCAGATTTTTGCCGTGCTGCGGATAACAGCCGCGGGTTGATTATTACTGGTTTCTATATCCAGCACCGGCGGCAGATCTCCTGACTGCAGATCCGCTACGTTATGAAAGTTAATGGCTTGTTTCAACGGATCACGGGTGGCATAAAAAAAATGGTAAGCCCCCCTTATCAGTCCGGCCTTGCCCGCTCTGTCCCAGTTTTGCCGGAAGGAGGCGTCCTGCCGGGTAATTCCTTCAGTAGCTTTTATAAAGGCAAAGGATATACGAATCTTATCCACTTGCATCTGCTTTACTGCCTGCCAGTTAATCTCTTTCTGAAATTTAGATACATCTATACCGTGAATTTTGTAATTCACCGGCATATCTATTCCAAATTCTTCATACCTCACAAAGGTAATGCCCTTGTCACGCTCTTTCCACCATAAGTAAGCCAGTACGGCCACTACTACTAATAATAATCTGATCCAGATGCTTTTCACTTTGCTTCAGTTAGTTGCAGGGTAATTGGGTAAGGTGACTGTAATAAATGCCGACAGCCCTATTTTTTCAGCAAGTATAGGCTATAATTTGTTTAAAGGGACTACTTTTACAACGGTCAAGTGATTTTTTATGCCCGATTTTAACCTGAAGGATACCCTTAATTTGTTTTCCAAATTCACACTGCGCCGCGGTATTAACGCCGGTAAAGTACTGGGAAGCTATTTTATGAGCAAATGGACTAACAAGCCCGTTCAGTGGGGATATCCTATATCCATCTCTTTTGAACCTACTACTTCCTGCAATCTTCGCTGCCCCGAATGCCCCAGTGGACTCAGAGCGTTTACCCGCCCTACCGGCATGCTGGAACAGGATTTTTTCCGGAAAACAATTGATGAAATTTCCAAAGAGCTGTTGTACCTGATTTTTTATTTTCAGGGAGAACCTTACCTCAACACCGGCTTCCTGGATATGGTAAAATATGCGGCAGACAAAGGCATTTATACCGCTACTTCCACCAATGCCCATTATCTCACAGATGCCAATGCTAAAAAGACTGTAGAAAGCGGCCTGGACAGACTGATCATCTCTATTGACGGTACTACCCAGGACGTATACACGCAGTATCGGGTAGGTGGCCATCTCGATAAGGTGATTCAGGGTGCTAAAAATATTGTGAAGTGGAAAAAAGAACTGAATTCCTCCAAGCCATTTGTATTCTTCCAGTTCCTGGTAGTGAAGCCCAATGAGCACCAGATAGAAGATATTAAACGACTGGCCAAAGAAATAGGCGTAGACCAGGTACGGTTTAAAACCGCCCAGGTATATGATTATGAAGAAGGCAACCGCTTAATTCCTACCATCGATAAATACTCCCGCTACCATCGTAACGAAGACGGCACCTATGCAATTAAAAATAAGTTAAGCAATCACTGCTGGCGCTTATGGCATTCGCCCGTTGTTACCTGGGATGGCCTCGTTGTTCCCTGCTGCTTTGACAAAGATGCACAACACCGGCTGGGGGATCTGAAAAAAGAATCCTTCAAGGAACTATGGCATAATAAAGAGTATATCCGTTTCCGTAGTCAGATTCTCGAAACCCGCAAAAACATAGATATCTGCGCTAATTGTAGTGAAGGCACCAAAGTCTGGGGGTAATTCACTACCATAAAATATTTTTTCTGATTGATATCCAATCAATTACTACGTTTATAGTTTTAATACTACAAAAATAGTTTTTAAACTACAGAAATAGTAATAGATTAGTGTTATGAAAAAACTATCCCGTAAAGAAGAAGAGTTGATGCAGGTAATATGGGACCTTGAAAAAGCTTTTGTAAAAGATGCAATAGAGCACCTCCCCGATCCCAAACCGCATTACAACACCATTGCCACGCTCATGAAGCGCCTGGAAGAAAAAGGGTATCTCGCCCATCATGAATATGGTGGCTCCTACGAGTACTATCCCACCATCGGTAAAGAAAGCTATAAGGATACTTTTATGAAAAAGGTGCTCAACACTTTTTTCGATAACTCCTATCTCAACATGTTGGCTTATTTCGCCAGGGAAGAAAAAATCGGTCCGGACGAAATGAAAGAATTAGTAAAGATGATTGAGAAAGATAAAAAATAACGTGTATGCCTACCCTCTTTTTATATATCCTGCAAGCGTCAGGATCCATGGCCCTTTTCTATCTCCTTTATATTATATGCTTTAAGAAAGAAACCTTTTACCAGTACAACAGGATCCTGTTGCTCAGTGCTTTTGTATGCTCTGCGCTGCTACCACTGTTGCCGGTTCCGGCCCTGCAGTGGAAAACAACGCCGGTAGCAGAAAGTCCTTCTGCAGCGGTTTACTTCAACAATAACGTATACGCAGCTACGCAAATGGGGGAAGTTACCATTGTACAGCACTGGTGGGATCCAATTATACAACATGCTGTTCCTATGCTGTTGTCAGTATATATAGGAGTAGCTATTCTTTTGCTGCTGGTACATGTGCTGCAACTGGTAAAAATCAGTCGCCTCGCTAAAACAGGCGACAGCTATACACAAAACAATATCCGCTATGTACAAATAAGCGGTATTACAGCTCCTTTCTCTTTTCTGCGAACCATCTTTTTTGATCCTAACGCACACGAACCTACGGAGTTACAACATATACTCCGCCACGAGGAAGCACATGTACGGCAATATCATTCTGCAGATATGTTGCTGTCGGCTGTCTACTGCTGCTTATGCTGGATTAATCCTTTTGCCTGGATGTGCAAAAGAGCCCTGCAGCTAAACCTGGAATTCCTCGCAGATGATGCCGCCGTACAGACTTTCAATACTCCTTCCGCCTACCAGTACAGTTTAATAAAGATCAGTACATCGCGCAGTCCCGTTGCTATTGTAAATCACTTCAGTAAATCATTTATTAAAAACAGAATACTTATGATGAACAAAACCCAATCTCCGCGTTTACGCGCCTGGCGGTACCTGATGCTACTGCCCGTGCTTGGCCTCACCGCCGGCCTTTTGTCCGCTACATCTCCCACTACCACCCAGGAATCAGGTGCTCAAAAATACCTGGCCACTGAAAAAGGAGTGTTGTATGGTATGGTAACCCGGCTGACTTCAGATGATGATCTGGCCGACATGAAAAAAGTATTGGCAGAAAAAGGAATCACCATTAACGTACCTGTGCTGAAACGTAATGCAACCGGTGAAATCATCAGCATCCGGTTTGTGGCACAGGATACCAAGCGCAGTACGCTGGGAGAAACACTGGACCAGGGTCCTATTAATCCCTTTTTCTTCTACTTTGGTGAAAAAGAAAGCGGTATTGGAGAAATAGCAGGCAAAAATTTCCCAAGAAGCCTCATCAACCTGGCGTTAACAGAAAGCAATGGTAGTGTGAAAGGAGTAACTTCTGATTCTACTTTCCTGAATCGCTTTCCCGGTGGAAAGGAGGCATATAGAAAAACAATCGCGAAGAACACGCGATATCCAAGAGTTAGTCATGACAACAACAAGGTGGGTACTGTAACTATGCAATACAAAATACAACCCAGCGGAGCTATCACAGATGTAGAAGTATTAACTACCCCTGATGAGGCTTTGGGTGATGAGGTGAAACGCGTTGTTGGCTTACTACCTGCTTTTGCTGCTGATCCTGCAGGTAAAACGGTAACCGTTTCACTTCGCGCCGCATTTATGCTATATGGAGGGACGCCAGAAAGACAGATCAAGGGACCTGACGCTGAAAATGCGGATATAGTAATTGTAGGCTACGGCAAAAAATAACCTATTCTGCCACAGGCTCTTTCTTCTTCTTCCTGGATTTAGTAACCTTATTAAACAGGTTAATACCCAGTTGAACACCAATAAATTCCAATGCTGTCATTAATGCCCCGGTAGCAAAATTCTTTACTTTACCACTTCCCCAGGCCATCTTAGCCACATTCATGGCTATGTTGAGGGCACCGCTATGTCTGGCGCTACCGGGGATTACAGCATTCAGGGCCATCTTTTTATAGTTGTCCTTAAAATAATCTACCCGGTTGCCCATTTCATTTTCGAGTTCCCGGGAGCGCATTTTTAAACGGGCAATTTCCAACTCCAGTGTTTCGAAGCTGTTTATTTTCTTACGCATGTGTAAACGTTTAGCATTGATTATCCCTTTGCGGTGTTTTCGGTTGCTTCATCGTCAGGAACATAGCCCGGATCAACCGGCTGCTGCCCCCTTGTACGTTGATTATGAATATGATTGGACTGTTCATCGTTATCTGTAATCTCATCCACCAACTCTGTTATCAATAGCTTAGCCAGCGGTCTTTGTATCAGCTGCTTACGGAACAACAGGATAATAAGAAATAATAAGACAAATAAGCCTGCCGCGCAGCCAAATCCGATCGTAAAACTACCGGTCATTTCACCGATCCAGAAGCCCACTACCATGCCGAGGAACACAATCACAAAAAAGAACAGCAGGAAAGCCATCGTCAATGAGAAAAACAATCCCAATGCTTTCGATAACTTTCCCGCTGCCTGGAGCTTAATCAGGTCCAGTCTGGTTTCCAGGTATTCCCTGGCTACTTTTCCCGTTTGGTTAAAGTAGTTGCCGAAATTATCTTCCATGCAAATAAATTTATTCAAATGGGGTTTACGCCAACTCGTTCTCTAACTCATCCTGAAATTGATCTTTTTTCTTTCTCCATTTTTCTTTCAGCTTATCAGACTGGTCTCTGAGCTTTTCTACCAGTTCATCTTTTTTATCTGAATTCAGGAAGTAACCTACAGCAACTCCTACGGCTGCACCTACAATAAATGAAACAACGGCTTTGGAACTTGTACTCATAACTAAGGTTTTAAAGATGTTATAAATTAGGTTTTCTTTTCGTACTAGCGATTCAACAAACATTATTCCATAAATGGAAGTTACACAATCTAAAATGTTAAACCTCCGCTTTAAGAACAAGCACTGCGTAATTTTGTTTACTGCTCATAAAAGCATCATAGCCCCCCAACCGGTCTGCTTTTTGACATACCAGATAATTACACGATATTATGTACTATGAGCTATCTTGACAATGACCGTCTTAAACAAATTGGTTTTCTACTCCTGATCCTCTTCCTGGGCATTCTCCTTTTTATGGAGATGTTTACCTTTTTCCCCGGCTTTCTTGGCGCAGTAACCCTGTACGTCATTTGCCGGAAATGGATGTTCAGACTAACAGAGCAAAGAAAATGGAATAAAAGCCTTGCTGCTACACTGATGATGGTGCTCTCCTTTCTCATCATCCTGCTGCCTGTTGGTATGCTGATTAACATGCTCACAGCCAAAATAGCCTATGCAGCCAATCACTCTACAGAGCTGATCAACAGTCTTAAACAAACCAATGCCAGACTGGAAGAGAGTCTGGGCTTCAGCTTAATGACCAATGAGCGGTTGCAGAAACTCCAGGAAAATTTAACAGCAGTGCTGCCGGGCTTCCTGGGCGCCACCTTTAATACCCTTACTGCTATTGCGATGATGTACTTTATTCTCTTTTTTATGCTGGTAAATGGCCGGAAAATGGAAGAGAACCTGTATGAATATATCCCCCTGAAAGATAAAAATGTGGAAAGACTGGGTAAAGAGTTCAACACTTTGGTAATTGCGAACGCCGTAGGCATTCCGCTTATTGCAATCGTACAGGGCATTATTTCCCTCATCGGCTATCTGATTTTTGGAATTCCGCAGCCTTTTTTCTGGTTTGTAGTGACCTGTTTTACGGCCATGTTGCCAGTGATTGGTGCGGCGGCTGTATATGTGCCATTGGGTGTTTATTTGCTGGCGGTAGGCAACACCTGGCAGGGTATTGCGATACTGGTATACGGATTTGGAGTAGTGGGTACTTCCGATAACATTGCCCGTATGCTGTTAGCGAAACGAATTGCTGATGTACACCCGCTGATTACTATTTTCGGTGTAATCATAGGCGTTAGTCTGTTTGGCTTTATCGGCCTGATCTTCGGCCCCTTACTTATCTCAATGTTTATCCTCCTACTGGAAATTTACGGGAATGAGTTTGTGGTAAAAAGAAGAGACCTGGCCGCCCAAAAGAAGGAACCAAAAAATACCGATCATTAACGGTAGTAATTATTCTCATTGATATAATGAATAACATTGTCCGGCACCATGAACCGTACGGACTTCGCTTCCTTTATCCATTTACGTATATCTGTTGCCGAGATATCCAGCATAGGTGCTTCCAGTATTTCTACTTCTGCCCCGAAAGTGTCTGTAATCTCATGTCCGGGCCGGCGATATACGTAGATAGGATAGTTCTTTACAATCTGTTCAAAATTCTTCCAACGGGGTAAATTCTGAAAACTATCACTTCCCATAATGATAGCAAATTCCTGAGTAGGGAATTTTTCCTCCAGGTAAGTCAGGGTATCTACAGTATAAGATGGTCTGGGTAAAGAGAACTCGATATTGCTGGCGCGCAGCCGCACCTCATCTTTGATCGCCAGTTCCACCAGGTGGAAGCGGTCATGCTCATTTAACAGCGCCGACTGGGGTTTCAACGGATTATGCGGAGAAACCACCAGCCATACTTTATCAAGGTCAGTATTGTACGCTACGTAATTGGCAATGATCAAATGCCCCGTGTGTATAGGATTAAAAGACCCAAAATACAAGCCTATTCTCATGTTTCATCGTATAAATTGCCAATGGCGACATCAATAATGCGTGTAAAAATAGGTATTTAAAGCGGGAACATAGAAATAAGGCTTATTCCAGTGGTTTGAACTGCTCAAACACTTGTCCGCAGGCCTTGCAAAAATGGATAGCCCGGCAAAGTGTAGACCCAAAAGGAGAGCGCAGGTAGGTTTGCTGACTGCCGCAATGCGGACAGGGAACCTCCAGCATGAGCTCTGCACTCACTTCTCCGGCCAATACCTGCGGGGGCGCTATACCAAAGTTTTTCAACTTTTCTTTGGCGGCAGGCGTCATCCGGTTGCTTTGCCAATGCACTTGTTTATCTACTTCAACACTTACGGCGATGCCGAGTTCACTTTCGAGTGTTGTTTTTATATTATGTTGAATATAACTCACTGCCGGACAGGCAGCAAAAGTGGGAATCATTTTGATGTGTACGCCGGTACTACCCAGATCCACATCAGTGATCATGCCCAGGTCCATGACACTTAACACCGGTATTTCCGGGTCCATCACATGCTCCAGCGATTCATATACTGCTGCTATTGTTATTTTGGGAGACATTATTTACCAGCTGGCCTCCGCATCCAGGTTAAACACTTCGCTCATTTCTTTCAGCAATGGCTGCAGGTGTTCCGTATGAAAACCTTGCCGGCCACCAAATACGGGTGTAATGTCTTTGATGTCGGGGATATTCAGGGATGCCTTTACCAACACCGGATAAATACGATCCATCCAGCGATGATAGAGTGCTACTTCGCCGGGATATACCTTGTCTGCTATCAGGGCTGCTTCATGTGCCGGTGATACTTCAAACAGGCCGGCCGCCAATGCAATAGCATCATTCAACGATTGCTGCATACGGATATAGCTATCCTCTCCTGCATTGCTCAGCTGCATCAGCCAGGCATTGGCATGCAGTGTATGATATTTCAATTCACCTTTTACTTTTTTGCTGAGTAGCCGGAATGGTTCAAAGCTGCTGTCCTGCAAACTTTCGTATCGTATTGTTTCAGCGTGGTCAAACAGAAAATGACGTATCAGGCTGAAGTCATATTCACCATTCGGCATTTCCACCAGGTGGGCCGACTTAAACTCCTTCTCCGGTCGCAAAAACGCGAACTTGTCGGGATGCTCGCCCCCCAGATCTTCATGAAGTATACGGTACAAAGCCCAGGCATGGCCTATTTTATCCTGCGCCATAGAAGAAAAAGCAATGTCTTCTTCCATCACAGGTCCTAACCCTGTCCATTCAGAATTCCGATGTCCCTGAATCAGTTCATCATCGGCCATTTTTATGATCAGATCCGTTATTGCTGCGTTATTAATCATTTGGATTGTTTGAATTTATTGATCTTCTCCATCACTTTAAATCCGCTGGCATCACGATAAGTTTTCTCCATATTGTTGGCAAACATATCTTCATCTTCCACATCAAATGCAAGTATATCCGCACTTCTTACCACCCAGAGGTTTACACATTTCTTGCGGCGGGCAAATTGTTCTTTGGCGAATACCAGCGCCAGTTGTGGATCCGGAGCATGTACACAACCTACGTGTTCATGGTGTGCCCCCCTTTTTTCCTGGTGAAATACTTCGTATACATTCCAGTTCTCCCCCTCCTCCACTTTCACTACTTCTCCCGCTTCGCCGAGTTTCAGCCTGTTTACGCGGGGATCTAAAGAATCGTTCGACATGAATTATTGAGTGGTTTTTAAAAAGTAAAATAGATGCGCTATGCTACCGGCAAGGCCCTTTTTTCAGTGGGTCTCATTAATGCCTTGCGTACCCAGCGTCCTTGCTCTTCCGCCCATTTACGCACCTGTAAACGCTCTGCATTACATGGTCCGCCACCATTGATGACCCGGAAAAACTCATCCCAGTCCGGATCGGTATATTCCCATTTACCACTTTCCGCATTTTTCTTCAGCGCCGGATCCGGCAATGTCATTCCCAGTTCCCATATTTTAGGAACATAAGACTCCAGGAACTGATTGCGCATATCGTCATTGCTGGCCATTTTCACCTTCCACTGCATCAGTTTTTCACTGTGGCTCGACGTTTTATCGGGAGGACCAAAGAAATGCATAATAGGCTGCCACCAGCGGTTCAGCGCATCTTGCAACATGGCTTTTTGTGCCGGCGTACCAGTAGCCAGTTCAATGAAAGCATCATGGCCTTGTTTCAGGTGGAAGCTTTCTTCATAACAAATGCGTTCCAGCGCCCTGCAATAGGGGCCGTAAGAACCTTTTGCATTGGCTACCTGGTTAACAATAGCAGCTGCGTCTATCAGAAATCCAATCACCGCAACGTCCGCCCACGTCTCAGCCGGGTAATTAAATACGTTAGAATACTTTGATTTTCCGCTAAGGAGATCATTGATCATAGCCTCCCTGGATTTACCCAGTGTTTCAGCGGCATTATAGAGTAATTGTCCATGGCCTATTTCATCCTGGACTTTGGCTATTAACGCCAGTTTACGCTTAAATCCCGGCGCCCTGGTAATCCACGTGCCTTCCGGTAATGCGCCAATAATTTCAGAGTGAGCGTGTTGTTCAATCAGGCGTATCAACTGTCTGCGATACTCCACCGGCATCCAGTCGCCAGGTTCTATCTTTTCGCCTTTGGCAATACGTTCCTCAAATGCAGCGAGCTTTTCAGGCTCATCGTGCTGTTCTTCTTCCCTCAACTGTTTCCTGTTGGGTTCATCGAAAATATATCCACCGCCGTACATAGTGCGATTGTTTTGGTCGGAAGTAATTTACGGAAAAAAGCCCGTTTTTGCCGGAAATCATTGTCAAAAACCACCAGGAGAAATGTTATAGAATCGCCAAATTTTCCCGCAGTGAAACAGATAGCCGGGCATTACAGTAATTTTAGTCCGGTCTATTTTACCAATGCTACCCAACACCGCTATACTGTGCTTGCTGTTACTGCCCCACGGGCACAAACATCCGGGTTCCTCTCCGGAGAAACACCGCCATTATACCGTAATACAGCTGAATTTTGAGGAAAAACAAGACGTCACCTCCCCTGTTTCAGATACCATTTTTTATGCCCCTGATAGAAAACTGCAGTGGGATGATTTCCTGGCTAAACCATCACCTTCCGGACCCAGCGCCGCAGTGGCCTATACCAGCTTTGCCTACGATGGCAATAGTAACCTGGTAAATGATACCCTGCGCATTACCCTGCGCCTGCAGGTGTTTTTCATAAAAAGCGCGTCCTGGGTAAGAGCGGATGCCAAAAGCAGCTACGCACTGGCCCATGAACAACTCCATTTCGACATCACCCGGCTGGTGGTAGAACGGTTCAAACAAAAGCTCCGGCAAACGGCCCTTAACCGCGATGACTATGATAGTATCATACAATATCAGTATCTTCAATCATTCCGGGAAATGAACCGGCTACAATACAAGTTTGACCAGGAAACCAATCACGGCCTGAATCCGGCGGCCCAACTACGCTGGCGGGACAAAGTGAATGTAGGCCTTAGAAATAATGGCGTACTGCCTGAAGAACTGGGTATTGAAAAGATGAGCTTTTAGAACCGAACCGAAATATCTATGCCCTTGCGTTTAGCCATACCGGTTATACTGCACAAAACAGGAATACATGCGATCTAGCCAATTTTACCCAACACTGGCCACAGGCCTTTTTATGCTCTTTCTGCTGTCCGCCTGTAACAAGGACAATAACAGCGGCCGGAACCGGAATCCCGATGACAATAATAACGGTTCGGCGAAAAGTATTAATGACAGCATCTTCTTTATCTCCAAAGACATTTACCTGTGGACGGATGCTTTGCCTGATTCGGGCACTTTCAAACCCAACAGCTACTCAACGCCCAAGGCGATGTTTAAAGCTTTAATGTCCTATAAAAAAGATAATGCCAACAACCTCCTGGACAGATACAGCTTTTTGGATAACGGAGGTACCTCCCGGGTACTCCAGCAAGGAATTGCAGGTGATATAGGCTTTGAAGTAGGCTATCAGACCCAAACTACCTTGTATGTAGTGTATGTATATCCCGGCTCTCCGGCAGACAAAGCCGGCATCAAACGCGGATGGAAACTGACTGCTGTAAATGGTGTTACCAGTTTTAAATATGGCGACGGCACAACGGATGAACTGTTGAATAATGCTTTTGCCAGCGCCAGTGCGACCTTTGGCTTTCTCAAACCAGATAACACGCCGCAGCAAAACACGTTAACCGCGGCCGAATACAAAGTGAACCCTGTTCTTTATTCCCATTTATATGATTTCAATGGTACCAAAATCGGCTATTTCGTTTTCAACAACTTCCTCGCATTGGCAGATGTAAAAACAGCGATCGATACCACCTTTGATTCCTTTGCGAAAGCAGGCGTAAAACAGGTTATTATTGACCTGCGGTACAATGGCGGCGGACTGCTGGAAACAGCCGAATACCTGGCCAACAAACTGGTGCCCGCTGCCAAATCGAATACAGAGATGTATTCCCAATATTTTAATAACAACGTGAATACCAATAACTACAGTAGTTATTTCAGAAACATGAAGGCCCTCCCTTATTATCCTACCCGTAACTGGACAGATATTTTCTATGCGGAAGCCACCACATATAAAACAGCTAAATTCCAAAAAGAAGGCGCACTGGAACTGAATAAGATCAACTTCCTGGTAACAAGAAATACGGTGTCTGCCAGCGAAATGCTGTATAATGTGCTGAAACCAGCCATGACAACCAAACTGGTGGGCGATACGACTTACGGCAAACCTGTTGGATTCATCAGCATCTCCTTTGGTAGCTATGACATGTACGCGGTGAATTTTCAGACTAAAAATGCCGCTGGTGAAGGAGATTATTTCACTGGTTTAAAACCACAGGTTTTGGCAGATGATGACTACACTACTGACTGGGGAAATTTAGCAGATCCTTTGCTGCGGGCTTCACTGGTAGATATGGGCGTACCGGCTGCATCTCTGGGACGTTCCGCCAAAATTATCGGGAACAGATTAGCCCGTACATCGGCTAACAGATTGGATGCCACTCACTTTAAAGGCATGATTCAAACATTCAAAAAATAGGAAACTGTTTGCGGATGCAGCCATTTTATCGCGTAATACTTCTACGGAAAAAATGGCTGCATCCGTAAAACCACTACATTGTTTTTGCCCCACTATATTTATTCTCTGGCATATCACTGTCCATCTTTTTCACTACATCTAAAATTGTCTGCACTGCCCTGTAATAGAAGGAATGATTAATTCGTGTATACTCATCCGATGCATGATGATAATCAGGATGATCTTCTACACCAAAGTACAGGAAGGGGATTTTTTGTTTAAAGAATTCGTACTGATCACTTTGCCGGGTCCAGTCCTCTGCGCCGCTATCCGGCTTATCATGACCGGCAATTAGCTGCACGCCGCTATGAGCAGCTATCTCATCAATATATTTCTTTGTGTCAGGAAATTGAAACGTACCACATACATACAATTCGTTTTTGTCGTTGTGGGCAATCATGTCCATATTAATGTTCTGGCGGATTTGCGTGACTGGTACAGGAGGTTGTGCTACAAAAGCCTTCGCGCCCTGCAGGCCTTCTTCTTCTCCATCCAGTGCAGCAAAGATCAGGGTATAACGGGGAGGATGTTTTTTAAAGTACGCTGCCATCGCCAGCAATCCACCTACACCGGAAGCGTTATCGTCTGCTCCGTTATAGATTGAATCGGTGCTATTGGCATTGGCTTTTATACCCAGATGGTCATAATGTGCAGAGATCACTATTACGGTACTTAACTTACCAGGAATATAGCCGTACAGGTTAGTGCCCATTATCTTCTTATCCCCTTCCTGGAAATAGAATGAATATTCGTAGGTGTCGTGGTAGGCAGCAAGGCCTGATTTCTTAAAGCGGTCGATGATGTAAAACTGTGCCATGCGGCTGCCGCGGGAGCCGGCTTTACGGCCTTCAAATTTATCTGCAGAAAGCGTGCGTATGTCCTTCATCAGTTGTGAAGAGTCTACGGCTGTTTGTGCCATTAGGGGGAGCGCAAATAACAGACAAAAGCTGTAACAGAGTAATTTCATAAACAATGCATTTACGATTAACTATAAATGCAATGTACAAGATATTATTTGAAGATATTAAAGATGATGAAACTGCAAACATAGGCCAGTGCAGTCATGTATACAAGCTGTATCACGGGGTATTTCCACGATTTCGTTTCCCGTTTAACAATCGCCATGGTGCTCATACACTGCATCGCAAATGCATAGAAAAGCATTAACGACAACCCGGAAGCCAGCGTATATACAGGCGCTCCGTCAGGCCAGGTGGCGGAAGACAGCTTCTCGCGCAATGTGGCATTATTATTTTCGGGATCTTCTCCCACACTGTAAAGAGTAGCCATGGTGCCTACAAATACTTCACGGGCGGCGAAAGAGGTGATCAGTGCAATGCCTATTTTCCAATCAAAACCCAGGGGGCGGATGGCCGGTTCAATAGCATGACCCAATACTCCCGCATAAGAGTTAGATAACCTGGCCGATTGGAATTCTTTATTCAATATGGTGGCTTCCTTTGAGTCCGGAGCTACCTTGGATAATAATTGTTCGTATTTCTGGTGTACCGGCTGCATTCTGCTGGCGGGGCCATAAGAGGCCAGGAACCATAAGATCACGGATATGACTACAATCACTTTACCGGCATCTCTAACAAATATTTTTGCTTTTTCTACCATGGTGGTACCAACGTTTGCCCAACGTGGTGAGCGGTACACCGGCAATTCCATGATAAAATAACTTTTCTCCTTAATGCGCACAAACAACTTCATGACAGCAGCAATAAAGATGGCCATGAAGAAGCCCAGCAGATATAATCCCATCATGATAAGGCCTTGTAAGCCGAGAATACCAAACACACGTTTGTCCGGAATAACCAGCGCAATCATCATGGTGTAAATAGGCAACCTGGCAGAGCAACTCATTAATGGTGTCACCATGATGGTGATGAGCCGTTCTTTTTTATTTTCAATGGTACGCGTAGCCATAATTGCCGGCACCGCACAAGCCACACCACTGATCAGCGGCATTACAGACTTACCATTCAATCCTACCTGTCGCATTAAGCGATCGGTTAAAAAGCTGATACGGGCCATGTAGCCGGTATCTTCCAGGATGGTGATCAGCCCAAAGAGGATCATGATCTGGGGGATAAATACGGCAAAACCGCTGATACCCGCCAGTATACCATTTATGAAGAAGTCGGTGACTTTATTATCGGGTAGCGTACTGCTTAACCATCCACTCAGCGCGCCAAAACTGCCTTCAATCCAGTCCATTGGATAAGAAGCCAGCCAGAAAATGCTCTGAAACAGGAGGAACATCACCCCCAGTAAAATGGCGTATCCCCAGAAACGATGCAGCAACAGGTCATCAATTTTTTCTGAACGCAATTGTTTTTGCAGCGGATCATTTTCCACTACCGTTGCCTTCATGATATGCTTGATGCGGGCATATCGTTGCATAATTTCTTCTGCCTGTATCTTGGTTTTATTGAACTGGTATGTTTGCAGTGCATTTTTGATGGCCCGTTTCTCACTACTGTTGATAAATGACAGTTCATCTACGTTCACGGCTATATGTAAAGCGCCGTAATCGCTTTTACAGGCGGGTGCAGCTTTCTTCACTTCTTCAATCACCTCTCTGGCCAGTGCGCTGTTATTGATAAAATCTCTGGGCGGCGTTCTGTATTGTGAACGTATAGCCAGGTCTATTACTTTTTTAATTTCTGTAACGCCTTTATTCTTACGTGGATTAATGGCCACTACAGGTACGCCTAATTCTCTTTCCAGTCCGTCCAGATCTATTTCCACTCCTTTTTTGCGTGCAATGTCCATCATGGTCAGGCCAATGATAACTGGAATCTTAAGATCGATGATCTGGGAGCAAAAGAGGAGATTACGTTTCAGGTTGGAAGCATCCGCCACTATAATAACCAGGCGGGGGGTATCATTGCTGTTCTGATTAATCAGCACATCATAGGTCACATATTCGTCTGCGCTTTTGGGGTACAGGCTATAGGTTCCGGGCAGGTCAATGATATTGGCGGTGACGCCAGGTACTATCTGAGCTGTTCCGGTTTTCTTATCTACCGTTACTCCCGGGAAATTGCCCACCTTCTGGTTTAAGCCGGTGAGCGCATTAAAAAGGGAACTTTTACCACTATTCGGATTTCCTACCAGCGCGATGTTTATGGGAGCCTGCATTCCTTATCTTATCCTATTATTTAATATTATGTGCTGAATAGGCAAAGTTAAACATTAATCATAGGGATGAATGATCCGATCGGGAAAATCTCGGAAAGGGTATGTTAAAAAAAAGTGAAGTGAAAACATGGCGGCGTTTTCACTTCACTTGATTTATAATTGAGCAATGATGCTATTAGCTGTTGTATTTATTCACCATCAGAAAGGCCAGGAAAGAAACGCTTCCGTCTAATGCCGGGGTCTTTTTGACTGCTTTGACTGCATTTTGAGCAGATGGGCCTTTGTAACGATATCCTTCTCCTGTGGAGTCATTGTGCTCTTTTTGAGGGGCTGGCTTAGGTTCGTTGAGGTCATTCGTACCATCTGGTGTCATTTTCAGATTAAGCGGACCTTCACCGTCATTATTATAGTCATCGTTATCCCAGTTATCATCATCAGAGCTATACCGGCTGAAGGAATAGTTGCGATATACTTCGCGATCTATTTCTATGTTCTTGCCTACCGGTACTCTGATGGTTACCGTAACACGCTGGCCGCGGTATTTAGAATGCGGAGACAGGGAGAATCCTTCCGGCAGGTACAGGATAGAGTCGTTCTGATTCAAACGGAATGCGATATCATGTGCCAGTTCTTTGGCCTGTTGTACGTTGCGGCCTCTTGAAAAGCGGGACACTTCTACGCCAAAGCTGTCGTTCGGGCTTTTTTCCACTCTTATTCGGATGTAGTTAATGAGCACAGTATCATCGGCTACCAGCAAATGGTCATCGAAGAAACCGAAATGCATATCATCATCTCCTTCCGTCAGGATACCACCGGGTGCCTTTTTCAGGATCAGTTTACCCTTAGATGGCTGTTGAATGGCTATTGTTTCCGTTTCTGTAGCGGGTCTTCTGAAGTCTTTCACTACTGAGGATACCACTATGGCTGCAAAAGCCAGTCCGAGCAACCAAAGGAACATCAAAGTGTAGCCGGCATAACGGTTTGTTTCTCTTACACCTGTGAGTTTACGGATAATAAATATAACCAGTGCCACAATCGGAATACCAATCAGTAAGCCGATGGCTGGCCATATGAAGAAGTTCTGAGCACCACTGAGGAAAAGATCTTTCAAGGGGAAAAGGGCCGCGGAAGATACTGCCATAGCTATTCCTACCACGATGAGGCAGATCAGCATTACTACAGCAAAGAAATAAAAGAACCCCTTGGTAACGGCTACCAACACTTTACCTAATCCACTTGCCAGGTTCACAAAAAAGCGTTCAATATCACTACCTACTTGCTTGCCGCGGCCCTGCGAAAAATTTCGGATATCTTCTCCTACATTTTTCACCTGGCCTTTCATATGATTTAACTCATCCTGGATGGTAGATCTGATATTATTCAGATCTACTCTTTCGCCTCTCATCTCCAGCTTCTCCGCTGCGGTATCAGCAGACGGAGTAGCTATCCAGAGAATGAAGTATACGAGGATACCGGTACCAAAACCACCGATGGCCAGCAGGGCGAAGATGATGCGGAAGATCACCGGATCAATATTAAAATAAGCACCCAAACCGCTACATACACCACTCAGTACTTTGTTTTCCGGATCGCGGTACAGACGCTTGCGGGGACGAGGTATATATCCTGCGTCTGAAGCGTCATCTCTTTGTTGTTGTTTAGTTCCTTCTCCGGAAGCATCATCAAATTGCTCTGGTGTGCCCATGGAAGCTTTTACCGCGGTTACGTCTGCGTCTGTAATGCAATGTGCGCCTTTCTTCAGTATATCATGGAAAACTTCGGCAATACGGCTTTCAATGTCAGACACAATTTCATCACCACCTTCCTCTTTCGAAAAATATTTCTTCAGGCTACCCAGATACTGGCTAAGTATCTCGTACGCACTATCCTCGATGGGGATAAGTCGGCCCGACAGGTTTATATTGATTATCTTTTTCATTACTAGTTCATTTAGGTTTTAGGTAAGTCTTCTCTTACAGAGGGGTACTGCTTTGTGTTAGTTGATGCACTGCATTAGCCAGTTCGTTCCAGGTGCTTTCCAGTTCCTGATAAAAGGCCTCCCCTTTATCTGTCATGGAAAAATATTTTCTTGGAGGACCTGAACTGCTTTCTACCCAGCGATACGTGAGTAGCTCTGCATTTTTCAATCTTGTTAATAAAGGATAAAGGGTGCCCTCCAGGATATCCAGCTTCGCTTCTTTCATCTTTTCGATGATATCTGACGGGTAAGCTTCCCCTTGCTTAATGATGGACAATATGCAAAACTCCAGCACTCCCTTCCTCATCTGCGATTGTGTGTTATCAATGTTCATGGCAAGTGAGCTTTAGTTTTTTTTCTTAATGGTGGTTTCTGATCAGTTATAGTTGTAATAGCTATTATTTCAATTGTACGATACAAAAGTAGGGAATATTTACTACTATGCAATGCCGAATACCATAGAAAGCAAAATAACTTGTTTAGAAGGTTACCCGAAAAAGGAGTAAAAAGCAATACAGCTAAGCATCTTCCTAAAAAAACAATAATAGAGCCGATAGCGACAAAAGTGATGAACGGCATTTAATAGGGATAAATGGAAATTTGGTTGAAATAAGCGTTTTTAGTGTTAAATTGCTTTAACATTTTTTTAATGGCTACAAATCGCAATTTGTGCTTTCCCTCAATTACATTTGTACAAGCGTAAAATACACATGAAGAAAATTATCGGCATATTCCTTTTGGCACTAATGGTGTCTCAATTACTTCCAATCAAGGAAGTAGGGAAACTGCTGTTTAATAATCAGATTGTGGAAGAGCATCCTGTTGATTGTGGTGGAGATCATATCAAAATTGCCAAGGAACTGAAATTCTGCAAGCAGTTTGATGAAGTTCAATTTAACCCACTGCTCATTATTGGTATTCTACAATATCATTTAATGGAAGATATTCCAAGCAACCCTGCTCAGGAAATACACGCCCCCCCTCCCAATATGCATATCGCATAATTCGCAAAGCAGTTGTAATCACAACCGCTGATTTTTCTATTCTTTTTATTTATTCATTCAATTACTACCTGGAATTCGTGTATCCGTTATCGTGATACGTGTATCGAGTCCCCAACGGTAGTGTTATTCTATCTGATTGTTTCCACGGTTGCGGCAAATGCTGCTATCCGGAAATGCGATCCCTTAACGGAAAAGCTTATTTTATGAACAAGCAAACATCATTATTCTCTAATATAAAAGGCGACTTCTCTGCCGGCCTTGTTGTTTTCCTCATTGCGGTGCCACTGTGCCTTGGCATAGCACTGGCCTCTGGAGCACCCCTGTTTGCCGGTATGATTTCCGGTATCGTGGGTGGCCTGGTCATCGGCTTCCTGAGCGGCTCGCAATTGAGTGTAAGCGGCCCTGCGGCCGGTCTTACTGCAGTAGTACTGGTAGCAATTACCAAGTTAGGCGCGTTCGACGTATTCCTGCTCGCTGTGGTTATTGCCGGAGTGCTTCAACTGATACTGGGTCTGATAAAAGCCGGTACAGTAGCCAACTACTTCCCTTCCAATGTTATCACAGGGATGCTTACGGCCATTGGTATTATTATTATACTGAAACAATTGCCCCATGCTTTTGGCTATGATGCCAACACAGAAGGTGACTTTACCTTTTTCCAGGTAGATGGCGACAATACTTTCAGTGCCCTGCTTTCTGCTGTTAATCATATCAGCATTGGTGCAACACTGATTACCATTATATCCATTTTCATTATTCTGTACTGGAGCAAGATCCCGAAACTCAATGTAGTGCCAGCGCCGCTGGTAGCAGTAATTACCGGCATTTTGCTGAATATAGCATTTTCCGGCAGCGAGCTGCTGGCACTGGGATCTAATCACCTGGTATCCCTACCGGTACCTGCCAGCYTTGGTGATTTCGTAAACCAGTTCACCTTCCCCAACTTCAACGCTATCACTAATAAAGAAGTGTGGATTATCGGGGTAACCATTGCGATTGTAGCCTCTGTAGAAACATTACTGAATGTGGAAGCAACCGATAAACTGGATCCAATGAAACGCTACACCTCTCCTAACCGTGAGCTGAAAGCCCAGGGTATTGGTAATATCGTGAGCGGTTTAATTGGTGGCTTGCCTATCACTTCTGTGATCGTTCGCTCCAGCGCCAACATCAACGCTGGTGGTAAAACAAAAATGTCTACCATGATACATGGTGCATTACTCTTGATTTGTGCTGCGCTGATTCCCGTAGTATTAAATAAAATTCCGCTGGCTACACTCGCCGCAGTATTGCTCGTAACCGGGTATAAATTGTGCAAGATCTCCATCTTTAAAGAGATGTTTAAAAACGGTAAATACCAGTGGGTGCCATTTGCGGTTACTGTTGTGGCGATTGTGTTTACTGATCTGCTGATCGGTATTGCACTCGGTATGGTTGTAAGCGTACTGGCCATTTTACGTGGTAATATGAAAAGCTCCTATTATTTCCGCAAGGAAAAATACCATAGCGGCGACAGCATCCGTCTGGAACTGGCCCAGGAAGTTTCTTTCCTGAATAAAGCCAGCATCCTGCTCACCCTGGATCATATGCCCGATAATATCACGCTGGTTATAGATGCACACAAAACAGCGTATATAGATTTTGATGTACTGCAAACCATTCGCGAATTCAAAGACATCAAAGCACCACAAAAAAATATCAAAGTAATCCTGACGGGGTTTAAAACGGTGTATAATATTCAAAATACACCCGATCTCACAGCCGAAGAGCAATCCAGGCTGACGTCTCCTCAGGTACACACGATTTCTTCCGGTAACCATAAAGAGTTGCTGAAAGAATTGCAGTTAAACTAATATCCGGGGCATACGCCTCCGCGCCGATTCAAATGTAAACGGAACACCATGCTTTTATCCGTTCATGTTTTTTCAATTTTAAAAAATGACAATCATGAAAACACTCAATAAAATATCTCAATCCAATATAACACCTAAAAAGGCTTTAGAATTACTGAAAGCCGGCAACAGCCGGTTTGTAGATAACCTTCGCCTGAACCGTAACCTGCTGCAGATGGTGAATGATACCTCTGACGGACAGTGGCCCATGGCGGCTATTGTAAGCTGCATGGACTCCCGTACTTCCGCAGAACTGGTTTTTGACCAGGGACTGGGCGATATCTTCAGCATTCGTTTAGCCGGTGGCGTTATTTCAGATAACGTACTCGGTAGCCTCGAATATGCCTGCAAAGTAGCCGGTTCAAAATTCATAGTGGTATTAGGCCATACCAAATGTGGCGCCATTAAAGGAGCCTGCGATGCTATAGAAATGGGCAACCTCACCGGATTACTGAATAAAATAGCACCCGCCGTTTTTGCAGAAAAAACAGTAAAAAACGACCGTAATTCACATAACAGTAAGTTTGTGGAGGCGGTAAACAATATACACGTAGAACGTTCTGTACAGGCCATTATGGAACAAAGCAATATTCTGCGTGAAATGATCCAGAAAGGAGAAGTTGGCATCATCGGGGCAGTGTATGATGTAGAAACTGGTATCGTGAGCTTCAAGGAGAACACGCTTATCCTGGAAAACARCAGACCCGCTGAACCAGCAGCAGCCGTGGCCGTTTAATAAAACGCCTTTTATTGCCGGGAATAAATTTGCTTTTTCATAAAAAAGAGGGAGGCATTAATAACCCGTTTGATCAATTTATTTAAAGGCAATTGATCAAACAGTTATTAACAGCCTCCTTTTTTTATTTGCAGCCCCGGGGCTTTATATGTGCAGGAGTTTTGCAGCAGCCTGTTCAAGTGTGGCCTGCTTTTTAGCAAAACAAAAACGGATCACATGATCATCTTTTCCGTCCTGGTAAAATGCTGATACCGGGATCACCGCTACACCAAATTCTTTGGTCATGCGGATCGCAAAATCTTTATCTCCTTCTTCCGAAATCCGGTCGTACTTCATCAGCTGGAAATAGCTTCCCTCGCTGGATAGCGGAGTAAACCGGGTATCTTTCATCAGTTGTAGAAAATAATCTCTTTTTTGCTGGTAAAACGCCGGCAGCTCCAGGTAGTGCGAAGGTGTTTCCAGGAATTTGGCCAGGCCATATTGCATGGGGGTATTTACAGAGAAGCAGAGATATTGATGCACTTTTCTATACTCTTTCATCAGGTGCTCCGGTGCCACACAGTAGCCCATTTTCCAGCCGGTATTATGAAATACTTTGCCAAAGGAAAAAGTAACAAAACTGTTGCGGTAAATAGCCGGGTAACGCAAAATGCTATGATGGGTGGCACCGTCAAATATCAGGTGTTCATATACTTCATCAGATAATACCAGTAGGTTAAATTCTGCCACCAGCTTTTCCAGCTCCTGTATATCGTTTTCCTGTAAAATACTTCCGGTAGGATTATGCGGGGTGTTCAGCATAATCATTTTTGTGCTGGGAGTTATCTTGCTGCGTACTTCCGCCCAGTTAATACGGTAATCAGGAAATGAAAGCGATATCAGGATAGGTATGCCCCCGTTTACCAATACGYTGGGAATATAGCTGTCGTATGCAGGTTCAAAAATGATCACTTCATCACCGGGATGAATACACGTAGCAATAGCGGTGAAGATGGCGTAAGTACCTCCCGGGGTAATGGTGATTTCCGTATCCGGGTTAACGGATTGCTGGTAAAGGTGACTGATTTTTTCTGCGATGGCGGATCTGAGTGGCATCAGTCCCGGCATGGGGGCATACTGGTTATGGCCTTGTTGCATGGCTTCATTCACCATCGCTTTCAGCTCATCGCTGCAATCGTAATCCGGAAATCCCTGGGAGAGGTTAATGGCTTTGTGGGTGGCCGCCAATGCGGACATGACGGTAAATATAGTAGTGCCTACATTGGGCAGTTTAGAGACCATTTATATTTTTTTTGATATTGAAATTTAGGCATTTAGTAGCAAAGCAAGTTGCTTTCAGCAGCTAAATATCTAAATTTCAATATCAAAAAAATGAAAAACTTTAGAGGAATTTTTCGCCTTTATTGCGTTTTATTTCTCCTACATATTCTTTGATCTGTTGTTCATTTTCTTTTTTACAGATGAGTAATACATCGTTAGTATCTATTACGATGAACTCATCCAGTCCCTGCAGCAGTACCAGTTTATCGTTGGGTACTTTTACCATACACTTGGTAGCATCTATTACCACTACGTTTTTGCCCTGAACCGCGTTGCCCAGATAATCTTTTTCCAGGTTTTCGTAAGCGGAAGCCCAGGTACCGAGGTCGCTCCATCCGAAGTTGGAGGGGATGACATAAACGTTACTGGCTTTTTCCATGATACCATAGTCGATAGAGATGTTGGTACACTGTGGGTATACCTTTTCCATCACTTCTTTCTCCTGTGGGGTATTGAGTGCTGGTGTAGCCTGTTCAAACAGTTCATCTATTTCTGGCAGGTATTGTTTAAATGCTGCCAGGATCGTTTTCACATTCCATACAAAGATGCCGGCATTCCAGAGGAAATCGCCACTCTGGAGGAAGGTTTTAGCCAGTTCCAGGTTAGGTTTTTCTGTGAATGTTTTTACCTGGTATACATTGTCGGACACCTGTTGAGGTTCAAACTGAATGTAGCCATAGCCGGTATCGGGTCTGGTGGGTTTAATACCCAATGTTAGCAGGGCACTGTTTTTTTGTACAAACAGCAGTGCGTTGAGGCATGCGTTGGTAAAAGCAGGTCCATCCATGATCAGGTGATCTGCCGGGGCACAAATGATATTGGCCAGCGGGTCCTGTTTATGGATTTTATGGGAGATATAAGCAACGCATGGAGCTGTATTTTTGCGGGAAGGTTCACTCACAATATTGGCAGCAGGCAATTCAGGTAACTGATCGCTCACCTTGCTGTTATACTGGTGATGGGTAACCACAAAAATATTTTCCTTTGGGATGAACTGCGCGAAGCGTTCATAAGTCCATTGGAGCAGGGTTTTCCCTGTGTTCAGGATGTCCAGGAACTGCTTGGGATTGTCTGTGCGGCTGTGGGGCCAGAAGCGGCTGCCTATACCCMCTGCCATTATTGCCACATAAAAATGGCTGTTCAGCTGTGTCATTTCTAAATAATTCCTTCTCTGATTAAATCATGTAAGTGAATAATACCTTGATATCGCTCTCCGTCCATTACCAGCAGTTGGGTTATATCGTGCTGACGCATCATTTCAAGTGCGTTGATAGCCAGCTGATCCTGCTGAATCATTTTTGGGTGCAGCGACATTATATCTTTGGCCGTTACAGCTGCTGTAGGAACATCTTTCTCCAGCATTCTGCGCAGGTCACCATCTGTAATAATGCCTTTTAATAATCCTTTTTCATCCACCACTGCGGTTACCCCCAGCATTTTGGAGGATATTTCCACAATTACTTCTCTTAAGGAGCTGTTTAGCAGTACCTGTGGGGATTGATGTTGTTTGCTGAGATCCCCTACTTTAAGATACAACTTCTTTCCCAGGGCCCCACCGGGATGGAATTTTGCAAAGTCAGCAGCCGTAAATCCGTGCCATTCTATCAGGCATACCGCCAGTGCGTCTCCCATTGCCAACTGTGCAGTGGTGCTGGTGGTGGGTGCGAGGTTATTAGGGCAGGCTTCCTGACTAACAGTGGTGTTGAGTACAAAATCGGCTTCCTGGGCTAAAAACGAGCTTGTATTCCCCACCATGGCGACGAGTATGTTGCCAAAATTCTTCACAAGGGGAACCAGTACCTTTATTTCAGCAGAAGTACCGCTTTTTGAGATACACATTACGATATCTTCCTCTCTGATCATCCCCAGATCTCCATGAATCGCATCCGCTGCGTGCATGAAAAGTGCGGGGGTGCCGGTAGAATTAAATGTGGCCACTATTTTTTGGGCAATAATGGCACTTTTACCGATGCCGGTTACTACCAGCCGTCCTTCACATTGCGCGATCTTTTCAACAACTTTCTCAAAATCTGCATCTATAAACTGTTGCAAATCATTAATAGCTGATGCCTCCATGGCAATTGTGCGTTTGGCTACGTCTCCTATATTGATAGTTTGATTCCTTTTCATGACGAATTACAAATTTATCATTTTTTAGTCAGCACTGGTGCTGTTATGTAATTTATATTGATACTCCGCGCTTTTTTAAGTAACTTCGTGTCCCCTAAAAAACATATAAAATTATTTCGTCATTTGTTGGTTCTTTAGAGTTAAAATTTGAATGCAATGGCTGTTGTTAAGGAACGTTTGATGGATGCATTACGCGAACACTTCGGGTTCGATTCCTTTAAAGGAAATCAGGAAAAAATTATAAATAGCATCCTCTCAGGCAAAGATACTTTTGTTATAATGCCAACTGGTGGAGGTAAATCACTATGCTACCAACTACCGGCGTTAATGAGTCCAGGTTGTGCGCTGATTGTGTCACCACTTATTGCCCTGATGAAAAATCAGGTAGATCTGGTAAGAGGCTACAGCAGTAAAGACAATGTGGCCCACTTTTTAAACTCCACCTTATCCAAGGCGCAGATAAAAAAAGTGCGGGCAGATCTGACAGCGGGCAAAACCAAGCTGTTATATGTGGCACCCGAAACGCTCACTAAACAGGAAAACCTGGATTTCTTCAAGGAACTGGAGATTTCCTTTATTGCCGTAGATGAGGCACACTGTATTTCTGAATGGGGACACGATTTCAGACCGGAATACCGCCGTTTGAAGGAAATGATAGACCAGATCAGCGATAACCTGCCTATCATCGCGCTTACCGCTACTGCTACCCCTAAGGTACAGAGCGATATTGTAAAGAACCTGGCCCTGAATAAAGCCAGCATCTTTATTTCTTCCTTTAACCGTCCAAACCTGTATTATGAAATCAGGACCAAACGTAAAAAGGAGCAAACCAATAAGGATATCGTTAAGTTTATTCACTCACATAAAGGTAAAAGCGGTATTATCTACACGCTCAACCGTAAAACCACAGAAGAACTGGCAGATATGCTGGTCGCCAACGGCATAAAAGCAGTGGCGTATCATGCAGGCCTGGACCCTACTACCAGGGCCCAGCGTCAGGACATGTTCCTCCATGAAGATACAGAAGTGATTGTAGCCACCATCGCCTTTGGTATGGGGATAGACAAGCCGGATGTACGCTTCGTAATCCACTACAATATTCCAAAGAGCCTGGAAAACTATTACCAGGAAACCGGCCGCGCCGGCAGAGACGGACTGGAAGGTATCTGTATCTGCTATTACTCCCACAAGGATGTGCAGAAACTGGAACACCTGATGCGGGATAAATCGCTCAGCGAACGTGAAATGGGCGCACAACTCATCAACGAAACCGTAGCCTATGCTGAAAGCGCGGTATGCCGCCGCCGGGTGATTCTCCACTACTTCGGAGAACACTTCGAAACGGAAAACTGCGGTCAATGCGATAACTGCCGCAATCCCAAAGAAAAAATAGAAGTGAAAAACCGGGTAGTGATCATGCTGAAAGCCATTCGCGCGCTCGAAGAACGTTTCGGCAGCGAATACGTGATCAACATCATCACCGGCAAAACAAGCCCTCAGATCAACACCTACCGCCACGATCAGCTGGAAGTGTTTGGAGAAGGCAAAGAAGATGATGCACATTTCTGGAATTCCCTGATGCGTCAGATGATGCTGGAGGGACTGATAGAAAAAGATATAGAAGAATATGGCCTGCTGAAAGTCACTGACAAAGGCACCCAATTCCTCAAAAAACCATATTCCATTATGGTGGCCCTGAATCATCAATTTGATGCAGACGCCATGGATGATGAAGATGAAGCAGCAGCAGAAGCACAGGCCTCCGCAGATCCTGCATTAGTTGAAATGCTGAAAGAACTGCGTAAAAAAGTGGCGAAAGAAAAGAACCTCCCTCCTTTCGTTATCTTCCTGGAAACTTCCCTGGAAGACATGGCCACCCAATACCCTACCACCGTTCAGGAACTGGAAAAGATCCAGGGCGTAAGTAAAGGTAAAGCGGTTCGTTATGGTAAGCAGTTTGTGGATGTCATCACCAGGTATGTAGAAGAAAACAACATCACCAAACCGGACGACTTTGTCATGAAAAGCGTGGTGAACAAAAGCGGTATGAAAGTATTTATTATCCAGAACATCGATAAGAAAATACCGCTGGAAACCATCGCCAAAAATAAAGAACTCTCCCTTTCACAATTACTCGATGAAATGGAAACCATTGTTGCCAGTGGTACCAAATTAAACATCGACTATTGCCTGGATGAAGAGCTGGATGACTATGCCCAGGATGAAATCATGGAGTACTTCAAAGGTTGTGAAACCTCCAGCCTGGCATTGGCAAGAGAAGAGCTGATTGAAAACGATTATACGCTGGAACAGCTGAAACTGATGCGTATTAAATTCCTGGTAGTATACGGCAACTAAGCCGTTTTTTATCAGTATCAAAGCATACAAAATGAGTATCAAACAAATACAGGAAACCATTGCCTCCAACAGGCAGAAAGTAGTGGAGCACCCGTTATATGCGGAGCTGCAAACACTGGAAGACGTACGTACCTTTATGCAGTACCATGTTTATGCCGTTTGGGATTTCATGTCGCTACTCAAAGGATTACAACAACAGCTTACCTGTGTAAACGTTCCCTGGGTGCCCGTTGGCAATGCGGCCACCCGGTATCTCATCAATGAAATTGTAACCGGCGAAGAAAGTGATGTGGATAAAGCAGGTAACCGCTGCAGCCACTTTGAACTGTACGAGCAGGCCATGCAACAGGCAGGTGCCGATATCGGCAATATAAAGACGATTATAGCCGATGTAAAAGCCGGGAAGTCTATCCAAAGCATTTTGGAAAAATCGTCCCTTCCTAAGGCTGTAAAGGGCTTTTTAGGCTTTACTTTTGATGTGGTTGCTACCGGTAAGGCACATATCATGGCAGCAGTATTTACTTTCGGCCGCGAAGATCTTATTCCTGATATGTTCTTGGCATTGGTAAAAGACCTGGATCAGAAGTTTCCTGGCAAGCTCGATACCTTCATTTATTATCTCGAAAGACACATAGAAGTAGATGGCGATCACCATAGTCAACTGGCGATGCAAATGGTCAACGAACTTTGTGGAGCAGATGAAAATAAATGGCGGGAGGCCGGTGAATACGCCCAACAGTCGCTGTTTTGGCGGCATGAATTGTGGAGCGGTATTCTGCACGAAAAAGTGATTTTATAAATTTTTTGAAAAAATATTTTGCAATTCAAAAGATTGTATTACTTTTGCAATCCCCTCACGAGAGAGGGCAACAAAAAAGGATGGTGCGGTAGCTCAGTTGGTAGAGCAAAGGACTGAAAATCCTTGTGTCGCCGGTTCGATCCCGGCTCACACCACAGAAAAAAGGTCATCGGAAGATGGCCTTTTTTTATGCCCGTAAACGTAGGCACAACTGGGCTTCAGCATTTATAATGTCCAGGGAGCTCTGACCTCCTTACATTTTATTGGATCAAGGTTTCAACCTGGAGAATATCTTTTTCAATATTCTCTAAAGGCCAATACACTCGCGTTTGCCATTCTCAAATCCCCATCGAATTATCCTTGAATATTATACAATAAGCAATACACTGGCTTTAGATAATCTTCAATCTGCCCCGAAAACTGGTTCCCCGGATTATGTTATATTTATAGTAATCAAAATAATCTCTCATGGCAAAACAAATGTCTATCATTCCCTTTACGGGAAAACTCGGTTCTCTCATTGGGTATAAGCGCAATGGCAACTACTTCCTGCGCTCCATGCCCGAAAGCGTGCAGCAAACGGCTGCTACCCGCCGCGCATCCCGGCGCTTTGGTATCGCCAGCAGGAAAGGTGCTTTTATCCGTCATGCTTTTTACAGCCACCTGGATATCCATTGTGACGGCGCCCACATCAATCGGCTCAATAAGCTACTCATTGCTGCCGGCGATCATCACGAGGCGCTGACAGGCTTCCGCTTCAATCAGCCTACCGGCGTAGATCGTTTCTTTCCGGTGGCTCCCCGCCTCTTGAGTAACGGGATATTAAATATTCCCGCACAAACCATCGATGGGTATAAAGGTATTACTGCCCTCGAAGTAAAAGTGATCGCTACGCGTATCGATTTTATATCACGCCAGGTGATGGGTAGCGAAACAGTTATGCTAATGATAGACACCGATACCACTTTCCAGGAAACAAATGTTTCGCTGGAGGTACCCGGAGAAGGTTCACTGGTAGTGGTTTTCCAGGTAAGAGCGATGTACAAAGATGGCCCATCGCGCAGCAGACAATACATGGCCGCCGATATTATTGCGGTGGCAGCGCCACAGGTACCTAAATCTGCTAATAAACGTAGGTACCCAAAGCGGACGAAATTGCTTCCCAAACTTACCTACACACACGCATATCCAGCTATCATTCAACTGGAATAAAGCGATCTTGCCTCCGGAGATATTTTGATGAATAGTCCCTTTATACCTGCTTCCTTTCAATAGTATATTTCTTTCCTCAGCTACAGCCTGGCACTGAAGCAGCCCTGTTATGGCCGGTTCTCACCTCTTTCCATCTGCTGATGCAATTTCATCCCGGTTATACATCCGGAACTCATCCCCGCATCAAGTCCACCTCTACTGCACTGCTACTATAGGTACTAAGCGGGTGCTAAGCATAGGCTCAACGGAGCCTACATAATGAAACCGTAATGCTGACTATAATGATGGAGGGCCTTAATGCACTATATCTTAAAAAAGTATTTAGAGACAACGAAGATAAAATTCCTTATAAAATATCCGTGATGAAGGCTTTCGGGCGGCCGGTGAACTTAGATCTGTAGCATTCTTCCTTTATAGATTGACTAAACTGTATGATTAAAATTTACACTATTCCCCAGGTTTTCAACTTGATCCAACATAGGTACAAGAGGCGTCAGCATTTATTAGGCCCAGGGAGCTCTGACCTCCGCAGGGCGTTATCTCATTTTATCAATGCGCCACTTTAATATACCCCCACCCTTCCCTCTGTTTGGTGATTATTTCATAAATGGCATCCGGTACAATTTCAACGCCCGGAATCAATTCACTGGCGTCTTTATTATTTCGTTTCATGGTAGCACCACATACTTTTATACTCACTTTTTTATTGGTCAGCAGCTCCGTGAGGGCAGGTGTTATCTTTGATTTATCTTTCAATACCATATCCAGGGCATCGCCATAAACGGCCACCTCCAACTGTGCATCCGGGCTACCTTTCAGGATACCGTTTACTTGTCGCATCACCGTGTTATGATCCTCTACCGATTTACTGGTAATATCAAATACTACCTTGTAATCTGCCTGGGCATAGGACGCGAGATATCCAAGCAAACATCCAAAAAGTACGAATAGCTTTTTCATGATCATATTGTTACTTGAAATGATAAATATTAGCCCGCAGTTTATTTAATGTGCTGCTTCTCCCTTAGATGTAGAATAGGACCAAAAGGACCATATTTATGTTGTTGCTCAGAAAAGGTATCGCTGAACGGCCCGAAAGGATGATCTGCTGGCTTGGTGCTTACTACAGGCCAGTCTTCAGGAAATTCCTTAACAGGACGAATTTGTGAATTTACAAAGGCAGCCACATCCCACGCTTCCTCGTCCGTTAATAATGTTTTGCTATAGTCGGCGCCAAACGGCATATTGTTTTTTACATACCCGGCAAATCTCGATAGCCTGTAGATGCCGGCGCCTGTATTATAAGTTTTCTCTCCCCACAAAGGTGGATACTCGTACTCAACAGCACCTGCAGATAATTTCCCTTCGCCATTCTCTCCATGACATCTACTGCATTGCTGCATATATACCCGCTTCCCTTTTGTGGTATCTGCCCTTCTTTCCAGGTATGCTATTTCTTTTATTCCGCTTCCCGGTGGTTTGTATCCTTTAGGTACATTTTTCCCGAGCCATTGTATATAAGCGATGATAGCCCTGAGCTCCCGGCTGTTACTGTCGAGAGCATTACCGTTGAGGCTGCGGATCAGACAATCATTCACTTTTTTTGCAATCGATTCAACCGTGCCGCTCCTTTCCCTGAATTTTGGGTACGTAGATGCCGTGCCCCCAAAGTTGTTTCCCCAGCGCCTGGTGCCCGCCTCTAAGTGGCAATTCTGACAGTTCATACCATTGCTGATGATTGCTATTTTTCCTCTGGGTCCCAGGTATACGGAAGTGTGGGCTATAAGATCCCGCCCATACCGGATCACTGCACCATCTGGTGTATGCGGAATCGTAGCTGTATCGGGCGCCATCCACAACGTCGCCATTCCCTTTTTTTCGCGCTGATCCTGATTGTTGAAAAACGTTTTAACAACAACCAGGATCAGCCCCAGTAATACTATACCCCACAACGCCCGGGAAAAAATCTTTTTCATCCCGCAAAACAGTAGCCGCAATTCTTTTCCTGAGCGCGGCCTACAGCCCACACGCCGGAAGGCACTAACTGTATTCCCGGTAAGATTCCTTCGATCCATTCTTTCTTGACCTCGGCAGCGTCGAGCGACATATTTTGTGCTACCACTGCGCTATACACTGTTATTGCCATGTTACATACGCAGAATAATACGCCACTGGCCTGCAGTTCATTGATTCCGATAGCTACGTCGCCAACACCCGGAACTTTAAAGTCTCCCGGTTTAGGCTCCCAGAAGGGGTTTCTGACTGCCGGCGCTTTTGTAGCAGGATCATCAGCCTTAAACATCTCTCCAAATTTATACTTGGCCCATAGCTCACTTTTCATAGCATATGGAATCGCATCGTGACGCAATACCACCACCACACAGCATTCTTTTTCAGGTGTGCCTGTAGCTGCATTGGTCAGTAAAAATACTTTAGGCCAGGCAAAAGGCAGTATATCGTGCGGACGAACTACATCCAGTACCATTTTGTGTTTGCCCTTGATTTTATTCACCCATGCTTCGGGGTTTTCGAGACCAATATTTTGTTCATGAGGAAATGCCGCCTGCAGGTTTAAAGGAACAAAAGATGGCATGGTCAACACCGTTGCTCCTGCAATGATTTTTCCGAGAAAATCACGGCGGTTGGTTGCTTCGTTTTCGATATAACTCATATGATTGCTATTTTGGTGAATGGAATATTTACCTATAACATCTGCTATTGCTAATAGCAGGCAATCAAGAAACCAGCATTAAAGGATAGTGGGAATTTCAAGAAGACGGTCAAAAATATCAGGAGATGCATTTTCGACATCATTAATACGGCCAATTCGTCAACCAATGTTATCATTGCTTAACCGCATTAATACGGGGAACTACAAGTGATGCTAATTTAGGAAAATAAAAACGGGGACTATCGGATAAAAGTGACAAAATTTAAATCCCCAACGCCAGCTCCAGGCTGCTGCGGAAACCAGGATATTCATGTGGTAAACATCCCGCGAAATGCCTGAACTCATTGATAAAATGAGTTTGGTCGCTATACCCGAACCGGTTAGCCAATAAACACCATTGAATTTTTCTTTCCTTTTCCATGTATTCAATCGTTCGTCGGAAACGCACAATGCGACAAAATGTTTTCAGGTGAAGCCCTGTTTGTTCCAGGAAATTTCTTTCTAAAGTACGTTTAGTAAGATACGTTTCCGATTCCAATTGCCGGATGGTAATATTGCCATCTGCTGCATATATCAATCGTATCGTCTCATTCAGATTTCTCGAATATTTTCTTTCGTTCAATAACTGGCCGATAAGAAATGCTTCCACGATGACAACCTGTTGCTCTCCGCTGCTGCATTCCCTTAACTGCTCCCCTAATTCATGCATTTGAGAACCGACAATGACCGACAGATCAATGCTTTTGTTTGTGAAGTTTGTCGCCGGAATATGGAAGAGCTTAAACCAGGCAGCTGGTTTAAAATTTATCACCTGGTTTTTCATTCCCGCGTAAATGCAGCGTTCACAAACAATATCATTGGGGCCTGTAATACTGTCTGCTGCTACATATTCCTTATTAGTAATATCATAAACCTTATCCGGCGGACCTAAATTAAATACCAGGCTTTGAATAAGGTGCGGCAGTATGGTCATCTTCCGGCTACCTTCTTCCCGGAAATCGCTTTCCAGTATTAGGTGGGAAAGTATATAATCCTGTAACAACCGGTGTGGCTGAAAAGATTGCACCTTGAACATATTCAAACGCTTTATAGATACCGGGTATCTGGCATATCAAACGGCTCTGAAATAATTAATAGTGGCAAAGACCAAACTTGAATCCATATGCAAATATAGGAATCATTATCCTTCTTATAAATCCGGCAATTCCACCAGATCCGCCACAAAGCACGTCGGCTTCTCCCCGGCTCCTTTCCGCAAAAAACAGGTCATCGGAAGATGCTCTTTTTTCATGCTCATAAACATCGGCATCTTGAAAAGTATCCTTTCTTTTTAACCCGCTTTTAATTCCCTTATAACTTCCCAAAACATAGTTTTTTATTACTTTTCAGAAAAAATGAAATCCCTATTGCCCCTATTTGCGCTGGCTCTGATCCCTGCCATCGTCGCAGCACAAAAAATTGAATTGAAAGTAAACGCTAGTGCTAACCTTAGTATGCTCCCCAACTTTGACAATCAAATTATAATCGTGAATGGTTTTACGATTCCGGGTGTAATAAGTGTGGCCAATGCCGCCAACCCTCCCATGGCCACCACTGCTACTTCTAAAACTAAACGGCAGGCTGGTTTTAACTTTGAAGTGGAAGCCGGGAGGAAGCTGTCTGATAGATGGAAGATTTCACTATCACTGGGCGTAAATCAAATCCGGTATGATTACGATACCCACATTTATCAATCTATTCTTTATAAGAATGATTTTGATTTAAGCGAATTAACAACGAAGTATGGCGATTCAAAGTTCACCTACCTTACATCACGTCCATTGAATGTTTCACTAACATTTGACCGGTTCTCCCTACAGGCTGGCCCCATTATCAATTATCTGATTGGCAAAAAATACTCAAACTATGTGGTCGTTTCCAATGTAGATACCCGGGAAGCAATCGGCGCCTTCTTTGAAAGCAAGGGAGATGTACAAAAATTCCTGTATGGTGTACATTTGAATGCCCGCATGGCTATGGCAAAAAATCTGGAAATTATGCTGGGCAGTCAGTACTTCCTAAACGCTCTCTATAAAAAAGAAACTACGTACAAACCGATATATGATAAAAGCAAGGCACTACAGATTCAGTTAGGATTGAGCTACAATTTTGCTTCTTTTATCAGGTAATCCTCTCATGATGAAAATGACTGATGTTCCTGACCAGGCAAATTCGCCGCGAAATAAGGAATAAACACCAAACTAAATATATAGTTATACATTTGCATGTATAATTATATGAAAATGTTATATCTTAATCCTATTCAGCGTTTCACGCAATTATTTCTGCCAGCCCTTTTAGTGATAGCCCTTCATAGTTGCAAAGGAGTAAAAGTTCACAGTAGTTTCCCGAAAAAGAATACACCTGTTTCCAGCGATCAATTGCAACAATTGAAAAACAGAACTGTCATATTTTTCGTCCCGGATAATGAAATCTCCTATTTGCAAGACTATCAGCAATTACTGGCAGAAACCTGGACACTCACACCGATTAAAGTAATAAAATACAGTGAACTGTCTTCCTATCCTGAAAATTCAGAGAAATACGCCTATTTTACTTTAAACTGGCTCATTACTTCGAGTCGCGGCGGCCATGTAGGCGCCGCATCCAGCATCTCCTATTCCAACAGTCACTATTATCTCACACTTTCTATACCACATGTTGCCCATAGGAAAAAGAAAACCTGGATAGAAAACGACTATCTATGCCGGATAGAATTATATCCTGAAATGGGGGCTATGGCTTCACGTACCCCAAATATTGTAGAGGGACTCTATAAATATGCTACCATACGCAATTTCACATTACCATATATGCTTGCCTATGTCAAATTTGTACAACAAAATCTGGAGAAAGGTAATAACCCCGGCGTATATGTAAACTATAAAAACAAGGACCTGATGAGTCAATTGAAGGATCAAACATTGTATGTTCCGGATAACCTAATATTCAGTCGAAATAAATTTAATGGTAAAGAAGCACTAAAAGATCAGGATCTTTTTGAAGGATATAAAGGCAAGTATAAATACATTTCCAGCAGTGATCTGATAAAAATTATAAAAGATAAAAAAGCAGCGCCTCTTTATCTATTCGAATATGTGCTTAGCAGTACTGATAAGTATGTAGGCGTACTCGAAATTAATTCGGGTACCGTTGCCTATAGAAAGTATACACCTTTGAGTTATAATCTGAAGCCTAAAGACATAAAAGCCATTATCGACTAGTATTCGTTTCCAGGTCTGGCGATAAATTGCCAGACCAGGAAACATAAAATATCTACCGCAATACAGTTACGCTACAGCTGCCAATTCCCGGACAGATTTCTCCAATACCGGTAATCCCCACCCTTTCAGGTGGGAAAGGTGCACTCATCCATTTCCATTAAAAATAAACCCGCTTCCTTTCCAGGACCTTCAACATCTCTTCCTTTACTTCCGCTGTTCTTTCATTAAAGCGTTGCAAAGACTTCGTTACCACCCGGTCCAGGACGTGAACGGTTCCATTTTCGACCGCTTCTTCAAACAATGCTATATCAGCAGAACTGATCATCTTTCTATCATACCAGCTGCTGCTTAGTATCAGGTAATGAACGTCAAAACCAGACTGGTTAAAATATGCCAGTATGTTTTGCACATCCCTTATACCATTACCAGGCACCAGATTCATAATCACACAAAAAGAAGTGTCAGATTCCCTGTGAAACTGAATGATGGTCTTAATACGCATCAGGTAATCATCTGAACCATGATAGCGGGGAAAGATAATTACAAACTGCTCTTCTCCAAATGATGCCGCTTGAATCGGCTGCTTGAAAGGAAAAAACATTTTCCTTTCAAAGATTTGCTGGGTCGTTTTTCCTTTGCCTGTATGGGGGTTACCAACAATAGCAAAAAATGTTCGGGGCTTAACAATCATCTCCCAAAAAGCAAAAAAAAACGGAAAAAACTGTTAACCAATTCCAAACAGTATCAGCATTGTAGATTCCTTTACAGGAAAATAAGTACCTGCTATACTTTTTCCGCCAACAACGCAATCAGCTGTGCACAAGGCAGGAAGAGTATCTGCGCTAACAATGTACCGCCAATCCTGGCAATAACCATATAGGAAATATATTTCCGGAAAGTACTCTCTGCTACCTTACCCAATACCACATCATCCGTAAGGATCGATAAATGAGGATCTATAAATAACGCCATTAATACAGTAGCCACCCCATTTATAACCCCGGAGAGATTACTGGCCGTTGTTCTGTATTCCGGATTCAAATAAGCCGCATATACACAGGACAACACCGCAATAGTAAGTATGGCCGTAGCCAGCAGGTTATACAAAAATATACGCCATGGAAAACTCTTCTGAGCGGTTAACTCCACTAAATGATCCCTGGATGGCATTTTCAGACTCTCCTTCACAAACTGCATTCCGGCACCGGAAAGACCCAGATAAAATAATCTGGGTATCGACTTATGCACACTGAAATGTACTACCGCCCTGGACAATAATCGCTGAAAAGTAGGAATAAGAAATGCTCCCAGCACAGACCCGACCGTACATGATAAAATAATGTACCTGAACATGAGCGTATTGGAAGCTACCTGCAACTTCAGATCCTGCTCCACCGTTTTAGCCAATAGTGGCGCCTGTAGCGTGTTAGCAGTACGTGATAATAATACGAGGATATTAAATAATGAAAAGGTAATGGCAATTCTTCCTGTCCTCACTCCCACGATCCTTACTGCATAAGATAATGTAGTAATCAGGTTGATCAGCAAAGTGAGGACGAGCACAATAATAATCTGGGTAGTCATTTTAGTAGCAATTATAAACTGCTACTAAAATAATCTTTATTCTGTTCTAAGGCTTTTTACCGGGTTTGTGGTCGCCAGTTTCCGCGTCATACCAATAATGACAAATGCTACCAATAACATCAGCAACACACCCACTATTAAAAACGGTCCGGCGCCAATATTAATTCTATAAGCATAATCCATTAGCCAGGTATGTAACAGGTACCACGCCAGCGGCCACGCCACCATATTAGAGGCAACAATGATCCAGGAAAATTCTTTCACGAACAACGTAATAATATTAAGCACAGAAGCTCCTAATGCTTTCCTTATTCCCATTTCCTTATTCCTTCTTGCAATACTTAAGGTAACTATTCCCAATACCCCGAGTAACACAATCATCAGCGACACAATCGTAGCAGCCCTTGCCGCTTTCTGCATTTGCGTTTCTGTTTCATACAACTGTGCAATACTGTCATCGAGGAACTTAAAATCAAAAGGAGTATCCGGAAAAACCTGTCCCCACTTATTTTGCAACGCTGCTATTTGTTTGGAGGTATTACCAGCATTTAACCGGAACGAGATGAAGCGATAAATACCCGTTGATTCTACCGTCATAAAGCAAAGTGGGGAAATCGCGTCCCGCAAGGTGCCAAAATGAAAATCACGTGTAACACCGCTCACATACATCACTGCATTAAAATTATGCATCCGCACCGGCTGATTTATAGCCTCTGCTGCACTTTTCCATCCAAGCGCATGCACTGCAGCTTCATTAATAACAATCTTCGATGAGTCTGCCTGCGTACCTGTGTAATAAGCCCCCGCGCTCATTTTAATCCCATAGGTAGCTACAAACCGTTCATCTGATATAACCGATACCGAGGAAATAGCGGTGCTGGAATCATTCTCCGGCCTGTAAATCATGTTGGTCCCATTACTCCACCCATCAGGGATCGCATAAGAAAATGAAGCATCTTTTACCTCAGACATTGTACGAAACTCATCTCTCATTCTTTCCATATGCTTTACACCTGAAAAGGTCCAGTCCCGCGGTACCGGAACGGTGATAACGCGCTCCTTATTAAAACCGAGATCTGAATTAAAAAAGAAAGATACCTGTCTGTCTATGACGATGGCGGCTATGAACACCACAATAGCGGTTACAAACTGCACGGTTATCAGTGCCCGCCTGAATAACAACTTCTCCTTTATATTCTTCAGCTTTCCTTTTAACGCAGTTACAGAAGGTTGTGCGGACAATACAAAGGCCGGATATAATCCTGCCAGCCCTCCCGTAAACAGAATAATAAATACCGGCAAAAAAGCAAACCAGGCAGGGAAGGAAGACAAGCCCGGTATCTCTTTTCCTATCATCTGGCTGAATAGTGGTTTTAATAAAAAGAACATCCCGAGTGATACCACAAAAGAAAATGCCACCACTAACACCGATTCCGTAATAAACTGAAATACTAACTGTCTCTTTTTACCACCCATAGCCTTTCTCACACCAATTTCTTTTAACCTGGTTAAAGAGTTCCCAATAGAAATATTGACGAAATTAATAATCGCCATCAGCAGGATGAACATCGCTACGAAAGAAAAAATGGCGATCATTCTACCAGCAAGACCTTTATACATACCCAGATAAACGTCCTTTAATGCTACCGGATATACCTCCAGTGTTTTTTGTATTTCAGAAGAAGCATTTGTTTTTATTAACGTGGCCAGTGGCACTTTTAATTGTTCCGGTTTTACCCCCGGCTTCAATAATACATAACCAACAATATTAGGTGATAGCCAGCTATTGAAGCCAAACTCACGGCCAAAGTACCTGATACTCGCAGGCCCCATGAATAACTCATTTCCGGGTTTAGTATAGTTGGTAACGGTATTGAACGGCAGATCTTTTATCACTGCAGTCACTTCAAAATCTTCATTCCGTCCATCGAACGATTGAATCTTCAACAGCTTTCCTACTGCATCTGCTTTACCAAAATATAATTTCGCCTTCTTCTCTGTAAGCACTACTGCGTTAGGTTTATCCATAGCAGTACGAGGATCTCCATAAGCGACCGGTAAATTAAATACATCAAAAAAAGTGGAATCTCCGGGGTGTATCCCTTCCCGGTAATGCTTATCTCCTACTGACACCACTGTAGTAATGGCATCATGACCATATGCTTTCTCTATCAGTGCAGGATAATTATCCTGTAATGATTTTGTTAATGGTCCTAACGTTGCAAATTCAACCCCTGTTTCTGGATTCGCCCACTTACTTTTCAACAAGAAAATACGGTCGTTGTTTTTAACGAACCGATTCACCTGTAGTTCCCCCCAGGTATACGCTCCTATCAGCAAAACAAAGGTGATTCCTATTGATAATCCCCAAATATTCACCATCGCAAAAAACCGATGCTTCACAATATTTCTCCAGGCGACCAGAAAGTAGTTTTTTATCATAAGATAAGAGTATAGAGCGTTGGTGCAGCTAAAAAAATGCCGCAACTGAAAGCATTGATAATCAATTTCATTATTCTCGTTTCATTGTCCGATAACGTACATCCGCTGTTCACTTCTGTACGACCCATTTTTGCACGAAAAGTACAAGGACCGGGTAAATTAGCATATATATCCTTTCCTTTTATTTGTATTTTGTACACTTATTCCTCGTTAGTAAATGTTTAAACATGAAGAAACTACTGGCCATAGGCCTGGTATTGCTGACCCACTTGGCTTCGGCACAAAATATACACATCCGTATTAATACCCAACATGTTAGCCTGGTATATGGCGTTAACAGGGAAGGACGACTGGTACAACAGTATTTAGGCCAGACACTACAGCCAGCCTTCGCGGACACCACTCTAAAAGGCAAACAGGAAGCCTATGTAACCGCTGGCATGGAAAGTCTGCTGGACCCCGCCATCCGCATAGTACACAACGATGGCAACCCATCCCTGGAACTGAAGTACGCGGCTCACGAATCAGCACCACAGAAAGAAAATAATGTCACCGCTACCACTATTACGCTGAAAGATCCCGTATACCCGGTAACCGTTATCCTTCATTTTGAGGCCTATTACAAAGAAGATATCATCAAAGCCTGGACGGAAATAAAACACGCAGAGAAAAAACCGGTACAGGTAACCGCATATGCCTCTTCCATGCTGCATTTGAAAGCTGATAAATACTGGCTCACCCAGTTTCATGGCGATTGGGCAAAAGAAGTAAACATGCAGGAACAATACCTGACTACCGGTATGAAAATTCTTGACAGTAAATTAGGCATCCGCGCCAACATGCTTCAATCTCCTATGTTCCTCCTCTCTCTTGATCATCCGGCAGAAGAAGAAAACGGTGAAGTATTGGCTGGGACACTCGCCTGGACAGGTAATTTCAAATTTGGCTTTGAGGTAGATGAACATAATGCACTCCATGTTAACGCAGGAATTAATCCATACGCCAGCGACTATACGCTGAAACCAGGCGAAATATTCACCACTCCTGCATTCATCTTTACTTTATCCACAAAAGGAAAAGGACAAGCCAGCCGTAATTTTAATCGCTGGGCACTTGACTATGGTGTCCTGGATGGGCGTGGTCCACGTCTTACCCTGCTAAATAACTGGGAGGCCACCGGCATGGACTTCAATGAACAACGCCTGACCGCCCTTTTTGGAGGGACCAAAAAATTAGGCGTAGATCTCTTTTTGTTAGATGATGGCTGGTTTGCCAATAAATTTCCCCGCAATGCCGATAATGCAGGTCTGGGTGATTGGGAACCCAATACCACCAAACTCCCACACGGCCTGGGATACCTGGTACAGGAAGCCCAAAAACAAGGCGTTAAATTCGGTATCTGGCTGGAGCCCGAAATGGTAAATCCAAAGAGTGAGCTGTATACCCAACATCCTGACTGGGTGTTACGCCTCCCTAACCGTGCAGAAAATTATTTTCGGCATCAAATGGTGCTTGACCTCACCAACCCGGCAGTACAGGATTTCGTGTATGGAATAGTAGCTAAAACAATGTCAGAAAATCCGGGGATAGCCTACATCAAGTGGGATTGCAACCGTATGCTCACCAACACCTGGTCTCCTTATCTGAAAGAAAAACAATCACACCTCTTCATAGAATATACGAGGAGTTTATATAAAGTGCTGGACAGGGTCAGGGCCAGATATCCTCACCTGCCCATCATGCTTTGCTCCGGCGGTGGTGGTCGTACAGATTACGGCGCCTTAAAGTACTTTACCGAATTCTGGCCCAGCGATAACACAGATGGTCTGGAAAGAATTTATATCCAATACGGCTACTCTCACTTCTTCCCATCTAATACAATGGCAGCACACGTAACCAATTGGGGCCATCAATCGCTGAAATTCCGTACAGATGTAGCTATGATGGGTAAGCTGGGATATGATATAAAGGTGGATGACTTCACCGAAAAAGAACTACAATTTAGTCATGATGCTGTAGAAACGTATAGGCGTATCAGTGATATCGTATGGTATGGTAATCTTTATCGCCTGGTTTCTCCATATAAAGAAAACAGGGCGGTGTTTCAATACACCAGCGATGATCAGAAAAAAACAATCCTGTTTAACTACCTGATGAACATCACCAGGAATGATGTATTTGCAGCGGTAAAATTACAAGGCCTGGATCCTCAAAAAAATTATCGTATCCGTGAAATCAATTTGTATCCTGACACCCATACCTCCTTTCATTTTGATCAGCTATATAGCGGTGATTTCCTCATGAAAGAAGGCATTCAACTGACAGGCAACGGCAGGTCATTGAGCAGTAATATTCTTGAAATAACAGCTGAGTAATTTTTCATAAAGTTAAAGCCCCTGTTTCCGAAAGAAACAGGGGCTTTTCTTTTTTGGGGAAGTCGGGTTTAAAATAGAAGCTATTGATTCACTATCTTCAGTACATCAAAATGCGTGCGTATGCTTCCTTTTGCCAATATGCCTTACGGTAATGCGCCTGGCTATTGCTTTCCGGTAACAGAACTTTGTATGTATGCTTTGCTGCTTATTTGCGGCTGGGATGCCTTTAAAAAAGGTACAGGACATGTATCCTGGCTACTGGGTGCATTGGGCTTTGGCCTGCTGTTGGAATATGTAAACGTAGCCACCAATAGCGGGTATGTATATGGCCAGTTTTGGGTAATGCTGGGAAAAGCTCCCCGCAACATTCCTTTTTGTATTGGGTGCGGCTGGGCAGTGATCATATACTCATCCCGGTTATTCACGGATAACTTCGCGCTTCCTTTATGGGCCGCTGCTGCATTCGATAGTCTGCTGGCATTGAATATTGATTTGAGTATGGATGTAGTAGCCTATCGCCTCCACATGTGGCACTGGGATTGGATAGGTAGAGGTTATCCCACAGAAACCCTTACAGGGCAATGGTTTGGCGTACCTTATGCGAATTTCTATGGCTGGCTGCTGGTCGTATTTTTCTATTCGTTGTTTGGCAGACTACTGGAAAAAGTATCTGTTGCCACTACGTGGAAAGCCATACTCCCTCTGCTTTCTATCATCATTTCCCAGGTGGCGTTGTGGGTGGCACTGTTCCCGCTGGCCGACTTATTGAAACAACTTTTTGGTATCAGCAGCATGCATAGGCTGATCGCACTATTGGTATTACTTGTGGCGTTAGTCATCTCCGGATATATAAAAAAAGGAAAAACAGGTGTTCATTACTTTCCATTGGCAGCATGGATTGTTCCGTTATGGTTCCACGTGTATTTTCTGGCGTGGTTATTTCTGGGAGGCTTTGCCGGAGAAAACAGCCGGATGACTACCTTTTCTATCTTCAATGTGGCATTGGGTATGCTCATACATCTACCGTTATTAATAAAAAAGAGACCCGTAACCATTTTAGCGGAAACGCGTTAATAGTATATCTTGCTTACAGTTTATGAAAACGCTTATCGGTTATCTTACAGGAACAGAGTGGCATCCTTATATTAAAATAGGTAGTAGCATTTTGCTGGTGCTTATTTTCATTGGCCTCGTAGCCACTATTCTGCTTGAAAACCGCAACCCGGTTAAAGCCATTGCATATATACTGCTGCTGGTATTTATTCCTGTTTTAGGGCTCATTGTTTATTATTATCTGGGCAGGGATCTGCGCAAAAAGAGGCGATTTACGCTAAAAGGCAGTAAAGATGAAGGGTTGTTTTCCCGATACTGGGAGTCTCAAAGAAGTGAAATAGAGCAAATGCAGCTGGAGCTGCGGCACCTGGCAGGAAATAAGCAGGAGCTTTCTGCCATGTTGCTGAATACACGGCAATCTGTTTTAAGTAAAAACAACCAGGTACAACTGCTGATCAATGGAGAAGAAAAATTTCCAGCTGTTTTTAGTGCCCTCCGTGCTGCCAAACACCATATACACATAGAATATTACATGATTGCTGAAGATGATGTAGGCAATGAAGTCACCGAAATACTGATTGAAAAATTAAAGGTAGGTGTACAGGTACGTTTGCTCTATGATGATATGGGCAGTGATCGCATTCATGCTATCCCGAAACGTCTGAAGGAGCATGGCGCCAGTGTATATCCCTTTTCACCGGTGTTGGTAGATTTCTATCTGAACGCCAACTACCGGAATCACCGGAAAATAATTGTGATAGATGGCACCGTAGGTTTTGTAGGTGGCATCAACCTGGATGAGCGCTATATCAACAATGGCAAGCACGCCACCTTCTGGCGCGACACACATCTCAGGATTGAAGGTGATGCCGTAAACATCCTGCAGCTACAGTTTTTAATGAGCTACCGATATTGCAGTAAAGAGGTATTTCCCTTTGCAGAACCTTATTTCGTAAGATCAGGATTAACAGGTACCTGTTTTACAGATATTGTTGCCAGCGGCCCGGATTCCGAATGGCCGGTGGCCATGCAAACCATCCTGATGGCGATTAACATTGCCAAAAGGAGGATACGTATTACTAACCCCTACTTTATTCCCACAGAAGAACTGTTGACAGCCCTGCAAATGGCTTCACTGGCAGGCAAGGATGTACAACTGATATTACCGTTGAAGGGTGATTCTTACATTGTGCAGCATGCAGCGCTTTCCTATCTTAAACCATTGCTGGCAGCGGGCGTGAAAATATTTTTTTATACCCGTGGCTTTATTCACGCTAAAACGATGGTGGTAGATGATAACCTGGCCTGGGTGAGTTCAGTTAATTTCGATAACCGCAGCTTTTACCTGAACTGCGAAATAGGCGCGCTCATCTACGACAAAGAAGTGGCAGGCAAGCTAAACCGGGCATTCGAAGATGACCTTTTGTATGCTGTTCCCGTGCAGGAAACGCGGTGGAACAAGCGTAATTTGCTCAAGCGGTTTATGGATGCCGTGTGCAGACTCCTCACACCGCTATTATAAGGCCCCTAATCCTTCTCTTCGTCCAGGTCGAGGAACTCACCGTTATCTTCTTCGAGATCTTCGTGCCTGTCGCCTCCTATGCTGTAAATATTATTTTCTTCGTCTTCCTCACCTATTGCTTCGTTCTCATCATCCAGTTCTGCTCCTGGAACATCGAGGTCATCGCCTACTTTATCTTCCCGCCAGGTTTCTTCCTGTTCGTTCGATTTATCAGCGGGTTTTCTCTTTTCAGTGGGTAATTCACTGTTATGCCGGAAAGAACCAGTTACAGCATCCATGTCTACATCCACTTCTTTATCCCGGTTCCGTTTGCTCATGATATCTTCTCCGGCGGGATATTCAGGATAACCGGGAAATTCTTCTTCATCCTTTTTAACGGGTTTGTGATCTCCCTTACCTGGTTTGTTATCTTTATTGCTCATAATCAGATCTTTTAGTGTGTACAATGCTGAAAATGCCGTGCCACATACAGTAGCAGGCATTGTATTATGATGGATAACAAGATAGTATAATGATTGTTTAACATCCTCAGGACGCTGGTCAGCGCTTCTTACCCACCAGGTTTAATTGAAAAGACACACCGGCGGAGTATAGTTTCACCTGTCCCAATCCTACCCCATGCAGTGGAATTTTGGCGTAAGGTTGTACCCCAATGATTAAGCGCCTTCCTGCCGGATGCTGGTATAATGCGCCCACATTTAAAATAGCGAGGTAATGTTGATTTTGATTCTCTACCGTTTTCTCCCACTTGGGATAATATTTATAGATATACTGATATTGTTCTTTCAGCATAAAATAGTTCGACACGCCAAGCGTAGCACTTAACGTATTGTTATTTACCTGCAGAAAGGTATAGTTCATATTCACGGGTATATCCAGCACATCACAATTGGCATTTACTTTCACCAGATCATAAGGTACTGAGCCGCTGGCGGGCGGCGTATAATCTTTATTGGTAGCTCCGTATAGTTTCTTACTGTACACGGCACCGGTGGTAATAAACCAGCGGCTGTTGAAATAGTAATTTGCCAACACACCTACATTAAAACCCACTTTCCCATAATTCAGGGAAGGCGCCACATTCAGATCTGGTCCGAGTGTAACACCTATAGACAATCCTTTTGAATTGATTTTCCGTCGTGGTATTTTTTTATTCAGATCCTGCTGAATGTCTTTATTTATAGGTATTTCAGCGATGTGTAATATTTTCGTATATCCGTTAAGGTTATTGACATTTTTTATTTTAATAAAGTTGATTTCATTTTGCTTAACAACGATAGCACTATCTATGTTTGTTTGTTTTCCACCTGCGGTGCTGATATCCGGGTTATAATGTCCGTTTGCTGTTATATTTTTTTCCGGGAGATGATTACCTGGTTTGTTGACTGTTTTGTTGTTTGATTCGTTTTCAGGAGATGTAGATGTACTCGACAGATGCTTTTCAGTTTGTTTTATCGTTTCGTTATTAAGTTTGTTTTCGGGAGATGCAGATGCGCCCGACAGATGCTTTTCCGATTGCTTTATTGCTTCGTTGTTTGATTTGCTTTCAGGAGATGTGGATACACCCGGCTCCTGCTTTTCTGTTGATTTATTGGTTTCGTTATCTCGTGTAATTCCGTTTGATTCGGGTATTACTTTATCCTGACCACTTCTGTGCAATACAGAAGTTTTTTGCGCAGAAATAGCAGCACGTTCCTCCTTCTTATCAGGAGTAGATGACTGAATGATCCACCATCCCATACCTCCCAGGAGAGGCAATAGGAAGAGCCACCACCAGCCTACCGGGCGTTTGTTCTTATCCCCGGCATCCAGCAGTGATTCCATTTTTGTCCAGGCATCCTGGTCAAAAGGAATATCAGCTTCATTCAGCTTGTTACGGATGCTATTTTCAAATGCGTCATTCATTTTTGTATAAGGGCATATTTACGTCCACTCCATCAGATGTCCCCATGGATGCTTTCGTAATTCTTTCTTTCAGTATTTTTTTTGCTTTAAATAAATTTGATTTGGAAGTTCCTTCAGATATGCGCAGCATGGCAGCTATTTCCTGGTGCTGGTATCCTTCCATAATATACAGATTAAACACGGTTCTGTAAGCCGGTGGTAATAACTGTACATGTTTCAGCAGTTCTTCATAGGATAGCTTATCTATTATTTTCTCATCTGTTCCTGGCTCTGGTACCTGGTTAATATCATCTACAAATACAAGTTTCTTTTTACTTCTTAAAAAATCAATTGAAGTATTCACCATGATTTTAGCCAACCATGTTTTAAATGATCTGCTGGTATCAAATGATTGAATGTGTTGAAATATTTTAAGGAATCCGTCATTCATGATTTCAACTGCCTCTTCTCTGTTTTGTGCATATCTCAGACAAATGCTTAATCCATACCCGAAAAAATTCCGGTATAACGCTTCCTGACTGCTGCGTTCTTTTCTGCAGCAACCGGCAATCAGATCATTAATATTGTTCAGCTCCTGCACAAAAATATTCTTGTCTGCTTTTTGTATTAAATGCGTTTATTGATGTCCTTCTGAAATAATTGTTTGATTTTGGTTTTTAAAAAATCAAATCTGATTACGGATACGATCAGCGAAGAAAAAAGGTTGCTTTCGGTTTAAAAAAACATTTCCACTTCAAAAAACGCATTTTTAGCCCTTTTATTCGATTCGACCTTGTTTTTAACACTTATATCCGGCTCTTTACAGATATACGAAATTTAAGCACTTTCCGGAGGTCGATTTTTGGGCATTTTCCCGCTTTTTTTGTCCTTTTTGACCTTTCAACATAAAAAAAGCGGACAAACTGTAAAAACAATCTGTCCGCTTCAAAACGTTTATTTTTCCTATCTCCCCATGTATACCATCAGGATTTGTACATCACTTGGATTAACTCCACTTATGCGACTTGCCTGACCTAAAGTATGCGGACGTATTTTATTAAATTTTTGTCTTGCTTCATTTGATAAAGAAACGAGTTTGGCGTAATCGAAGTTGGAAGGAATCACGAGGTCTTCCAGCTGACTCATTTTTTGCACTAACTCATTTTCCTTTTCAATGTATACATCATACTTGATCTGAATTTCTGCTTGTTCCAGGGTATCCTTATTGAATCCGGCGAGTGCCTCTGCAATTCTGGGTACCTGGTCTTTTATGGAGAAAATATCCAGGTTTGGACGCAACAATATCTGGTGCGCTTTCTGTTTTTGCGTTAGTGGAGCAGAGGATCTGGCTTCTAGTAATGCGCTTATTTCTTCCGGTTCTACTGATAATTCTTTCAGTATACGCTTGATCTTTTCTACGCCGTCTCTCTTTTCCTGTACTTTTTCCATTCTTTCTGCAGAAGCCAATCCCATTTTAAAGCTTCTTTCTGTTAAACGCAGATCCGCATTATCCTGGCGAAGTAGTGTTCTGAACTCTGCTCTGGAGGTAAACATGCGGTAAGGTTCTTCAGTTCCTTTATTAATCAGGTCATCTATCAGTACACCAATGTAAGCTTCACTTCTTTTCAATACAAACGGAGCTTCTTCTTTTGCTTTCAGATGGGCGTTGATACCAGCCATTAAACCCTGGCAGGCAGCTTCTTCATATCCGGTAGTACCATTTATCTGTCCGGCAAAAAACAAGTTCTGCACATGTTTAGTTTCCAGGGAAAACTGAAGTTGTGTAGGTGGAAAGAAGTCATATTCTATGGCATATCCAGGTCTGAACATGCGGCAGTTTTCAAACCCAGGCACCAGGCGCAGGGCTTTCATTTGTACATCTTCAGGTAAAGAGGTAGAGAACCCGTTCACATAAATCTCTACAGTATCCCAGCCTTCCGGCTCTACAAACAGCTGGTGGCGTTCTCTTTCTGCAAAGCGGTTGATCTTATCCTCTATACTTGGGCAGTAACGAGGACCAGTACCTTGAATACGTCCCTGGAACATCGGAGATCTGTCAAATCCGGTACGGAGCATTTCATGTACGGCTTCGCTGGTATAAGTAATCCAGCAACTTCTTTGCTGGGCGGGTTTAATTCTCTCTACATCCAGGTAAGAGAATCCAACGATTTCTTCATCTCCCTTCTGCTCTTCCATCTTGGAATAATCCAAACTTCGTCCGTCAATACGGGGAGGTGTTCCTGTTTTCAAGCGATCACTTTCAAATCCAAGTGATACTAATTGTTCAGTGATGCCAGTCGCTGCTTTTTCAGCTACCCTGCCTCCTCCGAATTGCTTATCGCCAATATGTATTACTCCATTTAAAAAAGTACCATTGGTGAGTACCACCGCCTTTGCCTGGATCTCATGTCCCAGTCCTGTAACAACACCATGGCAACGACCATCTTTCACCAAAAGACCTTTTACCATATCCTGGTAGAAGTCTACGTTTGGCGTTTTCTCTAACGCTTCCCGCCATTTTGCGGCGAAAAGCATGCGGTCATTTTGCGTACGGGGACTCCACATAGCTGGTCCTTTTGAACGGTTCAGCATCCGGAACTGGATCATTGACTGATCCGTTACTATTCCAGAGTATCCGCCCAAGGCATCAATTTCTCTTACAATTTGTCCTTTGGCAATACCTCCCATTGCGGGGTTACAGCTCATTTGAGCAATGGTTTGCATGTTCATGGTCACCAGTAAAACCTTGGAGCCCATATTAGCAGCAGCGGCAGCGGCTTCACAACCAGCATGTCCGGCGCCTACAACAATTATATCGTATGATGGAAACATAATAACTTTAGAAAGTGCAAAATTACGTAGAAGAAGGCAGATTGTTCTTAGAAAGTGYAATGTTCCACGTGGAACATTCCTGCTTCTCTTTTATTATCTCAAACGAAGGTAGCTTTTGTAAATCTAATTAGATGTTCCACGTGGAACATCTCCCTAATCCATAAAAATAATTCCGTCAAGAAAAAGACTATCTCCTGGGAAATATTCCAGAGAGCTTATAGTGTGTCTATTTTGCTCTCCCTCATAGAAGATAACAATGAGCTAAAATCTATCAAAGAGAACTACATTTTATATGGAGGCTTTTTTATAAAGCCTAACTCTTCAAAAAATCAAAGCCGACTATGATTCGCAAACAGGAGGACCAATAAATAAAATGTACCTGATTCCAGAAACACTATATTCTCTAAAAGTCCAACAAATAAAATGATGGAAGGGATAATACCTTCCCTTTAGACATCTCAACTCCAGAAGGTCGATTAGCTAAATACCAATACATTTCCTAACAATCAGACAGATGTTCCACGTGGAACATCTTACCATCTCCTGCAGCCACTTCATCAAAGCGCAAAAATATCTGCTTCACATTCGACTCTAAAGAACAATCACCTCCACCATTCAAAACACTAGCATCACCTGAATGGGAAAACAATGTTTCACGTGGAACATTCGCAAACTCGTAAATGACCTCCTTCCGACCCAAGAAATAAACATATCCCTTAATCGCAAAAACTACCGCCCACATGTTTCACGTGGAACGTCCTAAAATGAGAAATGTTCCGTTAGGAACATTTCAACCCTTTAATATTCTTGATAAAAAATAAATTACTTCCCAAAATACTTCTTCAGATACTCATCTTCCTTGCTCCTCATCAACGCCGCATCCTTCTTACTCTTATCTTTAAATCCACATAAGTGTAACGCTCCATGGAAAATAACCCGATGTAATTCTTCGTTTACCTTTGTTTTAAACTTTTCTGCATTATCCAGGACCCTATCTATGCTGATGTAAATTTCACCTTCGGTGATCTCCGGATCCTCTCCCATTTCAAAAGTTACGATATCGGTGTACGTATCGTGCTGTAGGAATTGCTTGTTAATCTCCAATAAGTATGCGTCTGAACAAAAAACAAAATGCAAACTTTTTAAACCTTGTCCTTCAACTGAAAAAAGGTCAGCCAGGAATAACTTCAACTTCCGCTTCTCCTTTAAATAATCTTTTACCTCGTGCGATGTAAATTGAACTGCCATTTATACTAAAAAAATTAAGTGGATGTAAAAGTAAAATGAAATTTTGGATTGGGGCGACCTTTCTTTTTGCATATTGACTGTACAAGGGTAACTTTGCTTATCATTCATGGATGAGCATCCCAATTGTCCCGGAACAAAGTTTAAACAGATTAATAATCAGGATATGAAAAAGGGCGTTATAAAGTTATCTTCCCTGACAACGGGAAAAAGTGCAGTAATAATAGAATTCGCAAAAGATGATCTTCATATTAAACTGATGGAAATGGGCTGCGTACCAGGTGAAACAGTTAAGATCGAAAAAATTGCCCCGCTGGGAGATCCTATTTCAATTATGGTAGCGGGATATAACTTATCGCTTAGAAAAACTGAAGCGGATCATATTTGGGTAGAGGAAATTTAGTTTTCCTCTACTTTCTTTCTTCCTTCCACAAGAAAAAATTGTTTTTCTATCCTAAAAACAAAAAAAAATTTGAAAAAATGCCTCTTTTTTCAAAATAATACCTTTAAGCGCTCTTATTTTCATTTAAAAAGTCAGAAAAAATAATTTTTTCCGACCTTCTCTCCTTCTTTTTTTTGCAAGAAAAAAAATCATTTCATTTTTCCACATCTTCTCTCTCTTTTTGCTCTTTTTATCTCAAAAAAGCCAAAAAAATCTGACACTTTTCACATTTACTGGCTTTACGCGGGAGCTCAGGCACTAAAAAAAATCTTCGCGACCAACTTTTCCACATAAAAAGAGCTGCCCATCTGAATTTTATTCCACTTCTTAACAAATTAAAAATGAGTCGTCTCACAGTACGATAAAATCTTCCAAAACTCTTTTTTCCAACACAAAAATTAAATTTTACATCCTCAGCAGCTTCATTTTTTCTAATTTACCATTACTTTATCCACATACTACTTTGCTTTTCACCACCTGAATCCAAAACCTAACCAACTTAATTTCCAATTTTTCGCCAGGCCTCACAAGACTAAATCCCAAAACCATTCCCCTGGACACCAAAAAATATTAACCCTCGGCGCTCTTACTATGTCCTGAGAATTTGCTATTTAATTTTGCCTTCGACACATCTACCAAAATTCCAAATAAGCAAATCTCAAGGCATCAACGGCGGCAGGAGAATCGATTCGACAGCCCTTTTTCGGACAAGTCATTCGCCTTCATCAAAATATCAAAACCTCAGCGCCCTCCCAATTGTCTTAGGCTTCCACGAAAATCCTTAACCTCGGCACCCCCTGAAATAATTCAAAATATTGAGATCTCAGGGCATTCCATTTGCGTTGAGCTTCTCTCAAAAATACCGTTATCAGTATAAATATAAAACCGATACTAAATATTAAAATCTCAGCACACTCCCTACCCGCTGAGATTTCAACCAATAATCGTCCTTAGAGATTATTGGAAAAAGACTTTAAAAAGAGAAATCTCAGCGCACTCCCAGTGTGCTGAGACTCCGCCATAATTTTCTATTTGATAATGGCTACAAAACCAATTATAAATATTCAATTCTCAGCAGACTTGTAGGGCTATGAGCTTTAAACAGAATTTTCTTTTTTCGATTAGTCTCAAAAACATAAAATCCATAAGATTCTCAGCGCCTTGGCAAGACGCTGAGAATCTTATGGATTTTATGTGTCACGGGATACCCCAATGCACATTCCATTCTCAGCACACTACAAGCGCTTTGAGAATTGAATGAAATACAAAATCCCGGGGTACCCCAATGATTTGACAAAATATTGGATTCTCATGGCACTTTTTTAAATCAATTACTGCTGTTATGCGAATCCATTATTTAGCGCAAAAATGACCTGTTGAAGAAGTATACAGCCGGTTGCGCACCTGCGGGAAATGAAGCTTAATTGTCGAAAAATTAAAACAAGTGGAAAAATTAAATGGGCTGAGAATTCGCCATTCGATTCGATATCGGCATAACCCAAGGGAAACAAAAAATATTAAAACCTCAGAAGCTAAAAAAAATATACACTCACAAGCTCCTGGAATAAAATTCTGAACATCCGTTCATCAAAAAATAAAATATCAAAACCTCACAAGACTATCAGCGCTCTGAGATTTTGATATTCAAATAATTCCTTCACTTACCCAATGAAAGAAATTTTTTTTAGATTCTCAGCGCGCTGAAAATTAATTTCAGTTCGTTTTTAACATCAACCGCAAGCCCCCCTAAAGTTTCCAGATATTGATTTTAAAGGAATTGATACAGGTGCGGACGAAATATACAATTCTCAAAAGCTTCGTAACACGCTGAGAATTAATCGATTCGAATACAAATACGAAGGCCTTGAGAATATTAAATTCTCAAGGCCTTCCGCATAATCATTATTTATTATTACTATTAAATAGTATTCGAATTTATTTGAAAATCAGATAGTTATATCAAAGTCCAGCTTGTGCACTTATTTCTAACATGCGCTCAATTGGCTTTTTTGCCGCTATTCTAAGACTTTCTTCCATCGTAATCTCCGGTTGTTCGTATTCCATGCACAGATACAATTTTTCCAGTGTATTCAATTTCATGTGTGGGCAGTCATTACATGCGCAAGCATTATTGGGTGGAGCTGGAATAAAAGTTTTACCAGGATTATCCTTCTGCATCTGGTGAAGTATTCCGGTTTCTGTCACCACGATGTATTCCTGGGCATCGTCCCGGTGACTGAATTTTAGTAATCCTGTTGTAGACCCAATGTAATCGGCGATGGCCAATACAGCTGGCTCGCATTCCGGATGCGCTATCACCTTGGCTTTCGGATGACGAATCTTCAATTTTGTGATCTTTTCCAGGGAAAAAATCTCGTGTACCATGCATGCTCCGTTCCAAAGGACCATGTCTCTACCCGTTTTTTTGATCAGATAGGCCCCTAAATTCCTGTCAGGTGCAAAGATGATCGGCTGGTTGTGAGGAACGCTTTCGATGATTTTCTCGGCATTGGAGCTCGTGCAAATGATATCGCTGAGTGCTTTGATACCCGCAGAGCAGTTGATGTAAGAAATCACGATATGGTCCGGATAACGGTCCCGGAACTTCTTAAACAGCTCTGGAGGCGCACTATCGGCCAGTGAACACCCCGCTTTCAGGTCCGGTAAGAGTACTTTCTTCTGCGGACTCAGAATTTTTGCCGTTTCCGCCATAAAATGTACTCCGGCGAAAACAATCATATCTGCATCCGTTTTGGCAGCCTGCTGACTAAGGCCCAAACTATCTCCGATGTAATCCGCAATATCCTGGATATCTGGTTCCTGGTAATAGTGAGCTAGTACGATAGCGTTTTTTTTCTTTTTCAGATTTTCTATCGCTTCAAACAAATCCAGGGAGGGATCGACTGATATATCCAAAAATCCGTTGTGTTGCAAATTTTTTTTCGCTTCAGCGATYTCCATAATCATAGCTATATACTTCTTTAAATATTTAAAAGAAAAAGCCCACTACTATTAGGGCTGTGAATATGTGGAAATTAAATTTCCGGCTCGTGTACAAATGTAGTTGTTATTCCTTTTTACTACGCTTTCCACATGAAATTAACATGCTCTTTCCGCGTCATTACTGGTTTTTCTTACTTTCATCCACATAGGTGGATATCCTTGTTGGTGAAAATCTTTTTGTTCAACAGGGTATTAGGAAAATGTTAAAAGATGGCATTTGCTATCCACAATTCACATCTTCATTTTTTAAGGGTAAATTTAACCACAATAACAAAATTAGTTTTACCTCTGGGCAAGGGTACCTTTTCCCACGTTATTTTACGTTTTACAGGGGTTTTTACACATCAATTGTGGAAAAGAATTGGTTGGGAATGAAAAATGGTCAAAATGCATACACGTCTAAATTAGCCCTGTTTTATTCACATTTTTATGTGGATTATAAAAAACGGCTTTTTAACATTTGTGAATAACCCTTTCATGTTATTATCACCCTGCTTTTGCGGAAATACCAGCTACAGTCAACGTTTAAAAACATTAAAACCTTGAAAAAAAATAAGTTGTTAATAAAGCGCCCATGTGGAAAACCTGTGAATGATATATAGTCCACAAAAGTGTTATACCATCCTGAAACCCTTTGCTGTATTGAGTTTCAGGGCAAAAAATACTCTTTTGCAGTTACAGTTATTTTATTCTATTTTTGCTATCCTTAAAAATGTAGACTATATAATATATGTCAGTAATTCAGAAAATCAGGGACAAGTACGCCGTCATGATCGTTGTAGTGATTTGCCTGGCTATTGTTAGTTTCCTGTTGCAGGATGCCTTTTTTGGCAAAAGTTCTCTCACCCGTCGCAGTACAAGCGTGGGTAAAGTAAATGGTGAAGATCTGGACTTAGCAGACTATCAACGCCGCATTCAGGACGCAGAAAATGGCGCCCGTCAGCAAATGCCTAATATTGACGATCAAACACGTCAGTATATCCGTGAACAGGTTTGGAACCAGTTTCTGAATGAACAAATTATGCAGGCTCAATACAAAAAATTGGGTATTGTGGTAACTGAAGCAGAAGTGGTAGACCAGATCCGGGGTAAAAACCCTAATCCGGTAGTTGTGCAGCAATTTACACGCGATGGTCAGTTTGATCGCGCCGCTTTACAACAAGCTATTGCACAGGCAGGCACCAATCCTCAGATCCGTGAAGGGTTGCATCAGCTGGAAAGCTATATTTCCAAATACCAGGAACAACAGAAATATGTAACCCTTGTTAAACAAGGTGTATACTACCCTAAATGGCTGGCAAAACAACAACAGGAAGATAACAGTCAATCTGCTGCTATATCTTATGTAAGCGTTCCTTATGCTACCATTTCTGACTCCACTATTAAAGTAACAGATGCTGAACTGGATCGTTTTATCCAGGATCACAAACAGCTGTTTAAAGTAGAAGAATCCCGCAAAGTAGAATATGTGTCATTTGATGCTATTCCTTCTGCTATAGATTCTACTGCTGCCATCCAACAGATTGTTGCGATGAAACAAGAGCTGGATACTACTAAAGATGTTGCCGGGTTTATTAACCGGAATTCTGATATTAAATTTTACGACGGATATATTTCCAAAAACGAAGCAAAAGTTCCTCAGAAAGATTCTATCGTGAATTTGCCTGTTGGCGCGATCTTCGGACCATATTATGATAATAACCTGATCGTATACGCGAAAATGGTTGATCGTAAAAATATGCCGGATAGCGTGAAAGTTCGCCACATCCTGATTGGATCCTCTGCTCAGGGTGGTTTGCCAGATTCTATTGCTAAGAAACGTGCTGATAGCATTGAAGTCGCAATAAGAGGTGGCGCTGACTTTAAAGCATTGGTAAATCAATACAGTGATGATCCAGGCAGTAAACAAACAGGTGGTGAATACGATTTAACTCCTTCTTCCCAGTTTGTTCCTGAATTCAAAACATTTGCTTTTGATGGTGCTAAAGGCCAGGTTAAAGTGGTGAAAACCCAGTTTGGTTACCATGTAATTGAGATTATGGATCAGAAAAATATTGGTCCTGCCATTAAAGTGGCTTATCTCGGTAAATCTGTAGAAGCAAGTAAAGAAACCAATAACATGGCTTACAGCGGTGCCAGCGATTTCGCAGGTAAGAGCCGTTCTGCTGCCAACTTTGAGAAAGCAGTACAGGAAAGCAAATTGAATAAAAGAATTGCTGACAATGTTCGCCCTATGGATTTTGTGATCCCAGGTATAGGACAATCACGCGAACTGGTACGTTGGGCTTACGAAGCTAAGAAAGGCGATGTGAGTAACGTATTCACTTTCGATGATAAATATGTAGTAGCGGTTTTAACAAGTGTTCGTAAAGAAGGTACTGCTCCGCTGGAAGATGTTAGACCTCAGGTAGAAGCTGAAGTTAAAAAACATAAGAAAGCAGAACAGATCATTGCTAAACTGCAAACTCCGGCCAGTCTGGATGCAGCAGCTAAAACTACTAACCAGCCAGTGCTGAAAGCGGAAGGTGTAAATTTTGCTACTCCGTTTATCGCTTCCCTGGGTTTTGAACCACGCGTTGCGGGTGCTGTTTTCAATAAGAAATGGGGTACCGCCAGTGTATCTGCTCCTATTGAAGGAAATGCCGGTGTATATGTAATTAAAGTAGATAGCTTCCAGCCATCTGCTCAACCTGCTCAGGACGTAACCGCTCAGCAGGCTGCATACGAACAAGGGGTTAAATCCATGCTGGATCAACAACTGTTTGAAGTGCTGAAAAAGAAATCTGATGTGAAAGATACCCGTGGTAAATTTTTCTAGACCGCTACATTTTTTACTGACATAAGAAGAAGGGAAGCAGCAATGCTTCCCTTCTTCGTTTTGGGCCCTTTCCCCACCTTCTATACCACTTATTCACATTCCTGCACCGATATTCGTAAATTTGTATCCTTAAATAAGGACAAAATGGACGAAATCATAAATAAAGTCGCGCTGAGTGGATTGGAAACCATAGATCTGGAGGATTATTATCCACAGGGAGAGACTGTGATCTTTGATATGAAAGATTACCTCTTTATGGGGCTCATCCTGAAAGAAAAAGATTTTCGCGCTTCCCTGCAGTCGCTCGACTGGGAACAATTYCGTGGAAAAAATGTGGGTTTAATCTGTAGTGTAGATGCAGTGATCCCCTTATGGGCATATATGCTGGTGATGACTAACCTGGAATCCATAGCAGATTATGCTGCCTTTGGAGATGCTGAGTTTATTCACAAAACACGTTATCTGCAAAACCTCGCGAAAATTGATGTAGCATCCTTTACAGACAAAAGAGTAGTAATAAAAGGATGTGGGGATAAACGTGTGGGAGAAATTGCCTACGCAGAAATTACCCGCCTGCTTCGCCCGGTGGTAAAAAGTATTATGTATGGTGAACCCTGTTCTACAGTGCCTGTATACAAAAAGAAGGGCTAGAACCAGCCTCTTTTCCTGAAGAAGAAGATCATCAATAATAATAATATACCCATTCCCCCTAAAGTATAATAGTACCCGTGTCTGGTTTCCAGCTCAGGCATATAATGAAAGTTCATGCCGTAAATCCCGGCTAAAAGTGTTGGCGGGGCCATCAAAGTGGTTACCACCGCCAGCACTTTCATTATTTCATTCATTTTCAGGTTCAGCTGTGTATGGTACATTTCCTGTAGGTTCAATACTGTATCCCGATAGTTATCTGCCAGGTCATTACATTGAATAATGTGATCGTACACGTCTTTATAATACTTAGTCACTTTATCTTCCAGCAGATCACTTTCACTTTTCAGGAAGCCATTTATTAACTCTCTCACTGGCGAAATAGCCCGCTTGAATAAAAATACCTGCCGTCTTAGGTAGTTGATACGAGCCAGTGTGCGGGTATTGGGCTGATGTTGTACCAGGTCTTCCATCATTTCTATCCTTTCTCCCAGCTTATCCATTACAATAAAGTAGTTATCCACAATAACATCCAGCAAGGAATAACACAGGTAATCCGCTCCCCCATTGCGTATCCTGGAGCCTTTCAACAAAAGTTTAGTTCGTACCGGATCAAATACGTCCCTGGTAGGATCTTCCTGGAACGAAATCACGAAAYTTTTGCCCAGAACAATGCTTACCTGCTCCATATCTACGGAGGATGTTTCACTATTAAAGTAAATCATGGGAAGCAAACAGAACATGCGATCATTGATTTCATCCATTTTTGCGCGCTGTCCTATGCTGAGTATATCTTCTTCTATCAGTGGATGTATCAGGAATTGCTCACAAACAGCGTGGATTTCCTCTTTTCTGATGCCATCAATATTAATCCAGCTGAGTTGCGAGGACTCCATATATTTGAAGGTATCTTCTACCTTATCCAGTACCAGTTCAGAACAAAGACTTGTGTTATAGTCAAAAACAGTGATTTTACTATTATCCGCCGGCTTACGGAGTGCCACTCCTTCTGCCGGATTAAAATTCATGATACGTTGCTTCTTCACTTTGAATGGATTCAGGACTTGTRCTACGCCGGGAATAGGCAGTTTATTTTTTAATGCCATACGCAACTGATGTTATCAGGATTTAAAACCGAATTTAAAGTAAAAATTGCTTAGTAGCCGTTAACAGAAAGAATTATGCCCTTTCTCAAAAGGCGTCGAAAATGCCCCACATCACCAGAAAATCGTCGTGCGCATGAAAAAATAAATGCGTAATGTCTGTCCTATGGGGTATGTAGACTAATTAAAATGAGCATTTATCTCCTTATATCATTGACAAATAGGTGATTAATATAATTTTAGGAAGATAAAAAAGGAGGATGTATCAGATAAATGATACATCCTCCTTTTTTTCCAGTTGCCTGGTTGCTTTATGGAAAGAGAAGCTGTTTTAGAACTTCGGAAGCTCTATCACTGGTGGCGTTCCGGTTGCTGGCCTTTCAAACAGATCACCATATTGCGCATTTGCAGGTTTAAATCCGCTGTTCCATAAATAGAACCATCCATTTTCTGCACCGCCGCCATAATCAAGACGATCTTTTGCTTTAGCGGTGGCATCGTTGGAGAATTTTGCTTTTGTCAGTTCTATCCATTCACCGGTATTGGTTTTTATCCAGTGATTGCCGAAATATCCTTTGCGGCCCAGGTGTCCGTTTTCAAAAGAGAAATTTTCCAGGAAAGAATAAAGGTGCCCCATGTATTTACCATCTTTAGGCGCTCTGAAACTGGCGATCAGCTTCCACTCTTTATGCTCAGGAACATAAAAATAAGCAGTATAGGTAGTGGTATTACCAGAGGGAACGCTGTGCATCAGGAAGCGATAGGTATCACCAGCTTTCCAGTTGTACACCCAATGACTATGACCGCCGGTACCTTCTCCGCCAAATCCACTCGCATCTACACTATCTCCTTTTGCCAGCATTACTACCTGATCTTCGTACTTTACTTTGCTGCGTTCCTGTGGTTCTCCTCCTGCATCCCAAACAGAAAAAATCACTCTTCTTTCGGTAGGAGAGTTTACCTGCATACCAAAGTACCCACGATGAAAACCACATGACATGAAATAAGTACCGAGTTTGTCTTCTCCTTCCGGCACTTTGATTTCTCCATAAAACCACTCTACATTTTTACCTTCCGGAACAGGGTAGTTTAAATGTACAGAAGCCGCGCGACGCCAGGGTTTGGCGTTAAATTGTATATCTTTTGTTGCAGCACCCGTTAAGGAAACGGCCTTCACATCTGCATACACGGACCCTGTTTTTTCTATGCCTTTTAAAGAAACGCAATAGAAACCAGGCTTTTTAATATTCGTTTGCAGAACAGGAATATTTACAAAGTCATTATTGTTAGGAATGCTTATTATTTTTTCATTTCCATTTACGGACACGCTTACTTTGCTGGCTGCATCTGCTTTTGCCAACAATGCCACTTTAAGCGGACCAGTAGTAGCGGCATGAAAATAAAAATTAACGGTGTTACTATTACCGGTCCAGTGTATGACGCCTTGGTTATGACTGATGTCTACATTTTCTTCTACCGGATCGGCATAGGCGGCAAAGCCGGGAAGTTCTATGGCGGGAGCCTGTGCAAAGGCATGATCAGCAGCCAGGCAAATAGCCAGCAATGCTGAAAGGAGTGTTTTCTTGTTCATTGTTCTGTAATTGTATATCAACAAATAAAGTAGCATCTGTTTCCAAATGCAATTTTCTCCGTAAAAAATTACAAACGAATGAGAAAGCAAATTGGACGCATATGCTACGGTATGAGTAAGAAATTATACAGCCCCGCAAACGCACTGATCTTTTACAATGGTCTGCCGGCGTCACCACTTGCAACGGGAATTGTTTTTGAGGTTGAAGACGATGGCATGAAGGGTATCTTCTGCCGAAGGCTAAATATTATAACACTATATAAAATAGCATCTTATGGAAAATCAATTAAAAGGAAAGAAAGTAGCTATTGTAGTAGCGAATGGGTTTGAGGAAGTGGAACTTACCAAGCCATTGGAAGCATTAAAAGAAGCAGGCGCCACTGTGGACATTATATCACCAGAAGAAAAAAGCGTGCGTGCCTGGGCGGAAACCGACTGGGGAAAAGACTATCCGGTGGATAAGAATATAAAAGATGTGATTGCGCAAGACTATGATGCGTTGGTATTGCCAGGAGGTGTGATGAATCCGGATCACCTACGCACCAATGATCGCGTGATTGCTTTTGTGATCGGATTTTTTGATGACAGCAAACCTATTGCAGCCATTTGTCATGGCCCATGGACGTTAATTGAAACCGGAGAATTGGATGGTCGTAAAATGACGTCTTTCAAATCATTGAAAACAGACCTGGAGAATGCAGGAGCATTGTGGGTAGATGAGGAAGTGGTGACTGATAATGGTCTTGTGACCAGTCGTACGCCGAAGGATTTACCTGCGTTTTGTAAAAAGATGATCGAAGAAATTGCGGAGGGAAGACATGATCAAAGGGGAAATAGTGCCAGGCATGGTGGTGTGCATCAATTGGGGTAAATAAACGTTACAGGAGTGAGTCACCTCACTCCTGCTCTATTTTTTCTTTTTCGGCTTTTTGTATTTCACTTCTACATTGGCAACGCCGGTATTCAGCATTCCCAGTTTGGACGCGGCTTTGTGTGAGAGGTCTATGACACGTCCGGGTGCAAAAGGACCACGGTCATTGATGCGCACTTTTACACTTTTACCATTAGCGATGTTAATAACAGTTACGCGTGTACCAAAAGGTAAAGTTTTATGTGCTGCGGTGAGTTGTCGCTGATGGAATGTTTCGCCACTGGCGGTTCGTTTGCCATCGAATGAGTCTGCGTAATAGGAAGCCTTTCCTGTTTCGGTAATTTTCCGGCTACAGGAAGTAGTTACTGTTGTTATCAGGATAACTAGCAGCAATACAACATTGCGTTGTAAGGGCGCAGGGATAGGTTTCATTGGTAGCGATTTAGACAATGCTATAAAAATAGTCAATTTTCTGTGGCTTTTAGCTGCCGGCTGCGCGTAATTGATGAATGGTGCTTTTTATCATTGCCGGAACAATGAGCCGGTGGAAAGGCTTTACAAAGAAGAAATAAATTTTCCCCAGGCGGTTGTTGAAATGCACAGCAGTTGTACAGAGTAGTTGTTGGTCTGCCGGCTGTTGCTGCAGATAAAGTGAAACGCGGAAATCAAGGTGCTTGTCATTTTCTCCCAGAATTACTTCTTTTTCATTCTTGTCCATGATTTTAAAGATGCCTAATTGGTCGCCACAGTTAAACGTTCTGGGGCCTTTGTGAGTTGATCCTTTACCGGTTTTAAGACCAAAGGGGCTTACTATCAGGTCTCTTATGTCCTCCAGTTTTTTGATCCAGTTGGGAGCTCCGATAGAAAAAGCAATTGCTGTTTGCGTAATGCTTACTGGGTGAGCAGTAGAAATGTTGGAAGCAAAGCAATCCTGATAGTGAATGGTAGTCATTTGCTTGTACAGCAGGGAGTCTGTGGGCAGGGCAGGTTCTAAAACAGTCATATAGATTGTTGTTTCTAACGCAAAATTAACGGTAGTAGCACCATTATGGGCATTAATTTTTATTTGCCATGGCCTGCTTATTGAAAGTAAGGAGGATGAACAATGTGGGAAAGCAACTGTTTTTATCATTCATACATCAGTAATACAAATATTATGGCAAAACTTGTAGCGGATCAATTAGTGGAGATGCTGGCATCTGCCGGCGTTAAGCGCATTTACGCGGTTACCGGCGATAGTTTAAATCATATAAACGATGCGGTGCGCCGTGATGGCAGGATACAGTGGATACATGTAAGACATGAAGAAGTGGGAGCCTATGCAGCTGGTGCCGAAGCACAGTTAAACGGACTCGCCTGCTGCGCCGGTAGCAGTGGCCCAGGGCATGTCCACCTGATCAATGGTTTGTACGATGCACACCGCTCAGGTGCTTCTGTGCTCGCCATTGCATCTACCTGTGCGACCAATGAATTCGGGAGTGATTATTTCCAGGAAACGAACACCATCAAATTATTTGATGACTGCAGTTGTTATAACCAGGTGGCCACTACCGCGGAACAGGCGCCCCGGATGATGCAGGCTGCCTTACAGCATGCGGTGCATAAACATGGGGTGGCCGTATTTGGTTTACCGGGAGATGTGGCAGCCGCGGATGCTAAGGATATTCCTACCGCTACCAGGTTGTATCATCCACGTCCGGTTATTTGCCCTTCCCCACAGGAATTAAAAGAGCTGGTGGAGTTATTGGGCAGTGCCCCAAAAATAGCGATTTATTGCGGGCTGGGAGCTGTTCCTGCCCATGATGAGGTCGTAGCCCTCTCTCAGTTGCTAAAAGCACCTGTAGCCTATTCATTTCGCGCTAAAATGGGCATACAGTATAATAATCCCAATGAAGTAGGCATGACCGGCCTGTTGGGCCTCGCATCGGCTTATAAAAGCATGCATGAAGCGGATGTACTGTTGCTACTGGGTACCGATTTTCCTTATACCCCTTTCCTACCTGAGAAAGCTAAAATTGTGCAGATAGATATTCAGCCCGAAAGACTGGGCCGCAGAATTGCATTAGAGATGGGCCTGTGTGGTGATATAAGCGACACCCTGAAAGCGCTGTTGCCCATGCTGAAAGAAAATCCCGACCGCAACTTCCTGGATTCTATGGTAGAATTTTACCAGGAAGTGAGAAAGAAAATGCAGACTTATGTAGATGATAACGGAAAAGAAGATGCTATCAGCCCCGAGTTTGTAGCTGCCACGCTGAATAAGATTGCCGCCGATGATGCCATATTTACAGTGGATACCGGTATGACGAATGTATGGACGGCGCGCTACCTGGAGGGAACCGGAAAGCGGACATTGCTTGGTTCCTTCAATCACGGCTCTATGGCCAATGCTATGCCGCAGGCTATCGGCGCAGCTTTGGCGCAACCGGGCCGGGAAATATTTGCTTTATGCGGAGATGGTGGTTTGACCATGTTACTGGGTGATCTGATGACCATTAAACAATATAATCTTCCTGTAAAAGTGATTGTATTTAATAACCGTGCGTTGGGTATGGTGAAACTCGAAATGGAAGTTGCCGGATTACCTGACTGGCAAACAAATATGGTAAATCCTGATTTTGCTGCGGTAGCAGTAGCGATGGGCTTTACCGCATTTACCATTCACAAGCCAGAAGACGTAGAAACCGTATTGGCACAAGCCAACAAAACTGCCGGCCCCGTATTGGTGAATGTATTTACTAATCCGGAATCACTGGCGATGCCGCCAAAAGTGGAGTTTGCCCAGATGAAAGGGTTTGCACTCTGGATGGGGAAACTGATTTTAGGAGGAAGATATGAGGATGTATTTGATGCGGTAAAATCAAATTATAAGCACCTGAAAGATGTACTATAGAATGGAAATTACGAATTACGGATTTGTGGGAAGAAAACATACCTAACCTCTCTTATTCGTAATTCGTAATTTTCAATTCGTAATTCTTTAGAACGGATATCCAATTGCGATATTGAGAATCAGATTCTTTTTGCGCCATTCCGGATCACCGAAATCAATTTTATTCAGTACCCAGCGCTCATTTTCCGGCAGATATGGGATACGGAAAGGCATCGCCAGATCCAGTCTTACTACCACAATAGACGCATCTATACGTAAGCCGACACCACCACCTACGGCTATTTGTTTATAGAAAGAACTAAATTCAAATTTACTGCCGGGTTTATCCGGGACGTCTTTTTGCAACCAGATATTACCGGCATCAACAAATGCAGCAAAGTTAAATACACTGGCCAGGTGTATACGTACTTCGGAGTTGAACTCCAGTTTAATATCACCAGCTTCATTGGCCAGTAGCGCCGATGTATCTACCGCTTTGTTATGATAAGATCCGGGGCCGAGTGTACGAGCCCTGAAAGCTCTGATACTGCTGCTTCCTCCTGTAAAGAATTGTTTTACAAAAGGCAGGGTGGCGGAGTTACCGTATGGTAAACCATATCCCAGTAACAGCCGGTTGATCCACTGTTTGCCTTTACCAATATTCCAGTAATGCCGGGCTTCCACTGTAAATCTTTCGTATTGTGCAAAAGAGTTACCCAATATCGTTCTCTGGCCGGTGTCGTTCTTTGGTATCAGCAGTCCTGCAATGTTACCGGATATGTCAACATTACCGCTTACATAAAAACTATGGACACGGTTAGGCTGTTGATTATTGTAAGTGATGTTATAGTTGCCACTCAGTATAAATTGTTTTTCAATGGCGTTGCGCTGGCCTGGATCATTCTTCAATATGCTGTCGTAAGCCGCCGTGGTTTTAGTTGGCAGTACATAAGTTATCGCAATTGGTGAAAATGCGTGACTCAGGAATTGCGTGCGTTGCCAGAGATATTGCAGCTGTAGCGTATATGCGTTAAGGTTATACATGTCTGCTCTGCTGTATAATTCGTATGTGGCGCTTATACGTGTTTTAGGTACATAGGGGGTCCGAATATTTAATCCACGGAATGGTGTAATGAATCTTGGAAAGGTAACGGCTACTTCTGCTCCCAACCCATATGAATTGGACCCGCCGGAACTTTTATTACCTGTTTGCCATTCCATTCCCCCGCGCAAACCAATTTCGAGCAACGCAGCAGAATGCAGCCAGTTACGGTTTTTAGCTGTCAGTTGGATTTCAGATCCAATGAATCCATTGGACTTGGAAGTGCCCCGAAGTTCTGCCTGCAGGGAACGGCGTTTATAGGGCGTCAAATAAAATTTAGCATCGAGCCATCCGCTGTCGAGAGAGATACGGTTATTCACCATAGCGCGGTAATTGTTCGCCAGCGAAGTGTCACGGGTGTAGGTCGGATCGCGTTTGAACCTTCCGCCAGACGTGTCTCGCCTGCCGGCATTTCTTGCGGAAGAATCTCTTCTGCCACCGGGTAGGTTTGGGTCACCACCAATGATATTATGAATAGAAGTATCTCTTACCGGTGAAAACTGTCCTTTTACAAATTTGAACACACCCAGATTGATCAATCGTTGTAGTGTAATATTATGAGAGCTGAGGCGATATAAACTATCAGGTCGTAAAAACACAGAACGATCAAAAGCAGAAGATTTGAAACGTTTGACAGAGTCAATGATGTAAATACCTTTATATTTTACCGGCGTGCCTAATGTGGAAGTGGAATCATTGTCCAATGAGTAATCCGGGAATAAGGAAATATCATGCATCCGGTACGGACGCAGCGCCAGCAAAGGGGTATTATCTTTTATTTTTACAAAAAGATCCACTTGTCCGCCATTGGTGCTATCTACTTGTACCAACAAATAATCCGGCGTAAAATAATAGAAACCCTGCTCTTTTAACATGGAGTGTATGCGTTCCCGTTCGGCCTTAATAGAATCGAGCGAATATGGAGCACCCACTATCAACGAACTTTCTGGCTTCGTTTCTTTTACTGTTCTTCCAATGGCACTCGTATCTGTTATATAAGTAACGCTTTTAATAGTATACCGGTGGTTGGGAGTAGCAGTATACTTAATGGACGCTTTTTTCTTGCCTGAGTTTTTAACGGCTGACACAACACCTGCCTGGAAATAGCCATTATCCACCAGGTATTCTTCCAGAATTTTGGAGGTATAGTCAGGTTTAGCCTGACTGAGTAATACAGGAGGCTCCCCCCATTTTCTACGCAATATATAATTGAGTCCTTTTCCTTTGGGTTCGTTTCCTAAATTATAAAGCCACAATTTAATAGGCATACCCAGGAATTTCCTGTTCCTGTTAGGACGGATGCGTTTATTCATCCCATCCATGAGGGAGCTGTAGTCGCGCGGCTTTTTCTTTGTAACAGTATCTGCTATCCACTTTACTTCACTGCCGGTATATAAGCGATCTCCTTCCGGCACTGTACGTGTAGAACTACAGGAGCTGAGCACCAGGTATCCCAGGCAAAACAGTATACAGAAGAAGGTGATATGACTATTTGCTTTTCGCATCGGGAGTCGTCGTATTTTTATCGTCTTTTTTATTTTTTTTCTTATCGCGGACTTTTTGTTTCTGCGATGTTGTTCTGGAACGTTGCAGAATTTCCCGGAACTCATCATAATCCATGATGAGTGCGAACGCCACACCTGTTTCCACTACTTGTCCGTCAATAACTGTATTGTTATCATTGTTTTGGTAAACCCGTATCCGATAACGTCCATCACGGGTAAGTTTGTATTCAACGGAGATATCACCTATCAGGGAGCTGGCATTTTGCTGGTTACCCTGCAGCATAATATTTGATCCGACGGAAACGGTTAAACGATCATTGAACAACTGTTTGGAAGCACCCACTTTCAGACTGGTTGTTTCCTGTGCCGTACCGGTTGAGTAATCTTCCTGGTTTTGCAGATCGAAATTGAGATCTATTCCTTTTATCAGGTTACCGGCCAGGTTATTCAATTGTTGTGAAAGGATTTTACTCACGCTGTTTTTCGCTGCCTGTCCTACGCCACCACCATTTCCACCATCCAGTGTACTCATCGGATCTTCCGGAATAAATGTATTCAGCACAAGTAAGCCCATTACCTGTTTATTCAGCTCTGATGGATTCTGATTAATTTGTTTCAGCTTGTTGTAAGGAGTACCGCTTAGTGTATTCCTGTCTTTCTCTGGTAAGTCAAGCCGGAAACTGATATCGGGTTTTAACAGGCTGCCTTTGATCATGAGATACACTTCAAATGGCATCCGCTGTTTGTACATATTACGTTGCTGGGTACTGATGTCCTGGAGCTGACCGGCTACCAGGTCATAAGCCGGTGCATTTACGGTGTATTTGGCCGTGATATCGAGGTCGGCATTGGTGGCGTCACCGTTGAACGAAATAAAACTTCCTTTCTGAATATCGAAGGACCGTTTGATGAGTTGGTTCAACGACATTTCATATTTACCTTCAGAAATTTCATAACGGCCGGTAAGACTCAGTTTGCTGCTGGGGTCCAATGTGGCGTTGATATTAGCGGTGCCTTTTGCCTGCACATAGTCACCATTCTGTGAATCAATAATAATTTTGATGATAGATTCCGGTGTAATCTCCACGTTGCCAGAGAGGAACATTCCTTTCAGGCGGGTGGTCTTATACTTTAAACTGTCTTGTTTAGCCAGCAGCGCAGAATCTATCGGGTTAGACATATCCACAAACTCAACGACTCCTTCCCTGTTGGCAAGTCCTGGTTCGTCCTGTGGTAACGTCATGGTTACACTGGATTTATCGCGAAGCTTAACGGTCGCGTCAATCCTTGGCAGATCCAAAGAGCCACGGATTCTTACTTTGCTATCTATATATGCAGGACCATAGATCCATTGATCAGGATTTTGTTGTCTGCCTAGTGCCATGAAGTTGTCGGCAGTAACATCCAGATTGAAATTATAGCGGGTAAAATCTTTTGTATTGATACGACCATCTACCACGAGTTCGTTGTTGGCACTGTCGGCAATGACGAGATTATTCAACAGGATGCCTTTCTCATCTATCACAATATCTTCATCCGGTAAGTGGAACTTACTACCAATCATTGTCACCATTCCGGTAGCATTGTCGAAATGCAGCGCACCGGTTATTTTGGGAGCGGATGCGGTACCGGAAATGTGAAACTGGCCATTGGCGCTACCGGTCATTTGGGTTACATTCCCCATAGTAAATGGCTCCAGTGAAGCCACGCTCAGCTTATTGATATTCAATTGTGCATTGATGGTGCTATCGTAGGTGCCTTCTACTTTAATATCGTTGTCGTTACCGGTTAGTCCAGCTATTAGTTTATACTGGCCAGGGCCATTGTTTTCCACATTGGCATCCAGCGTTCCCATACGTGTATTCTTCACCGTTAGACTGTCTACTTTCAGGTTAGCATGGATCAGGGGAGATTTGTTCCAGTTGCGCACAGTAGCTTCTGCATTCAGTGTGCCATTCGCGAGGAGTGTATCCGTGGCCAGTAGCCCTGTAATGGTAGAGAGCTGGAAGTTAGCAATATTGGCCTGTAATGCTGGTACCGCGCTGGTATCACTCAATGTGGCGATTTGTATGGATTGGTTGCCCTGAGACAGTTTGATATTAGCGGTATCAGGAGCTCCGTTTTTAATGCGTAAAATATTATTGTCTGCAACGGTCCATTCCTGTTTGTTAAGCAGTAGTCCTGGTTTCAGGGAAAGCTGCATGGCGTTGTCTTTCAGGAATGTGAAAATGCCACCCAATTTATATTTGGGTTGTCTTTTTACATCATCTACCTGCAGGTTAAAATCTACTACGCCGGTATTGGCTGTAGCAGTGAAAAAGGTATGATATAGTGGAAACGTAGGATGCGCCATACGTGCCAGTGATATGTTTGTTTGCAGAGAAGTATCCAAAATGTTGGCATACACTTGCAGGCTATCTACCTGTAAAGAATCATAGTTGATCTTTGGGAGATTGGCGTGCAGCACCAACAGACTGCTGTCGCTGTTTAAGCGACCATCCATTACCAGCGGTACTTCCATGCGTAGTGCCGGCAACATGGCCTGTAAGCTTTTAGGCCATACCAGGGAGGCGTTCCATGACAGCAACTGTCCTCCGGGAACTTTAATGATGTTAGTAGAATCAGGAGGGAGTAATGGCTTGTTGATAACGCCGGCAAAAGCGCCGCCTACTTTTCTGTAATCGATATGTCCGTAAGCATTGATCAGGCCAAACGGGCTTTTTAAAGTAATGTATTGCTGATCATCGTATTTCGCGAGCAGTGCAATGCTATCCAGCGGGAATACCTGTCCGTTGGTAGCAATTTGCCAGTTGGTTAAAAAGGCGTTTCCTTCGATGCGCTGTGGTTCAATGCTGTTGAAATCAGCAATCAGCTTGCCTTGTATGGTGAGTGGTTCTGTGTACCAGTGCGTGGCATAGAGGTCTGCTTTGGTCAGATCCATGTTCACTTTTAGTCCCTGCACCGTGGTGTCTACCAGGCGGCCGCTGATGTCGAAAGTAGCGGTAATACTGCTGTCGGCACTTTCTCCCTGTGCTTCAAAGTCGCCGTTATTAATACCGGCATTTACGCTTACATCGTGATACGTGTAGGCGTTATAGGTAGCTTCGTTTAATTGAATAGCTGCTTTGGCCGCCATTTGTTTAATCGTATAGCCCTGGCCGGTAGCGCTCAATTTCCCGGACATCCATCCATAAGTAGTATCATACAACATGATGCCGGGGTTGGCGCGGAAATAAGGGATACTCACTGTATAGCTGCTGCGGATGCTGTCTGTTATATTTACCAGGTGTGCATTGATGTTGGCGTTGGCGTAATCACTTTTCAACTGCAGCTGTGTAACCAGGTCTTTCATCCCTCCTTTGAACATACCGGTAATGAGCATATGCTCTGGTATGCGTGGAGTATCGGGCAGGGTTCCGGCTGGTAGCCAGGAGCGCAGCGGCTTGTTACCAGACTGGATATAGAGGTTCGGTAGATTAGCGCTGAGGAGGTCCGGGTTGGTGGCGTGTAACACCTGACTATTGTCGGCTTTAACCAGGTTCCCTTCATGGTCATTGATATAAAGCTGTTTGATGTTCAATTCACCCAGCGTTCCTTTTAATATAGCCGCCAGCGTTAGTTCTTTTTTCCAGAGAGGAGCAAACGATTTGTTTTTGCGTGCATCCGGTACAAACGGCAGCCATTCTCCCAGTGCTATGTGCACAGAGTCGAGGTTAGCGTCCAGGCCCAGCTGATCCAGTTTATCGGAGATGCCCGCCCAGGAAGGTACTGTTACGAGAATCTGTTTGCGGAGAATACTTTTATTTGTTTGCAGCAGGAAGTTGCGTAATGCCAGGGTATGTGGCGTGAACAACACATCCATGTTGGCTTTGCGGATGGCAAAACCGGATTTTTCCTGTGCTGTGAGTGATTTTATGGCAACAATGATGCTGTCGGGTTTATACCGGATATTATTGATTTTGCTGGAGAAGCGGGTCAGCATCAGGTGATTATAATCCGGATCAGGGCCCGCGGCTTTAGGAGCGGGTCCGCCGTTATCATATTTAAGGGCCAGTTTATCGAGGTTCACCTGTGTGGCGAAAACCTGCCAGGTATTTGGTGTAGTGTCTTTAGGTGCGGAAGGGATGGAGTCTTTGCCGGGTACCATCATTACAAATCCGGTGGTGCTGCTGATGGTCAGATCGCCGACTTGTATACGGGTGGAGTCCTGATCCATACTGCTGTTGCGAAGTAGCAATGCACCAATGTTCCAGGCAGTGGAAATGCCGCTGCCATCATCGGAATACACGAAACTACTATTGTTGATCTGTAGCTTTTTCAGCAGCAGGTGCAGCGAGGAGCTGTTGGTATCTGCCGGCGGCGGCGGTGGTGCGGCAGACGTTACTGCCGGGGCTATATAACTCTGATGGAAGAAGCCTTTCAGGCCATCCAGGGTAATGCCTCTGAAGGCATAGATCCCATCGTCAATCAGTAAATCATCCGGATCTACGTGCAGGCTATCCCAGGTTAATATGGCATTCATACCACCGGGCGCATCTGCATAACTAAGTTTCACTTTGCGGAGCGAAATATCTTTTAACCGGAACTGCATGGTGGTACCTGTTTCCGGAGCAATAGTATCGGGGGCAGTTTTGGGACTAACGAATGCATCTACCGCAAACTGGTAATTAAAAGCGGAGTCGCCCTGATGCCGGTACACATTTATCAGTACAGTATCCCATTCCAGTTTATCTATTCTCAGTTCATTATTGATAAGTGATAGCAGGTTATAATGCATTTTCAGTGAACCGGTATAAAAAAGGGCCTGATTGGAAGTATCGCCTACATATACATTTCGGAGTTCCAGGTACTGCCATCCCCTTGCGCGGAGATAGCCGATCTGCACTCTGGTATGTAGTTTCTTGCGCAGGTATATTTCTCCCTGTTCTCTTAAATAATTCTGGACGCCGTTGAGTTGTAATAATAAAACAGCCATTACGGGCAAAAGGAGCACCGCAACAATTATCCATATAAGCCATCGCCACCAGGGGCGGCCGTGTTTTTCTCCGGTTTCTGCTGGTTCTGTCACTATGATGTATTACAATAGTCAATTATTGAATATAAACGCAAAAGCACGTTTATGGTTTACTTTACCGGCAGGATAGTTTAAACCGGGGCGCTTGCCTTCGGGGAACAACAAAATCCATACCTGAGCGGTACCGGGAGTAAATAGTTATTGCAAGAATACATCAAATACGGTAACGGACATACTATTTTTTGGCAGAAGGCTGACAATGAGGTGAGTAGGAAAATGCACAAATTGGCGAAAAGTGATGGATCGGACGGGTGGTTGTTGGTTATTCTTCTTTTCGGGTACCTTCGTTTGGGACCCGTTTATTTTCCTTTTCAATTTTTCTCTTTTCTTTTTTTGCATCCTCTGCCTGGGGAAGAGTTTCTGGTTTTATACCTCTTTCTAACAACATTTTTCTGACGGCAGAATTGTTGTCCACGTGTTCCTTTGTGATGTTATGTTCCCCTTTTAGGTTTTTAGTAAGAACATTGTGGGTAGTAAGCTCAATAGCTAAAGTTTTGGCTATGATTGTCAGCGTTGGCAGAAAATCAGCTAGTGGTCTGTTATTGGGAACCATCAATATCTTCTTCATCTCCTGGGTGGTAAACCCGCCAAACAGGACTTGGTCACCTTTAGATCTGATAATAGCATACATTTCATCTTTTATTTTGAGGTCAGTGCCAAACATGGTTTTCTCTGCCTCGGTTCTGTTCTCTGGCATTTTGCTGTCAAAGGCGTTCCCCAATATCTCTTCAATGATTTTCAATTCTCTGGCTTGAATCGCAAAGTATGTTTGTGCGAATGCCCAAGAGTCATTTTGTGTTTCATCATTTTGAAAGATGAGGCAGCAGGCATAGTTGCTGAGAGCAATATCATGTAATTCTGTTTCACAATTTCTTCCAAGGCCGATCATTTTGCCGACATCAGCAAAATGATCGGAAACTGTGATACGACTCTTTTGACAAGCATTTTTAGCGTTTTCAATAATCTTGAGAAAAATCGTCCATTCTGAATATCCAAGAATTTCCTGTAGCTCCCTGGCACTCCAGCATTCAACTCCTTTGTTGTCATAACGGGCCCGCTCAAACTGAGCAAATAGCGCTTCAATCAATTCTTTTTTCATGAAAAGAAATGTTTAAATCATTTCACAATATTGTGAAGTGCTAAAGTAAAAGTCGGAACGTGAAGGTTTGTTAATGGGATGTAAATGAAAAGATCAAATTTACTCACTACAACACCGGCTTATTCCTTTGATTGAACCGATATATATAATATTCAAGCTGATCTTTCTTTTCCTTATCTGTCCTGAATTCATCGAGCAGGGCACTGTCCTGTGGAAGGATATATTTTTTGAGATTGTAGGCAGATAATTCCAGTATTTGACCAGTAACAACGTTCAGTACTTTTTTTAGCGCCACAGGTGTACTGACGCTGTTGGTCGTCATATCCGCCTGATTGAGATAGTTGCGGGAAGGTTGAATACCATGTAAGGTATAAATGCAGTAATAGCCGGTTTCTTCTATTTTGTTGAGGCCATTGTCTTTGATGTAGATATTGGTGCCATCGCAGAAGCCCCAGTAATTTTTCACTTTATGTTCCTGGCCAGCGCCATCCCGGAATACTAATTCGTTTCTGTTTGCCAGCAGATAGATCTGGGCGGCCGAGCTGCGGTTTTTAATCACCAGGTCGCCTTCTTCAGAGGGATTGTTAGCCTGAAATTCTTCGAATGATTTATATAAGCCCTTTTTCAGCTGCCGCGCATCGGTGATCAGCACCGTTTGTTGTCCTGCGGCAGACAGGGACAAGAGTAAAAGAATCCAAAAACACCCCAATTGTTTCATAATTAACAAATGTATAGGGTTTCGGAGGCGACGGTAGGTAGAAATAGCTGAATGGGGGCATTGTTTCTACTGATGTTGGATTTACGTCTGTAAAATCAGGAGCCTTTAACAATTAGTTTGATCTCTTTCCACTGGAACAGGAGCTCCTTTGAGAGTGTTTCATAAATTTCCTGGTTGGACATGTCTACCCATATTTCAATGCCAGCTGTCCAGAAGGGAGTCGTTAGCTCGTTGTCGCCGAACAGTGCGAGGAAGGTGGTTTGGTGGGTAGAGGTTTTGATCTTTGTACGCATTTCCCAGGGAATAGGCTTAAAGGGTTTAATTTTTACGCCTCTCTTTCCAATAGTCGTATCCTCCACAGATTCTGGGGTAAATAGTAGTACAATATCGTGTGGATGTCTGGCAGCTGCGGCTGTTACTGCCTCCGTTGACGCCTGTTGTTCGGTACCCAGGTATTCGAAGTCTGTAGAGATGTTATATTTTTTAAATCGTTTGTTAAGTTCGTATTGCAGGTCCTGCACTATTTTCCTGGTAGACATGTTGCCAAAGCAAATAAACAACAATTGTTTTCCCGGATGAGGTGCTGTTGATTGATGTGTTACCTCCATCTGGTAGGTATTCATTTTAGATTGCGCGGTACTTTTTAATATTGAACTACAGGAGATAACAGTCGCCACCAGGGCAATAAATAAAAGCTTCATTGTACAGGAATATGGTGGAAAAATAGCGAAAATGAGGGAGGGTACAATAATAAGTGGCTAACAGTTTTTAGCTAGTAAACTTTTTAAAAAAATATAGGCCGGGTAAAAACCCGGCCCGGCTGAAGGTTACAACAAAATCTAAACCTGCTTATGAGAAAAACTTTAATTAATACAATTGTTTAATTATAATGCCATTGCCTGTAATGAATGGTCCTTACTTTCCAGTTGGGAGCTGCCCATCAGGAATTCGTCCACTTTTCTCGCACACTCGCGACCTTCGCTTATTGCCCATACCACCAGTGATTGTCCGCGGCGCATATCGCCGGCAGTGAACACTTTAGGGATGGATGTCAGGTAATCTTTTTCGGTAGCTTTTACATTACCGCGTTCATCTTTTTCTACTTCCAGCTGATCCAGTAAGCCAGTGTGCTGCGGATGTACGAAGCCCATAGCCAGTAAGGCGAGTTCGCAGGGTACATCTCTTTCAGATCCCGGTACTTCGGTGAATTTCGCTGGTCTGCCATCTGTGCTGGCAGTCCATTGCAGGTCTACCAGGCGGAGCGCCTTCAGGTTACCGTTATCATCTCCTATAAAGGATTTGGTAGCGATGGCCCATTTACGGTCTGCTCCTTCTTCGTGAGAAGAAGATGTTTTTAATACCATTGGGTAAGTAGGCCATGGCATATATGCCGTACGTTCGCCCGGAGGTTTCGGTAGTAATTCCAGTTGTGTAATGCTGGTTGCACCATGACGGTTGCTGGTGCCCACACAGTCGGAGCCGGTATCACCACCACCAATAACAATTACATTTTTTCCGGTTGCCCAGATATCGCTGCCTTCAACGGCTCTCTCTCCTACTCTTTTGTTCTGTTGTTTCAGGAAGTCCATTGCATAATGTACTCCTTTCAGCTCACGACCAGCAATTGGCAGGTCGCGTGGAATAGTAGAACCACCGGCGAGTACAATTGCATTGTATTCTCTCAGCAGATCATTGGTACTAACGTTAACGCCTACGTTGGCATTGCATTGGAACACTACTCCTTCTTCCTCCATCAGTTTCACACGACGGTCGATTACCCATTTTTCCAGTTTGAAGTCTGGAATACCATAGCGTAAAAGTCCGCCTGGAGCGTCATCACGTTCAAATACGGTAACAGTATGGCCGGCATAGTTTAATTGTGCTGCTGCTGCTAAACCTGCAGGACCGGAGCCAATAACCGCTATTTTTTTGCCGGTACGCATACGGGGCGCTTTGGCCTGTACCAATCCTTTATCGAAAGCAACTTCAATAATATGTTTTTCTATCTCCTCAATAGCCACCGGGGGCTGGTTTATACCCAGTACGCAAGCGCTTTCGCAGGGTGCCGGACAAATACGTCCGGTGAACTCCGGGAAGTTATTGGTAGAAGTAAGAATATCGTACGCATCTTTCCAATCCTGGCGATATACGGCATCGTTAAATTCCGGTATCACGTTACCCAGCGGGCATCCGCTGTGGCAAAAAGGCACACCGCAGTTCATGCAGCGGGCAGCTTGCTGATTTAATTTGTTATCAGGAAAGCGCTCTACAAATTCATTATAGTGGCCAACCCTTTCCCGGGGGTCTGCTTTCCCGGGCAGCTCGCGTGTAAATTCCAGGAATCCTGTAGGTTTACCCATAATTTTCCTCCACAAGTCCCTTACCTGCAAGGGATATTTTGATGATGAATGTTAATGTTTCTCTTAGTGACCTACTTTCTGGCCCTGTACTTTTCCTGATTTCAACACTGCCTTGTATTCTTTCGGGAATACTTTCACGAAATGACGCAGTTGGTTCTCCCAGTCTTTCAGGATGAACTTCGCTACGGTGCTGTTCGTGTAGGCGTGGTGTTTAGTGATCAGGTCCTGCAGCAATGCTACATCTTCCTGTGCCAGCGGATCGAGGTCGATCATTTCCCGGTTACAGTGATTAGCGAAAGTGCCTTTCACATCGTACACATAGGCGATACCACCGCTCATACCTGCACCGAAGTTACGACCGGTTTCACCCAGTATCACCGCTTTACCATTGGTCATGTATTCGCAACCGTGATCACCTACTCCTTCTACTACCACGGTAGCACCGGAGTTACGTACACAGAAGCGTTCACCTGCTTTACCGCGGATGTAAGCTTCTCCGGAAGTAGCTCCATAGAAGCAAACGTTGCCTGCGATAATATTTTCTTCTGCCTTGAATCCAGCTTCTCCCTGTGGATAAAGGATCAGTTTGGAGCCAGACAAGCCTTTACCGAAGTAGTCATTGGCTTCTCCTTCCAGTTCCAGCGTTACACCTTTAGCGGTGAAAGCGCCGAAGCTCTGGCCTGCAGATCCGATAAATTTGAAGTGCAGGGTATCTTCCGGTAATCCTTCGCTCTTGTAGCGTTTGGATATTTCGTTAGAGAGAATAGTACCGATGGTACGATCTGTATTTTTTACAGGGAACTGCTGATATACCCTGGCTTTCTTTTCCAGTGCAGGCTGTGCGGCCTTGAGCAGTTGCCAGTCTATTACTTCGCTGATACCGTGATCCTGTTCTTCCTGTTTGTAAAGACCAGTTTCGCCGGCAGGCGCTTCGTTGAATAATATAGGAGACAGATCGAGTTTTTGCGATTTCCAGTTGGTGATGTTATCACGTACCTGTAAGCAACCTACCTGACCCACCATTTCATTGATGGTACGGAAGCCCAGTTCTGCCATGATTTCGCGGAGTTCTTCCACAAGATAAGTGAACAGGTTTACTACGTGCTGTGGATCGCCGGTAAAGCGTTTACGCAGTTCCGGATCCTGGGTAGCTACTCCAACAGGACAGGTGTTTACATGGCATTTGCGCATCATGATACAACCTTCTACTACGAGTGCAGCAGTTGCCACACCCCATTCTTCAGCACCGAGCAAGGTAGCAATTGCAATGTCACGGCCGGTTTTCAGCTGACCATCTGTTTGCAGTACTACGCGGGTACGGAGTTTATTTTTTACGAGTGTCTGATGTGTTTCAGCTAAACCAAGCTCCCATGGCAAACCTGCGTGTTTGATAGAGCTTTCCGGAGATGCACCGGTACCACCATCGAAACCGGAAACCAGTACTACGTCGGCATGCGCTTTAGCGACACCCGCTGCAATAGTACCTACACCTGCTTTGGATACCAGTTTCACACTGATACGGGCGGCGCGGTTTGCGTTTTTCAGGTCATAGATCAACTGAGCCAGATCCTCAATAGAATAAATATCGTGGTGAGGAGGCGGAGAAATCAGACCTACTCCTGGAGTGGAGTGTCTAACTTTCGCAATCCAGTCATCTACTTTATGACCTGGTAATTGTCCACCTTCGCCAGGTTTTGCACCCTGCGCCATTTTAATCTGTAACTCATCGGCATTGGTCAGGTAGTAGCTGGTAACCCCGAAACGGGCGCTGGCTACCTGTTTGATGGCAGAACGCATAGAGTCGCCGTTAGGCAGTTGCTCATAACGCAGCTCATCTTCTCCACCCTCACCGGTATTACTTTTAGCACCAATGCGGTTCATGGCAATGGCCAGTGTGGAGTGTGCCTCGTGAGAAATAGATCCAAAGCTCATCGCACCGGTAGCAAAACGCTTGAAGATGCTGGTGGCTGGTTCTACTTCATCGATTGAAATAGATGGACGGTTAGGCTTAAACGAAAACAGACTACGTAAGGTGGCTGCTTTTTCGCTTTGGTCATTTACCGATTTGGAATATTTCTTGAATGCAGCGTAATCGCCCATACGGGTGGCCAGCTGCAGGTAGTGAATGGTAGTAGGATTAAAGAGATGGAATTCTCCTTTACGTTTCCACTGATATACACCACCTTCTGTTAAGCGCTGAATAGGCGTTTCTTTACGACCGTAGCCCATCCAGTGTTTTGCCAGTGTTTCACGGGCAATATCATCCACGCCTAATCCCTGTATACGGGAAACGGCGCCGGTGAAATATTTATCAACCGTTGCCTGATTGATACCCAGTATTTCAAATATCTGTGCTCCCTGGTATGATTGCAGGGTAGAAATGCCCATCTTGGAGAATACCTTGAGGAGGCCATCACAGACAGCTTTGATATAATTCTTTTTCAGTTTGTCTACATCCAGCGAAGTATCCAGCTTGTTGTTCAGCTTCATATCACGGATGGTGCTGAGTGCCAGATAAGGGTTGATGGCAGTTACGCCAAAGCCCAGCAGGCAAGCAAAATGGTGTACTTCCCACACATCGCCGGCTTCAACAATCAGTCCTACCTGGCCACGGTAACCCTTGCGGATCAGGTGGTGGTGAACAGCGGAAGCTGCCATGATAGAAGGGATCGCAGCGTGTTCAGAGTCAATGGCACGGTCAGACAGAATGATTACTTCAAAACCATCTTCCACAGCATCTACCGCGTAACGGCAAAGACGGGCCAATCCTTTTTCCAGAGAGCCGGGCTTACCGTCTGCTTTAAAATAGGTATGTAATGTTTTGGCCTGGAATAAACCAGTGTCGATACTGCGTATCTTTTCCAGCTCATGGTTGTTGAGGATCGGATGACGCAATGCCAGTCCATGGCAATGCAGCGGATCTTCATTGAGCAGATTACCATTATTACCTACAAAAGTAGCCAGTGACATCACCAGTCTTTCCCTGATAGGATCAATTGGCGGGTTGGTTACCTGTGCAAATAGCTGTTTGAAATAGTTACACAGATGTTGCGGCTGGTTGCTCAGTACTGCCAGCGGGGTATCGGTACCCATAGAGCCAACAGGTTCTTTGCCATCAATAGCCATAGGGGCAATGATGTGATCCAGGTCTTCAGTGCTGTAACCAAATGCGCGCTGGTATTTAAAGATCTGATCATGTTCCAGGTGAGTAAAGGTTACTCTTGGTTCAGGCAGTTCTTCCAGGCGGATCTTATATTTATTCAGCCATTCGCCGTATGGTTGCTGAGAGCAGATTTGTTGTTTCAGCTCTTCATCACCAATGATACGGCCCTGTTCCATGTCTACGATAAACATTTTACCAGGTTGCAGGCGGCCTTTTTCTTTAATATTTTTTGGATCGATCGGTAATACACCGGCTTCAGAAGCCATGATTACACGATCATCTTTTGTTACTACGAAGCGGCTCGGACGTAATCCATTACGATCCAGGGTAGCACCAATGATTTTACCATCAGTGAAGGAAATGGAAGCAGGTCCGTCCCATGGCTCCATAAGAGAAGCATGGTATTCGTAGAATGCTTTCTTTTCTTCGCCCATATCTTCATTGCCATCCCAGGCTTCTGGCACCAGCATCATCATTACATGCGGCAAAGAGCGGCCTGTCATGGTGAGCAGTTCAATCACGTTATCAAGACTGGCAGAATCGGACTGGCCTTCTTCCACGATAGGAAGCAGCATCTCCATCTCTTCAGTAGTAAAAAACTTAGACACAAAGTCCCTTTCGCCGGCACGCAGCCAGTTGAGGTTACCTTTCAGTGTATTGATTTCGCCATTGTGTGCAATGTACCGGTAAGGGTGTGCCAATCTCCAGCTAGGGAAAGTATTGGTAGCAAACCGGGAGTGGATGAGCGCAAAGGCCGATACCATTTTCTCATCACTCAGGTCTGTATAATAATGACGCACCTGGTAGGTGGTCAGCTGACCTTTGTATACAATTGTTTTATAAGAGAGCGATGCAATATAGAACAGCGACTTTTCTTTCGGTACTGTATTGCGAACGGTTTTGGAAACGTAGTTGCGGAGTACAAATAATTTGCGCTCAAAAATTTCCGGATCACTGATATGATAAGGACAGGCGATAAATACCTGTTCAATTTCTGGTTCTACAGAAAGGGCTGTTTCGCCGATACCATCCGGACGTACTGGTACTTTGCGGTAACCTAAAATTTCCAGTCCTAATTTTTCTGCGCTGCGTTGAAATATCTCACGACACTCTTCACGCCAGCGTGGTTCTTTCGGAAAGAAGACCATGCCTACACCGTATTTCCCAAATTCCGGCAGGCGAATACCCAATTTCAGGCACTCGTCATACAGAAACTCGTGTGGCGTTTGAAACAGTATTCCTGCACCATCTCCCGTGTTTTGCTCGCAACCGCAGGCTCCGCGGTGTTCCATGTTTTCCAGCATGGTTAAGGCATCACGAATGATATGGTGGGATTTACGACCCTTAATATGGGCAGTAAAACCTGTTCCGCAGGCATCATGTTCAAATTCCGGACGGTATAAACCTTGCGTTTGCTTCACTTCATCCATTTGGTTTAGATTTTTTGCTTTGGCACACTCCCCCCTCTGACTTACGCCGCGGGTGATGGTGTACGATATAATTCGGGAACGGTTTAAAGATACTAAAGGAATGCGGTATTTTTTGTATAAACTTTTGTCAGACGGTTAAAATTTAGGAAAAAATAAAAAAAAGCCACTAATTGTTAGAATAATTGAAAAAATGAAAGCTCCCCGGAGGTAAATTGAGGTGTTGATGAGCACACATTGAAAGGATGGAGGGGGGAGCCGAAAAGTCAAGGTTACAACTTCGCATGACAAATAATTAATATGAGATGAAAATGACTCAAACAGGAAAAGGGTTTGTACCGAAGAGAAAATCAGGGATAAAAATGAAGGGCCAACCAAATAGACTTTGGTTGGCCCTAACGGGTAATATTTTATTGGGATGGGATTACAAACTAAGCCATGGACCGTAACCATTAGCTTTCGTCCAGGTCCGCTGAATCAGATTATCACTAGGTCCTTTAACAAAGATATCCATTGACAGGGAGTCCGGAGATGCTACAGCTGGTGCAGAATAAATGCTGGCACCAATACGATTCCAATTTTTCCAGCTGTCGGCAACTGACCAGTTAGTTGTGATAAGTTGATGGTTAATGCTCAAAGCAAAAATATCTACATTAAGATATCCTCTTGCAGTAGCGGCCGGAGCGGAATAAATAGCCCCCCCCAAATTCCTCCATTCAGTTCTATCACTCTCTTTTGTCCATATTCCCTGTACCAGGTGATTGGCATTATCCTGCGCATACATCTCTATTGAGTTAGGATAGCGGGAAGCGCTGGTAGCAGATGAAGATACATTCGTCACAAAATTCTGCCATTCGTGCCAGCCCTCTCCTTCTACATAATACCTGGTTTGCAAAACGTCATTAGCGCCTCTTACCAGTACGTTGATAAAATCGGCGCCTCTGGATGCAGCATTGGGAGCTGAAAAGAAGTAACCACCAAGGTCTGTCCATTGACTCCATCCGCCGTTCGGGGTCCAGGTTTTGAAGATGAGGTTATTGGATGCCCCTTTTGCAAAAACAGCAATTTTGTTTTCATCGCGGGAGGTAGCAGAAGGATCTGAAGTAAGCGTTCCTCCCAGGTCAGTCCAGTCAGACCAGCCAGTACCAGGTGCGTATACTTTCTCCAGAAGCGTATTGTTCTTGCTTCTTACGAATAAGTGCAGCTCTTTGGTGCCTTTTCTATAAGTAGCAGTAGGGACATTGAAATTACCGGGTGAATTGCCATAAAACTGGTTTAAGGCAACTACGTCATTTGGATTAAACGGATGATCCTCATTATTTAAACAGCCGGACATCCAGCTGAAAGCGGCTCCGCTGGTAGGTGTGCCATCAATCTTAATGAGATCTACCTGAGTATCATTTGCTTTAGCTACCTGAGTATAAGTACAATGGTAAAGATTGTCTGCATAGGTAGTATGTCTGATTCCAATAGCGTGACCAATTTCATGGGCAATCAAAGTCGCCAGTCGTTTTTCATCCAGGTTTGTTCCCAGTGCGGTTACGTCCAGGGTTACCGGACTGGATGGGTTTCTGGAAACAGCAGGATAGGCCGGAGTTAATACCAGCGGGCCACCCAGCTTACCATCTTTAATTTGAATATCTGCTTCTGAAGTATTGGCTACTTTTTTAAAGGTAACACGCAGATTAAGTGCATTATATCTTGCAATGGCAATATCCAGCGCATTTGAGTAAGCGGTTGGCAAACCTGTTGCTGAGATATTGATTATACGGGGCAATGCCGTCAGGGTATAAGATAATTTGTATTGGTCGGCTTCAGCGATAAACAGAGCGGTATATCCTTGTTTGCTGTCCAGGTCTTTTTCAGTTAAAAAAAGATCACCCTCTGCTACATAACCGCCATTTAGTTTTATTGCATTTAGCGTATCAAAGCCGAGCGCATTGATTTTGCCCATAGTGGAAGCCGGTATTTTTGTGCCTTCTTCCGGGGTAGTAGGATCTTTTGTGCACGCCGACAAAAAAACGGCACCCGCGGCAACGCAGGTAAAAAATTTAGTGTTTAAATTCATTGTTGAGATAATTAATCTTTTGACAATTAAAAGGGTTGCAGTATATGTGTTAGTATAGGAACCAGATACTGATCAAGCAATAACAATTGCAATCAAAAATAGCCGAAAAATAAAAGCAAAAAAAAATGATGCACGCGTAACGATCCCTTTGGCATGTAACTCCCGTTTTTTCCCGACAGGGAAAATGAGGTCAAACCTGCGGACCACGCAATTTATATACGCTATGTGAAAAATTTTTGCTTATCGAGAGGGATGTTTGGAATAATTTTTTCCTTATCCCAATTCAAATTATCAACCTGTACTGAACCAATGTTTTTGGACCATAACCAGGTAAGACAATTCAATTAATTCCCCTATGAGATTATGGTTCAAACAGGAAAACAGCCCTCCCGTTTTTTATCTGGACCCGTAAGGGCTCTCCCAATAAGCTCTCATTTTGCATCCTGTCCAGGGCAGTCACTACATAGATGTATGTTTTCCCCTTTACGTAGGTGATGTCTTTATACACTGGATCGGGCATCTGATCCAGAATGGAGAGGATTTTCGTTGGGTCGCTTAGGTTAATCGCTTCATTTTGCTCAAAGCGATACAGTACATATTGTTTGGTATGGCCACTGGTATCGTCATCCGACCAGTGTATTTCCAATCCGCCGGGGCGCTCAAATGCATCAATGAAATAAGGCGCTTCCGGGGTTTGTTTAGGCAGCCACGACATAATCGGTCTCAGGGCCGGATATTTAAAAATGCCGTTGCGCAACAGCGTTTCTACGCCGAGAGGATTCCCTCTGAAAGAAGCGGCACTATAAAAAATACTTCCCTGGATAGTGTTTAATGTCCTGGCTTCTTCTACCTGAGCAGGTATCTCGTTTGGATTTTTCCAGGCAGCATTGCTGTTAATACGGTATACACCATGACCAATATACACCTGCCGGCCATAGCTGTGTTGTCCCCACCAGTTCAGCAATATTTCGTAATCTACCAGCCGGTGTCCCCGTTCCCAGTATAATTGTGGTGCTACATAGTCAATCCACCCTTTTTTCAGCCACTTCAGGATATCTGCATACAGATCATCATAGTTGGTTTGGCCGCCTTTAGTGTAAGAACCTTCCGGGTCTTTATCTTTATTACGCCATACGCCAAAAGGACTGATACCGAATTTCACCCAGGGTTTTTCTGCCTTGATGGCCACACTCAACAGCTGTATAATCGCATCTACATTGGCGCGGCGCCAATCATCCTTCATCATGTTATTACCATACAAACGATAAGAGCTGTTATCAGGAAACTCTTTCCCCGGTGCACGATACGGATAGAAGTAATCATCGAAGTGTACGGCATCAATATCATATCGTTTTACCACATCACGGATAACCATGGTAACATATTCGCGTACTTCAGGAATGCCCGGATCAAAATACTTCTTGCCATCGTAAGTGAGGAACCATTGTGGCTTCAAACGGRTAATGTGATTAGGAGCCAGGCTGCTGCGGCTTACGTTGAACACGGCACGGTAAGGGTTAAACCAGGCATGAAACTCCATGCCGCGTTTATGGGTTTCCTCTACCATGAACTGCAAAGGATCATAATAAGGATTGGGCGCCTGCCCCTGCACACCGGTAAGGTATTCGGACCAGGGCTCGTATGGAGAAGGATAAAAAGCATCTGTAGCCGGGCGAACCTGTACTACCACTGCGTTCATGCCATTACGTTGTTGCTGATCAAGTAAAGCGATGAACTCCTGCTTTTGTTGTTCTGTACTCAGTCCACGCCGGGATGGCCAGTCAATATTTTCAACAGTGGCTATCCAAACGGCCCTTAATTCGCGTTTGGGTGGCAATTGCGCCCACGACTGCTGCATCAGAATGATCCATAGAATTGTACCTGCTATAAATTGCTTCAACATCTGCCTTACTTTTAACCGTAAGATGCGAAAATAGCAAAAACCGGGGCTGATGCGATATAATTATGTGATTCTTATGAAGATAGCTTGTTTATTCTTTTTCCACCTTCACCTTCATCACCGGCGCTTTATAATCATCTGCCAGGTATTCAGGCGGTACTGTACTCGTATTTCCATCTCTGTGAGCAATGAAATGAGGCGACATAATTTCCACGCCGGCGGCATTGAAATGATCGATGATGTTGCGGTGCAGATCTGAATAAATCAGGGCCATTTTATGTGAATGGTCGGTGTACACATTGATTTCATAGGCAATGGCAAAATCGTCCAGACTTGTTTGCAATACAAAAGGAGTTCTGTCTTTCATAATACCATCTGTTGCCATGGCAGCACCAATCAGCATTTCATGTACCTGTTTCCAGGGCACATCATAGCCGATAGTAACGGTGGTATGCAGTATTAGTCCCAGATCCTTACTGGAAGTGGTAAAGTTGATGGTATGGCCACTTAATATACTGGCATTGGGGACAGTGATTTCTTCGTTTTTTATGGTGCGTAACCTGGTGACCAGTAAATTTTTTTCAATGACATCACCGGTGATCTCCCCTATTTTCACCCGGTCGCCGATTTTAAAAGGACGCATATACGTAATTACAAAGCCTGCTATCACATTTGAAATGGCGGAGGAAGAGCCGAGTGAGAACAGGATACCGAGGAAAACAGATACACCCTGAAATATTTTTGAGTCGGACCCCGGGAGGTAAGGAAACACCACAACAAACATAAATGCATATAACAGGAACTTGATGCCGCTGGCGGTAGGCCTTGCCCAGTCTGCGTAAAAGCCGTTAATCGTTAAGTTGCCGGTTGCGATTTCTTCTGCGAGGTAGTTCACCAGTTTTACCAGGTATCGGGTAATCAGGTATATCACCAGTATGGTAAGTAATTTAGGGAGATAATGAACAAAGCCCAGGAATATTGATTTAACCGGAGACAATGTCCAGTCGATGAGTTTATCCGCGATGCCTTTAGTCCAGGGAAATATGCTGAATACAAAAGGTAGGGTGATGTAAAAGACGAACAGGATAAAGATGATCCGTGCTACGCGGAGAACATTAAATACAATCCCTACCTGCTTTTGCTGATTTAGCAGGGCATATTCTTTTACTTTCACGCCTTTGAAGTAACGGTCTTTTTCTCTGACTATTTTTTTCCGCAGTCGTTTGAACAGGCGGTTGATGCCATATACAATCGCGGAAAATATCACGATAATCAATAGCAGCCAGCCGATGCGAATGAGTATACTTTGCAGGCTGTTATCTTTCTTTTCCTGTAGTACGGCTTTTTTGATGATAGTTGCATAATCCTGTGCCACCGCCATTTTATCCTGGCTAAGCCACAGCGCATCATCATCAGTAACACTTAGTAGCACCAGGTCATTATAGACAACATCTATATTATTTTCATTTTGTATAGCGCGAATAGAGTCTGCTGCAAAAAAGGGATCATCAGATAGTTTTGCCAGTTTGCGATTGATATTCTGGGCTCTGTCGCTGGGTTGCAATGGCCCCAGTTTATTGTAAATATAAAAAAGGGTATCGCCGAAAGGGACTACGGGAAATCCGCYATGAGTGGCTTTCAGCTGATTAATACGTAGCAGATTGGCTACTTTCTTCAGGGAGTCGGCCTGTTCAAAGGAGTTGAGCTTTTGTTGGAGTTCTTTTTTTCGGTTGTCGTTATCGTTGCTGAGGAGAAGTTGTTGCTGCAATGCTTTCTTTTGTGCTTCATCTGCTTTTTGCAGAGAATCATTTTCCCGGAGCAGGCGGGTGGTAAGTACCAGTTGTGTATCCGCCAGCGAGTCGCGGGAGGCTTTGCTGCTATCACTTTGTGCGGGGCACAATAAGCTGATACTAACCAGTATAGTAGTGATGAAAAGGGTAAAAACAATTCTCATTCCCGAAGCTTTTCTTTAAAGTACGGAAAATTCGGGTAGCAGCTACCCGCTAAAGCGGTGAAAAATTATAAAGACAGGAAAACGGATGAACGGGTGCTATATCTTTCTCTTGGTATACTGGCTATAATCCGGCAAGGTAGCTTCATATTCCTGGTGCATCAGGGGAGATGTAAGCAGGAAGTCGGCGGAGGCGCGGTTGCTGGCCATCGGGATATTCCACACAACACCCAAACGGAGTAAGGCTTTGATATCCGGATCATGTGGCAATGCTTCCATGGGATCCCAGAAGAAAATAATGACGTCGAGTTCCCCGGTGGCCACCAGGGCGCCGATTTGTTGATCACCGCCCAGGGGGCCACTCAGTAACTTTCTTACAGATACGTCCAGCGCCTGTTCTATCAGCAGGCCGGTAGTGCCGGTAGCATATAGTTCATGGCGACTTAATACCGTTTTATTATAGATAGCCCACTCGATCAGCTCAGCTTTCTTGTGATCGTGAGCAATCAGTGCTATCCTTTTGCGTGCTTTTAATACTTTCGTTGTTTGCATATCTGTTACAAAAGTAATAAGTGGCCCGCAATAAATAAATGTCGAATACTGTAATGTTTTAATGTCTTTCGTTGGTATCCAGTGTGGCCAGGTCGCGGTCAAAAATATATAAACCACCTTTATCCTCTCCTATCAGCTTTAATTTGTCGAGGATGTGCCGGGCCAGGCGCTCTTCTTCAATCTGTTCAGTTACATACCATTGTAAAAAGTTATGGGTGGCATAATCTTTTTCACTGAGGCACATATCTACGAGGTTGTTAATCTCTTTGGATACCGCCAGCTCATGGCTAAACACCTGTTCAAAAATTTCATGGATGTTTTTGAATTTCACCGTAGGCTGTTTCAGGGCAGGTACCAGGCCATGTCCTCCGCGTTCGTTAATGAACTTCAGCAATTTGAGCATGTGAGTCCGCTCTTCATCGGAGTGACGGTATAAAAACTGAGCCACCCCATTAAAGCCCTCTACTTCTGACCAGGAAGCCATAGCAAGATAATATTGGGAAGAGGCCGCTTCCATTTCTACCTGTTGATTGAGCGCGGATTGGATTTTCGGCGAAAGTTCTTTCAGTAGCATGACAAAAAAATTGTATAATTAGGAAGATTGAGGTGTGGCGGGGATATCAATGATGCCTATGACCAGATTGTTATTTTCAATAGCACACGTTTAGATGCATCCCGAAAATCTGCCCGAAAAATGTTACCTTTGCATAAGTAAATTAGGATAAAATGATTAAAACAGGAAATCCAATCATCAGCATATATACAGAAATGACGCCTAACCCGGAAACCATGAAGTTTGTGGCAAACAAACTCCTGTATCCAGGTAAAAGCATTGATTTCCCGGATGAAGCCAGCGCTAAACCGTCTCCTTTGGCCATCGAGCTGTTTAGCTTCCCTTTCATTAGAGGGGTGTTTATTATGGCTAACTTTATTACGCTTACCAAAACCAGCGAAACTGACTGGAACGATATAATTCCTACGGTAAAAGCCTTCCTGAAGGAATACCTGGAAGACTCCCGCCCTGTTATCAACGAAGATGAGGTAGTGATTACCAAAGACACTGCCAGCAACGAAGTGAGTGCAGATGACACGGATGTGGTAAAACGTATCAAGGAATTACTTGAAAACTACGTGAAACCGGCTGTAGAAATGGATGGCGGCGCCATTCAGTTCAAAGATTACGACAACGGTACGGTAACACTGATGTTGCAAGGTTCTTGCTCAGGCTGTCCCTCTTCCATGATTACGCTCAAAGCCGGCATTGAAGGTATGATGAAGCGTATGATCCCTGAAGTGAAGGAAGTTGTGGCAGAAGCCGAATAAGCCATAGTTGAGTGAATGATAGTGTTAAACGAAAGCACAGTCTTAATGGCTGTGCTTTTTTTTAGCGTGTAGCCGTTGGGGTTGATAAATACTCACCGCTACACGCAGACGAATAAAAGCTAAAAAGCAGATGAAAGGATTATTACTGGTATTTGCCGGCCTGGCCATCGCCATGCAGCCGGCACAGGCCCAAAGAAAGAAAGGCGTGGATAGCGCATCCGCCGTTATTACCTATGGCTTCGGCAGCAATGGTAAAACGATACCCGGCAATGAACTGCAGCTGTTCATAGATCATCAGCGCAGCCACATCGTTGCTGGCAGAGGGAAACAAAAAGAACAACAGTTCCTGCAAATGTCTGAACAGGCTAGCTTACAGGTATTAAGTCTGCCTAACAACGAAGTATACACGCTGAAAAAATCGTTTGGCGAATACGCTACGCCGGAATTACTGCCCGATACCGCTACCATCCTGGGATATGTTTGTAAGAAAGCAAAACTCTTTATCCGTTCCAACACCATTGAAGTATGGTACACCAATGCCCTGACATTGAAAGGAACGCCTAACATCACTATTGCTCCGGGCCTGGGACTGGTACTTAAAATTGTACGCAATGGTAACAGCGAAACCCTGGCAAAGAAAATAACCTATCGTAAAATAACAGACGCAGAGTTGGCCTGGCCAACCAATACCGGTACTATGGTAAATGATGCCGCCTATATGAGGCAGGTAATCGACAGCCGTTATACTACCCTCCCTGTTTTTAACCAGGAGCAGATCAGCTGGGGAAATAATCCAGCCAACCCACAGGGAGAACAATTAAATCAAACTTATCATTATGCTGGTGGTACAGTTATACTGAAAAAAGTATCGCTGCCTGCGGTAAAGAAAGGTGAAACACTTTTTGCAGAGCTTACCCAATACTCTAATGGCGACGCTTATGACAGAACGGGTTCTGTATTTATGATACCGGCAGACAAAGCCACCTCTTTCCTGGATGGTTTACAAAAAGGTGTACAGGCCTTACCGTTATTCACGGCTAACAATGGCAATCCATACCATGGTATGGTAGCTACAGACAACTACTTGCCGGCATTGGAAATACTGCGCTTCTTCACGCCATTTGGGGTAAGACAGTTTAATAACCAGGTGAAAATAGCTGGTTATAATTGGGCAGATTCAGTGATCTATAAGCAGGATATTACAGAGCTGCATAATCGCCTCCAGGGCGATGTATGGCTGGGTGTATATATTGGCAACTATGATAAAGGTGGCCATAAAGTAAGCCTTAGCCTTAAATATTATCCAGGTGATCCGGAAGATGAAAACCGCCCCGCTCCCAATTGGATATACCCAATCTTCAACACGACTAACCTGATGGAAATGGCCGGACAGGAATACGCGACCCTGTTCGACAAAGAYTCTCTGAAGGTGACGGTGAATATTCCGGAAGGGCTTAAGAATGTGCAACTGCGCTTCCTTACCACCGGCCACGGCGGCTGGGGTGGCGGCGATGAATTCAACCCAAAACAGAATGAAATTTTTGTAGACGGTAAACGGATCTATCATTTTATTCCATGGCGGACAGATTGTGCCACTTATCGCCTCTCTAATCCGGCTTCCGGTAACTTCGGCAATGGCTTATCCTCTTCTGATCTGAGTCGTTCCAACTGGTGCCCGGGTACCCTCACTTCACCGGTAATTATTTCGCTGCCGGATATCACGCCTGGGTTGCATACCATACAAGTGGCTATTCCACAGGGCAAGCCCGAAGGTAGCAGCCAGAGTTTCTGGAATGTATCGGGAACACTGATTGGAGAGAAAAAATAGTTTGGTAGTCAATAGTTGCTGCGGAAATTTGAGGTAGCAACTATTGACTACATCTGGGAAAATTTATCCACTTTCGCACTATGAATGATTTATACCAGGGCTTTTTGGACGGCCTGCATCAAATGACTTTACTGGAAGGAATAGCTGTATTCTTTGCTGTCTTGTCGGTTATCTTTCAAAAAAATAATAATATCCTGGTATATCCTACGGGTATTATCAGTACTGGTATTTACACTTATCTCTTGTCGCGTGCGCATTTTAAGCTGTATGCCGATGCCACACTGAATGCCTACTACCTCATCATGAGCGTATACGGCTGGATATACTGGGCAAAGAAAGGACCAGCAGAACCAGCTACTCCCATTATGAGAAGTAGCAGCAGGGAGTTGACGACCGCCATTTTTATCACATTGGCCGGCTGGGGAATTTTCTACTTCCTGTTAAGTCGTTTTTCTGATTCCAATGTGCCGGTGATGGATGCTTTTGTTTCTGCCAGTGCCTGCGCGGGCATGTGGTTGTTGGCAAAGCGAAAACTGGAAAACTGGATATTACTGAATATATCTAACCTGGTGGCCATACCATTGTTGTTTTATAAGCACCTTTATCTGACAGCGCTGCTTACCGTGTTTTTATTTATCATTGCCATATTCGGATATATTGGCTGGAGAGCAATTGTGCAGCAAAGAGAAACTTCTCATCAATGAAGAAAGTAGTTGTTATAGGGCCTGAATCTACAGGCAAGAGTACCCTCAGTGAAAAGCTGGCGGCCCATTTTAATACGGTGTGGACGCCGGAGTATGCCCGCGAATATATTGACCAGCTCGATCGTCCTTATGAGCAAAACGATCTGCTGGAAATAGCAGCTGGTCAGATTGCACTGGAACATCAACAGGCCATGAAGGCAAATAAGGTGCTTATTTGTGATACTGATTTGTACGTAATAAAAGTATGGAGTGAGCATAAATACGGAAATTGTGATCCCCGTATTTTAAAGCAGATTGCCAAACAACACTGTGATCTCTATCTGCTGACTTACATTGATCTGCCCTGGGAAGAAGATCCACAAAGAGAATACCCTGATCCGGATATGCGTACTTATTTCTATAATATTTATAAAGATATTGTGATGGCTTCCGGTGCCCGTTGGCAGGAAATCAGGGGGAGTTATGAAGAGCGCGAAGCGCTTGCTATTGCGAGCGTACAGCAATTACTCGACCAGGCATAATTATTTTCTACCCGTTACCAGTTCCATAATATCCGGATCAGGTGACAGGTTACGCATTTGTACCAGGATTTTGCGCTGACGATAACTGGTAATTCTTGCCGGCGGATTAATTGTGTATTTAACAGGATTGGGCAAACAGGCGGCTATCATCGCTGCTTCTTCGCGGTTAAGACTGGCCGCATTTTTATTGTAATTGGCCAGGGATGCTGCTTCTACGCCAAATACTCCTTCTCCCATTTCTGCTACATTAAGATAAACTTCCAGGATACGTTGCTTGCCCCATATTTTTTCAATCATGAAAGTAAAGTATACTTCCAGCCCTTTACGAAACCAGCTACGGCCCTGCCAGAGGAATACATTTTTTGCTACCTGCTGACTGATGGTGCTGGCTCCTTTTATTTTTTTACTCTGTTGGTTATGCTTCATTGCCTTTTCAATAGACTTGAAGTCAAAGCCGTTGTGGTCGGTGAAGAGCTGATCTTCGCTGGCTATCACCGCGAGCTTGGCGTGCTGTGATATTTCATCATAGCTTACCCATGTTTTTTGCAGTTTTTTATCTGTTCCCCAGAGACTGAACCAGCTGGAGATTTCAGTGATGGTAATAGGTGGATTCACCCATTTCAACAGGATGATATAAACAAATTGTGCAACAATTAAAACCAGTAGTACTCTCCTCAATCTCCTCCACGTTCTGGGTACAATGCCTTTTAAATTCATCGCGTAGGTTTAGAAAAATCGGGCCGAAAGGTAGGCTAAAAAGCTGAAAGTGAAACACAATCGTTAACTTTATATATGCTATTAAACGTACACCCTGATAACCCGAATCCGCGCCATTTGAAAACAATTGTAGAATGTTTGAAAGATGGAGGGATCATTATTTACCCTACTGATACGGTATACGGTTTAGGCTGTGACATAACCCAACATAAAGCCATAGAACGTATCGCGCGGATTAAACAGATAGACCCTAAAAAGGCGCACTTTTCCTTCATCTGTTATGACCTGAGTCATTTATCTGATTATGCGAAGAGCGTGGATACGCCTATATTCAGGATGCTGAAAAAAGCATTGCCGGGTCCATATACTTTTATTTTGCCGGCCAGCCGATTGGTGCCCAAGTTGCTGAAGACGAAGAAAGACACCGTAGGTATAAGGGTGCCGGACAATAATATTTGCCGCACCATTGTAAAGGAGCTGGGTAATCCATTGATGAGTACTACCCTGCCCATAGAAGATTATGTAGAAGAATATACTGATCCGGAAATCATTTATGAGAAGTTTGGAAAGCAGGTAGACATTGTAGTAGACGGTGGCCCTGGAGGCATGGCGTTTTCCACAGTGGTAGATTGTACTGGTGCTGAGCCGGTATTGATTCGCGAAGGAATTGGCAGTTTTGAGGAAATATCCTGATAAAATAATTTTTATGAAAAGGAGATGGTGGGTATTGGTCGTTGGTATTGTGTTGGGCAGCAAAGTTGCCGGGGCACAAACATTTGCACTGAAGCCGGTGAAGTTATTACCGGTTGCTAAAACTACTTATCTCCCGCCTGCTCCCCCACCCGTTTACCCTGTTTATATGATGGCGCCTGATACTTATTACAGGCAGCATTTCGGTTTTTTCTGCAAACAGGAATGGACCTGGCAAAAGCATACAGGCTTGCCGGTAAAACTCCGTTTGGGTAATTATTCTTACACACAACAGTTGGAAGGAAAGCACTAAAATCTTTTATGATATTGGCCTTGGCTGGTAATGATTGACAATGTCAATTAAATATATTTGCTTCTGGCAAATATATTTTTTTTAGCAGTTAGCCATTAGTTTAGTTAGCATTTTAGCAAATGCAGGGAAGATCAATATTTTATCATCCGCTGCATTTACTAAAAGCTAACTGCTAAAAGCTAATAGCTGTTATTTAATCCCCAGTTTCTTTGCAACATCTGCAGGTAAAGCTTTTTTGTTTACCATGAAGCAGGTGGTTTTATATGCGAAGTAAGGTTCAGAAGCATAGAAATATCCCTGGCCAGGATTGTCTGTACCCCAGGAGTTTTTCACGCGGAAGTATTTGTTGCCATTTTGATCTTTTGCCAGACCTACAATGTGCATACCGTGATCATCCTGTGTTTCGAAGTTATCGAAAGCCTGCTGACGCAGTTCAGGAGTGATGGCTTTTTCTTTACCAGGTACCAGGAACGCGTTTCTCTTTTCTTCAGCAGACATGTCGGCCCAATCCTTTTCAGGAACGATTGCCAGACCATCTTTAAAGTTGAAGCCTTTTTCACTTACATCTGCAGCCCATGCAATGGAGTAACCATTCATGATGGCATTTTCAGCGATGTTAGTAAAGTCATTCAGGTTTACGTTGTATACTTTCTCCCAATTCCAGTTGTCCGGAACTTCCAGTACAAACTGTGAATTGTAAGGATGGTGTGTAAAAGAAGAAATCAGTACATAGTCATCTGCATTGATACCCAGTTCTTTTGCAAAAGACTGTGGCGTGTAGCTTTTACCGTTATACTGGAATTTCTCAGGCGCTTCTCCCATATAGGCATTCAGGACACCATCAAAAGCTTTAGACCAGTTAGGGTTGATAGTGCCGGAGGCATTACCGATTTTATTGGCCATACCTTCCAGGAGACTTTCCATTTCGGCGTGGTTATACATTTTGTCTTTGTTACCATCGTATACGCTCTGTGGAACCAGACCGTATTCGCGGAGGCACAACAAATCATCCGGGAACCCACCACCTTCACCGAAGTTGGCTTTACCATGCATACGTACATAATTCGCAGCTTTCAATGGGTACATTTTACGTACCACATACATTTCGCTGAGATTCAGGCCTTTGTTTTTGCCTGTGCGCAGTATTTCTGATTCAAAAAAAGACAAGCCGGAGAAAGACCAGCAAGTACCAGTACGTCCCTGGTTCTGTACATCACCCGCATCCAGATTCTTTAAAACAGTGAACTGGTATTTGCTTCCCTCCACATTGGTACTGTTTTGTGCAAATGCTCCTATGCTGCAAAGCATGGCTGCACACATCATCCATTTCTTCATGGTGTATAATGATTGATTTTTAAGACAAGGACCAAAAATAAGGGAAAGCAGGTATTTGACTGGTGAAAAGATGGATGAACGGAGCTTGCTACAGCTACTGATTTAACATTGTTCAGATGAATTACAGTTATTTTTCCTGGTACTGACCTCGGGTAATCTCCCATTCCCAGAGATCTTCTCCTTCTTTATTTTTAATAGTACCCACAAATCGCATTCCTGCTTTTTGTAATATTTTAACGGAAGCATTGTATTCTTCCTCTGTATGGGCAATCACACGTTTTACGTAAGAATGCCCAAAGGCAAATCTGATCAGGGCTTCTGCCATTTCTGTGCCCAGTCCTTTTTCCCGGTAATCTGCGGTTATTTCATAACCCATTTCTACCAGCCCTTCTTCATTGGGCTTGCCTTTAAATCCGCCTGCACCAATCAGGCGCTTATCGGCGCGATGTAATACCAGGTAAAAGAACCAGCCCAGCATGGCAGGATCATTGCGTAACTTATCATATGCTACCAGGACCATTTCGGGATATTCTGTCCACCCGTCCTGAATAGAAATGCCAAGCAGGTCGGCCAGATGATCGTTGCCCTGTAATAGCAATTCGAAATGCTCTAGTGAGCACGGCAACAATTGTAGTCGAGGTGTTTGGATCATATTTGAAAACTAGTAAACTGTTTTGGGAAATACAATAGCGGGAGCAAGCTTTTTAGCTTTTAGCCAATACCGCGAAGATCATTCGCTGCATTTGCCAAAAGCTAAAAGCTAACCGCTAAAAGCTGTATTAATGCGCTTCTAGCCAGTTATTACCAATACCCATTTCTGCTTCTACGGGAACAGACAGTGGTAAGGCATTACGCATAAGATCTAATATAAGGGGTTTAATAATCTCTAATTCGGAACGATGTGCATCAAACACCAATTCATCATGCACCTGCAAGAGCATACGGGACTTAAGATTTTGTTCCTTAAATGCTTTATGGATCGATATCATGGCCAGCTTAATCATATCAGCCGCGGTACCCTGAATAGGCATATTGATCGCATTCCTCTCTGCAAAGCCACGTACCACCGCGTTGGAAGAGTTGATATCTTTCAACCACCTTTTCCTACCCAACAGGGTTTGCACATAACCATTCTCCTGCGCAAACTTCACCTGGTCTTCCATGTATTGCTTGATAGATGGATATTGCGCAAAATAATTGTCGATCAGCATTTTCGCTTCTGCACGCGGAATACCGAGGTTCTCTGATAATCCGAAAGCACTCACACCATAGATAATACCGAAGTTCACACTTTTCGCATTGCGGCGCATATCCGATGTAACAGCATCCAGCTCTACATTGTATACCTTGGCCGCAGTAGCAGTGTGAATATCTATTCCATTTTGAAACGCTGCCGACATTTCTTTGTCTTCACTGATCGCTGCAATAATACGCAGTTCTATCTGTGAGTAATCCGCAGATAACAATACGTACTCTTCATTGCGCGGAATAAACGCTTTGCGTATTTCACGCCCCCTGTCTGTGCGGATAGGAATGTTCTGCAGGTTCGGATTATTGGAGCTTAAACGCCCGGTAACAGCTACTGCCTGATTATAGGAAGTGTGTACACGATTGGTCCGTTTATTCAGCAATAACGGTAACGAGTCTACGTAGGTAGATTTGAGTTTGCTCAGCTCACGGAAAATGAGAATATCTTCTACTATTTTATGTTTGTTGGAGAGCTTTTGCAGCACATCTTCACCAGTAGCATATTGGCCGGTACGCGTTTTCTTGGCTTTAGGATCCAGTTGTAATTTTTCAAACAGCACTTCTCCCAGTTGCTTGGGAGACGCCAGCTTGAACCGTACACCAGCCTGTTCGTATACACTTTCCTCTGCGCGTTTGATCTCTTTTTCCAGCTCTTTCGAATAGTCTGCCAGCGCCAGGGTATCAATAGCAATGCCTTCATACTCCATGTCTGTCAGCACCGGTACCAGCGGATTTTCTATCTCATAAAATACTTTGTCTACCGCTTTATCGGGCAGCATAGGCAAAAATACTTCCTTCAGTTGCAGGGTAACATCTGCATCTTCCGCCGCATATTCCTTGATCTTTTCAATTTCCACATCCCGCATGTTGCCCTGTCCTTTTCCTTTTTTGCCAATGAGCGATTCTATGGAAACCGGCTCGTAGCCAAGGTATTGAGCGCTTAATACATCCATGCTTCTGCGTCCTTCCGGCTCAACGAGGTAATGTGCGAGCATGGTATCAAATACGGCAGTAGTAATATCCACACCATACCACTTCAGGATCAGCATATCATACTTCACATTTTGTCCTATCAGGATAATGCTCTTATGCTGAAACAGCGGTGTGAATTCATGGATGATGGCGCGGGCAGCAGTATTATCTGCCGGCAAAGGAATATAATATGCTTCTCCCTTTTTAAAAGCAAAGCTCATTCCTACAATATCCGCCTCGTTGGCGTCTGTACCAGTGGTTTCTGTATCAAAAGAAACTTCCTGCTGCTGCAGCAATTGGGCTAACAGTGCGGTTCTTTTTTCGAGGGTATCCACCACTTCATACTGATGCGGTGTATTGTGAATATTTTTATCAGCCATCAGGATGTTACCTGATTCAACTATCTCTGTGGTAACCGTAATTTCTTCTGTAACGATGGCTGTTCCGAACAGGTCTGTTTGCACCACTCTTGGTTTGGCATCCGGGCTGGCGCTGCCGCCAAATCCCTCACCCAGTATTCTTTTACCAAGGGTTTTGAATTCCAGTTCTGTAAATATGCTGGTGAGTTTTTCTTTATCGCAGTCTTTGATGCAGAAGTCTTCTTCATGAAAGCTTACCGGTACATCTGTGATAATAGTGGCCAGTTCCTTAGACATGATCGCATTGTCGCGACCAGCTTTGATCTTCTCGCCCATTTTTCCGCCAATATTATCGGCATTTTCCAGTACATTTTCCAGGGAATGATATTGTGCCAGCAGTTTCATGGCGGTTTTTTCACCGATGCCTGCAATGCCTGGAATGTTATCCACGGCATCACCCATGAGACCTAAAATATCAATTACCTGGTGTACATCTTTGATCTGCCATTTCTCACAGATTTCCTTAGGCCCCATGATTTCTTCCTTGTTGCCCATGTACGGGGGCTTGTAGATAAAGATGTTATCTCTCACCAGTTGCCCATAGTCTTTGTCCGGCGTTACCATGTATACGGTATAACCGGCATCAGCGGCCTGCCAGGCCAGGGTACCTATTACGTCATCGGCCTCATAACCATCCAGCTCCACTACCGGAATATTAAACCCTTCTATGATGCGTTTAATATCTGGCAATGCATCCAGGAGGTCCTCCGGTGCATCCTGCCGGTTGGCTTTATAATCAGTATAGGTAGTATGACGCTCAGTGGGCGCGTGCGTGTCAAACGCTACGGCCATATGAGTAGGCTTTTCTTTATTGATGAGATCCAGTAAAGTAGTGGTAAAACCAAACTGCGCATTGGTATTTCGACCCGCACTGGTGATGCGGGGATTCCTGATCAGGGCGTAATAAGCCCTGTAAATCAGTGCCATGGCGTCCAGTAAAAATAATTTCTTTTCCATCGCTAAACCTACAAGATTTAATTTGAATCTGCAAAATTAAGATAGTACCACAATATACGGTGAGGGTGTAACTTTAGTGCTGAAAAAAAAGTAAGGAATGAATAAAATTTATCATTTGTCTACCTGCAGTACCTGTAAAAAAATACTGGAAGAAACCAATGCAAAAGAGCGTGGGTTTATTTTACAGGATATCAAGAAAGAGAAAATTACGCCGGAACAACTGGATGAAATGCATGCCTTGTCAGGTAGCTATGAGTCGTTGTTTAGCCGCAGATCCCAACAGTACAGGCCTATGGGATTGCATGAAAAAGATTTAAAGGAATCAGATTACCGGAACCTTATTCTACAGGAGTATTCTTTTCTGAAACGTCCGGTGGCCATCGTTGGTGATAAGATCTATACCGGTGCGGAGGTGAAAAATATTTAACCAGGGGTTAAATTCATTGCACTTAGGGTAAAGCGTATTTTTTACTGCCCAACTGAGGATAATGAATTTTGAATTTGCATCACAAAATGACGATGCTGAAGTAAATGATGAGTTATCCTTGTGACAAATCACCAGAGGCTGTCTGTTTTAACACAGGCAGCCTCTTTGAGTGAAGAAGGGTTACAGGGATTGTACAAATTGTTGTACTACCTGCCGGTACTGGTTCATATCCTGTTCATGATGAAATGACCGGAATGGAAAGCGGGACGCTTCTTCCAATGCGGTTTTCAAATTGAATTGTTCTTGTGGAAGAGAATAAAAATATCCTTTTTCCATCAGGTATTCGCCCAGGTATACCTGTTCTGATTGGCCAGGTGTAGGGATAAGTATGGCTTTTTTATTCAGTTTTGCCAGGTCCATCAGGGTAGTATAGCCGGAACGGCTTAACACCATGTCAGAAGCCAGCATGGCATCATTTAGTTCGCTGGCATTCAGGTGATTAATCTGCGTAACGCCGGGAGCCACCTGTTCATGCTGCGGAGTACCAGGCTTACCACTTACGATTAGTGCAGTGATTTGCAAGGACTTAATCTGATCCAGGATGAGTTTTTCCAGATTAGACCGTTGTGGTTCTGGTCCGGAGATCAATACCAGCAGGTCATATTTTTTTTCCACATTGGGTTTGGGTTCAAACCGGCTCAGACAACCAATATAGGTAGTATGTGGTGGTAATTTGCCGGGGTGAGCCAATTCGCCTGAAAGATTGTTATCGCCGGCAAAATCCGGGATCCAGCAGGCGCCATATTTGTTAATAAAACTATAATTTATCTTTTGCAGGGTCCGCTCTATCCAACCTCCGAAAGGTGTTTTTATCAGCAGCTGATGTGTGATGAAAACAGTGGGTATTTTTTTATGGTATAAGCCAAAACGGTTATCCGAAATAACTGCATTTATTTGATACTCAGCTACTATCTTCTTCAGCCATCGTTGCTCATACTTTATGGAGCGGTATATTTTGGGGATTTGCTGAATAATTTTCAACCCAAAAAACTGCCCTTTTTGTGCATATTTAATGCGATAGCCAGGTAGTGGAAATATGGTCAATTGCGGGAATTCCTGCTGCAATAAAGCGGCATGCTTTCCTTCGGCGGCAATAAAAACCTGACAACCTGCGTTTAGCATTTCATGGATCAAGGGAATATCCCGGGTGGCGTGGCCAAGGCCCCAGTCGAGGGGAATTACAAGAATTTTTCGGTCGGTTCGGATTGTGGACAAATAATTTAATATTTTTTACGAATTTAGCTTAAATTACAAATGGGCATTGTTAAGAAAAGGTAAACTCTTTTAGACAGGTTTTTAAATAATAGCTAAGTATATTAAACTGCAGTATGAAAAGTATAAAATGGATCGTAGTCATTTTTCTATGTGGAAGTTTAGCAATGGAGGGGTGTAAGGTTTTTAAGAAAAACGATTGCGGTTGTCCTACCATGAATAAAAAACGAATGCACTGATAACGATCTGTTTGACAACTAACAAACTGACAACTAACGAAGACTTTGACAACAGCTGACAACTAACAATTTTTACCTTATCTTTTTGGATTATCCTTGATACCTGGCCAAACAATATTTCGGGGAACAGTCAAATTTTTTATTCATGAAACCTGTAGATAGAGATTTATTAATCTTGCTACATGAAGATAGGTACACGGAACAGCAGATACAATCTGCGGTGAGACAAATCAGCGAAATGCTTTCGTTGATTGAGACGATGGATTATCTCTGTGCAGTTATGGAAGTTATGGATTGTAACAAGAGTCGTATTACCAGCAAACGATCTGTGCTGGAAAAAGCAATTTCACGTAAGTCGCATAAGCCTTTCGAATTTATTATTCACAAGAACTAGTAGCTTTATCTCTACAAAATTCCCGTTATAGTAGTTTTGACCCGCTGCCTTATCTGTCCGATTTGCTTTTTTTTAAATTCTTGTTGTAAGTTCGCCATCAATTAAATCTAATTTACTGATGGCAGATTTTTCGCACCTGCAGGATTTTCTACATCCTGTTTCTAAGGCATTTCTCAACGATGACGAGGAGTATGATCCATTCCAAGTTGGCGGTGTGATTGACGCGTACGAAGACGATCACCAGCCGGACATCGATGCCGCTGATATTATTTTGTTGGGTGTAGGAGAAGAACGAGGAAGCGTATCCGGCAAAACAAATACAGGCGGGCCTGATGCCATTCGCCGTGAATTTTTCCGATTGTACAACTGGCACCGTGACATTAAACTGGCAGATGTGGGCAACCTGCTGTCAGGCGCTTTTCTTGCAGATGCATATGCTGCCATGAAAACGGTTGTAGCAGAATTATTAGCAGCTAATAAAACAGTGATTATTTTGGGAGGGTCACACGACCTCACCTATCCGCAATATAAGGCCTATGCTTCCCAGCAACTAATTATTGAGGCCACCGTAGCAGATGCACTGATTGATCTTAAGGAAGACTCCAGTGTGCGCAGTGAACGGTTTTTAATGGACATACTTACAGAACAACCCAATTACCTGCGGCATTACAATCATCTCGGTTTCCAAAGTTATTTCGTACATCCGCGGATGTTAGAAACGCTGGATAAATTACGCTTCGATTGTTTCAGGCTCGGACGTATTCGTGAGAATATGGAAGAAGCTGAACCAGTGTTGCGGCATTCCGATTTATTCAGTCTGGATATTAACATCATCCGACATACTGATGCACCTGCCAATCAACTTTCTCCTAATGGATTTAGTGGTGAAGAAGCCTGCTCGCTCGCAAGATATGCGGGCATGAGCAGCCGTCTCTCCTCTTTTGGTATTTATGGTTATCGCCCGGAAAAAGATAAAGAACAACTCACTGCCCGGCAAATAGCTCAAATGCTATGGTATTTCATGGACGGACGTGCGGTAAAGAATAAGGAAGCCTTGCTGGATGACCGGGATGCTTTCTGGGAATTTCATATAGCCTTCTCCGATATAGAAACTGTTTTTCTGAAAAGCAAAAAAACTGGTCGCTGGTGGATGCAGTTACCCGACAGGGAATTTGTTCCCTGCGCGTACAATGACTATCTCATGGCGAGTAATAACGAGATGCCGGAACGTTGGTTACGTCATCAGGAAAGGCTGTAGGTAATCCCCGGTAGTAGCTGCTTTTATTATTTGGATATGATATCATATCCAAATAATAAAAGCACTAAATATTAAGTAGTGTTCTTAATCGTGCTTTTAGAAAGGCGGCTTTGTTGTCTGTTGATATCATGTCATCGTCCAGGCCCTCCATGGTGCGTTTATGCATCTTCTCCACCCGCTCATCTATCTTCTTAAAATACGCTTCTTTTTTTTCTTCCCAGGCCCCTTGTTCTTCCTGGAGTTGTTGTTGCCGGCCCGGAGTAAGGCTGGAATAGAGGTGTTGTAAAGTGTGATTCAGTAAGCTATCCAGTTGCTTATAGTAAGTAACAGCACAGTTATACATGCGCTGGTTATTACCAAGACATTGCTGGTAGTGGGTTTCAAGTGTGTCCAGCGCTGATTGTTGTTTTTGTGAATACGCTTTGGTGCACAGAAAAACCAATAGGAATAGGACCAGGTTTCGCATAGGTACTGTGTGAACAGCAAATATACGAAAATAACATTCTGAAAAATGTTAATATTTAATTGGCTTGTTTATCACCGATTGACCCGGTACATACATCGCCCTGGGGAAGTCCATTCAGCCATACCCGGAGCGCTTCGGTGCGTTGATGGGTTAATTCGGACAGGTAATTGGCTTTACACATAGGAAATACACTACCATAACTTTTTGACGAAGCAGGGTACATGGCTTTCACCTGCGCATCCCGGAATTGTATCCAGATACGCTGCGCATCTTTCAGGTTTTGAATAAATGCTTTATTGGGCGCGTAATCTTTCAGAATCAGCTGATAGATTTCATTCAGCTTTTTATCGGCATCCTTATATTCCTGTGCTGCCTGTTTATTCAGTTCTGCCTGTGACTGTGAAAATGCAGCCATACCTCCTGTCATCAGTAAAAGAAAAATAAAAAGAGATTTCATGTAATTAAGGTTTGAAGAATTTAAATGAATATACCATTGGTAGTTTTCCTTCCATTCCCTTGATATAAAAACGACCTTCTTTCTCAACGGTGTTATTAAAGCAGTTATAGGGAGAATAATCAAACTCCTGGAACACTTGTAGCTGCAAGCCTTGCCCGGTTAATGCAGTGACGATTTCACTTAATGGATGATTCCAGGAATAGGACTTGTTTTGAATGTTGCTGCTACGGTCTGTATAAGTGCCTTCCGTTTCTTCTATAATAGTTTCTGTATTAAAGTAATCGTACGTGATGGCTTTAAACTGATCATCCAGCATCCAGAGTACCGGATGAAAATCTGCCATAATGAAATACCCCCCTGGCTTTAGAAAATGATTGACTACCGCTGCCCATTTATCCAGGTCCGGTAGCCAGCCAATAGTGCCGTAAGATGTGAATACACGGTCAAATGTACCGGTTAAATGTGCCGGGGCACTATAGAGATCACAACAAATAAAACGTGCGCTGTTTTCCAGTTGTAATTGCTTCGTAAATTCATTGGCCTGATGTATCGCTGCATCCGACAGATCAACGCCGGTGATCTTCGCTCCCATTCTGGCCAGCGATAAGGTATCCTGTCCAAAATGACATTGCAGATGCAGGATATCCAGTTGCGTTACATCTCCCAGCAAAGCCAGCTCTATTTCCTTCAGTGATGTTTTACCGCTGAGGAAGCCAGGTACATCATAGAAGTCAGATGTAACATGAACGGCTGTACGTTTATTCCATAGCTCTTTATTCGTTGAAATATAGTCTGCTGAAATTTCCATAATTGCTGATTTATATGAAAAGATACTCTTCATTTTCCATTTGTACCTTGAAAGTTACTTTTGCTTTCAGGGCATTAAATACCTTTAAAATGATATCCAGCTGGGCACTGGTGGTGTTGTTTTCCAGTTTAGATATCTGGGCTTTTGTACACCTACCAGACTGCCTAATTACTCCTGTGTGAGGTTTTGTCGTTGCAGTTTAGATGTATGACATGGGTTACCCAAAAATAAAAAGGTTTCCATTAATGGAAACCTTTTTAAATTCTTCTCAGATGAGGACATCTTATATTACCACTAATTCATAGAAATCACCAGGTGTAAAGTATTGTTTAGCCAGATGTTGTAATTCCTCGGCAGTAATTGTTTTGATTGTTTGAATATTATTATAGAAATAATTTTCATCCAGGTCATTCAGTATCAGGTTTTTCCAACGCTGAATTAACTGGAAAGCGCCATCCAGGTCGCCCAGAATGGATCCTATCATGTAGTTGCGCACCAGATCCAGCTCTTCTTTTGGAACCGGTTCTTCCTGAAGGCGTACCAATTCTTTATATACTTCACCGATGGTAGCTTCACAAACATCCCGTCCTGCTTCTGTTTGTATATTCAGTGCGCTGGTTTGACGGAAGTTGTACAACTGGGAGTAGATGCCATAAGTATATCCTTTTTCTTCCCGGATATTGCTCATCAACCGGGAGCCAAAGTAGCCACCGAATATGGTGTTTAATACCAGCATCTTTGGAAAATCAGGATGGTAGCGGTTAGGGAAATGACGTGCAATACGCACCGCGCCCTGTACGCCATTTTCATCATTGAAAATCCTGAATTTTTTTTCTTCAGCAGGTTGAATAGGCAGATCCAGCTTTACCAGGTGTGTCTCTCCGTTCCACGGTGTGCTGCCGAAATATTTGTTCAGCAAAGCAATCATGTTGGCGGGTTGGTTGCCGGCTACAAAGATCTTGCAGTTGCTATAAGTATAATGTTTTTTATAAAACGCTTTCAGTCCTTCCGTTTGCAGGGCATCATAAGCCATCATGGTGCTTACGCGGCCATATGGATGAAAGTCGCCAAACAGATATTTATCAATAAAACGGTTGCCTACGAAATCGCATTTCAACAGGTTTACCGCCAGTTTTTGTTTCTGATTTTGTTTGTACAGACTTAACTCTTCTTCCGGAAATATCGGATCAAGAATTACTTCCTGTAATATGGGTAACAGCACTTCTGTATGTTTCGTCAGGCAGTGCAGTGTGTAGGTTGCATTTTCATGGTAGGCGTTGCGGTTCAGATAGGCGCCATGATAATCTACACTTTCATTTATTTCCTGTGCGGTGTGTGTGCTGGTACCATTCTTCATCAGGAAGTTGGTAGCAGCGGCTTCCAGGCTTTCGCTTTCATACCAGCTGCCTGCCGGAAATACCAGTTCCAGTTGTAATGTTTCCTGTTCATCGGATTTCATTACATACACGGGGATACCATTGTCCAGTTTGAACTGTTCATATGGTTTCAGCTTTATATCAAAATCCACCGCATCTTTAATGGGAGGGGCTATCGTTCTGTTCATCGGGTCTTATTTAAACTGTAATGGGCTGTAAACAAGCCACAGATTTAGTTTGCAGCGTAATAGTAAATAGTGWTGGAATTCTTTTCATCAAGTAACAGTTTTGCTTCTTCATGTAATTCTGCTGCCGTTACTACTTCGTAATTTTCAAATTCGTGGTTCATCCCTTCGGCATCGCCAAGCAGTTCATAAAAAGCCAGGTTGTTGGCGCGGTTCAGTAAACTCATATCTTCAAAAGCCAGTAAGCTTTCTACGCGGTTTTTTACTTTTTGCAGCTCTCTTTCTGAGATCACTTCGTTTTGTAATTTCTCGAGCTCCTGCTGTATGGCTTTTTCAGCGTCTTTCATCTTTACGCCTTTTACCAGTTTGCCTTCAATAGTGAGTAACCCGGCATCGAGGCTTCCAAAATGATAACACTCAATGTTGCTGAATAGTTTCTTTTCTTTTACCAGTACCTGGTGCAAACGGGAGGAACTTCCTCCACCCAGAATATCGGAAATCAGATCTGCCGCATAGTAGCGCTTGTCGGTGCGTGCATACATATGATAGCATTTGTATAATGCATCCAGTGGCACATTGGCTTTTACTTCCAGTTTATGGGCAGCTGTCTGTGGAGGTTCCACCGGCAGGTTGCGTTGGTATTTTTCTCCGGAAGGAATATCTCCAAACCATTTTTCCGCCAGAGCTTTCACCTGTTCTACGGTAACATTACCGCCAACGGCAAGGATCGCATTGACCGGCCGGTAATACTTAAAGAAAAATGCTTTCACATCTTCCAGTTTAGCATTTTCTATATGAGATAATTCCTTGCCTATGGTCATCCAGCGATAAGGATGCGTGCTGTAGGCCAGCTCGCGCATTTTATGCCATACATCGCCATAGGGCTTGTTGATATAATGTTCCTTAAACTCTTCTGAGACTACTTTGCGTTGTACATCCAGGCTCTTTTCATCAAAGGCCAGGGAGAGCATACGATCGCTTTCCAGCCAGAAGCCTGTTTCAATATTTTCTGCAGGCAACTGAATATAGTAGTTGGTCAGATCACTGGTAGTATAGGCGTTATTCTCTCCTCCAGCCATTTGCAGGGGCTCATCATAAGAGGGAATATTGATGGAGCCGCCAAACATCAGGTGTTCAAATAAGTGGGCAAACCCCGTTTGTGCAGGGTCTTCATCCCTTGCGCCTACATCATACAGTACATTTATGACCGCCATAGGCGTGGTGTGGTCTTCGTGAACAATTACTCTCAGTCCGTTTGCCAGCGTAAACTTATTATAATGGATCATATCTTTTTATTGGTCAATATGGTAAAAATAGGGAATTACGGGTAGCTTTTGACAGCTTTTAGGGTTTAGCTGTTCGCTTTTAGCAAAAAATTGGGAATGGTATCCTGGGATGGTCCGCTGCATCTGACTAAAAGGTAACGGCTAAACGTTAGCAATTTACTCCAGGTAAAGTTCTTTCCGGTCGTAATTAATGGTAAGTGTAAAGTCCTTCCAGATATCATAACCAATGGAGCCGGCTACTTCGGTAAATACGCCGAGGTCGTCAATATCTTTGCTATAACTGACGGGTACATTTTTAATGCTGTGGCCCCCCATTTCCAGTGAGGGAACCGAACTATTAATATAGTATAATACTTTGACCATATCCTGTACCCTGTCGGTATTAACAGTAGGCAACAGGGTGTTGAGTTTGTTTTTGTCTACATAAGGCCAGTTGAAAAGGATGCCATAGTCGCCACCGGTAGTAATGTGGTAGTGGCCGGGCAGCCTGCTGCCATTGGGTAGTTGTATAGAAGCATCTATTACGGGGGTAGTAAAATTAAGTTGAAAATGCAGTAAACGGCCGGTGTTGCCAATAGGGGTTTTCCCTGCTTTGTATAATACCAGTTGTTGTTTACGGTAATCAATTTTTACAATATAGGTTTTCATCAATGCTACGCCTATGATGCCATCTACGGCGCCCAGATCATCCAGGTTCTCCAGGTAGGCTTTTACATAAGGAAGGCGTTGTTCCTGCAGATACAATACATTAAGGGTGGTTACTGCTGTTTGCACCATTGCGTTATTGGTGCCACTCATATAGGCTTCTGCGGAACTTTTGAGGCGTAATCTGGCGGCGGTGGTGGTATGTAGCACCGTTACTTCTGCTCCGCTGTCAAAAATAAAATGCAGGGTATCCGTACTGCCGGAAATCAGTACGGGAATGATCACATGTTTATCCACCAGTTGGAAAGGGATGACTGCTACCGGCTTTTTATTTTCGTTTGCATCTGCAGATGGTGTGCTTTTACGCTGTGCGTAGGCAGACATAAGGGCATTGCAAGAAAACACGGTTACTATCCATAAAAAACGCCACATGACACAAATAACGTCAAAGTATGCTTTTTATTGGCAACTTTTTGATGATGAGGTCTTTGTCCCGGCTGATCAGGCAAATGGCCCGGGTACCTATATTTTTTAAGATTTCCCTGAATAGCTGCAGGTTTGGGCCGAGGTTATTGTTGATGGCCATAATAATATCGCCTTTCCTGAAGCCCGCTTTTTCTGCAGGTGAACCTTTGATAATATCGGTTACTTCTACCCTGCCATTGATCAGATAAATGATCAAACCTGTGTAGGAGTAGTCAAACATATCCCGGAAGTGCGAGTTAGGCACCATGTATATTTCCTTTTTGCCGTAGTTGAGCGTGATATTAAAGCGTCTGAGCAAATCGTTGCCTATCATACCTCCCAGAAAAGGATAGGCGGTAACGTTAGTTTTATCATCGAAGATGTAAGTGGGCACGTTCCGGAAGCTGTAGTTGCCGATGCGGAATTCATTGATGGTGGTGAGAGACATAGCCATCTTACCTCCCAGTCCCTGGGCTTCTGTTTGAATCATTCTTTTGGTACGGCGCCTTTTGCCCTGCAGTACACTACTGTCGTTGACAAACTGAGTAGAGAGTAATAAACACATACCTGCGCCCGTATCAAAATAATAACGGTTATTGATGGTTCTCAGGCCGGTTTTTAACGGAGCGGATATCAGCGGTATTTGTGTGAGAGAAGGTTTCAGGAGTTGTCCACCTTTGGGGTAAGTATATCTTCCTTTGGAATAGATGAGGATTTCTTCTGTATCGTAATCTATGGTGACGATATACCTGCTCAGTAAACTGAATCCCATGATACCATCTACCTGTATACCGTATACCTGACTGATAAGTTCATAGTCGTTGATATGGAAGTCAAGACTGTCTACTGTAAGTCCGGGCAATTTCAGGGAATGATTGCGGGCAAATGATACGGGTTTGGAACTACCCAATCCTTTGATGATCCGGTCTGAAGGTTCCATTTTGATGCCCAGCCTCATGCAGGTGGCGGTATCGAGGGAAATGCCAGCACTACCTGTATCCAGGATAAATTGCAGGGTATCCGGATAATTACTGACTAATGCCTGAACGACAACTACCCCTCCATAGTATTGTTTGAAGTGGAAACGGGTGATGAGCATGGCTTCGCGAGTACTATCGTTGTAGGACGTGGTATTTCCGGCTTGTGCTCTGGTTGATGTGCCGGCGGTGGCTGCCAGGAGCAGCATAACGTGTAACAGAATTGGTCTAAGCATACTGGGGGATGCAGGGATGTATATGAATCTAAATTTAACATTAAAAAGTGTTCGTATAAAATATATTTATTACGGGCGGTTATTTACCTAAATACTACCTTTGCCTAAGTTTATTCCCGGTTAGAAATATTAGCAAATGGAACTTCAGGATTTATATAAAAAGGCGCAGGATTTCGGATTTCTGACAGCAGCAGAGGGTGTTTATATGTTTGAAAACGCACCGCTGGCGGAACTGATGGAGATAGCCAATGAGTTAAGAAAGCAACAGGTGCCGCATGGTAAGGTAACCTGGCAGATAGACAGAAACGTGAACACCACCAATGTGTGCACCGCCAACTGTAAGTTCTGTAACTTTTACCGCATTCCAGGCCACAAAGAGGCTTATATCACGCCCATAGAAGAGTATAAATGGAAGATTGAGGAAACCCTGAAATATGGCGGTGATCAGCTGCTGTTGCAGGGAGGCCACCATCCGGAGCTGGGTCTCAGCTTCTATGTGAACCTCTTTAAAGAACTGAAGCAGTTATATCCTGAATTAAGATTACATACCCTCGGGCCCCCCGAAGTAGCTCATATCACCAAGCTGGAAAAAAGTACACACATTGAAGTATTGCGTGCTTTACAGGAAGCTGGTATGGACAGTCTTCCCGGCGCCGGCGCTGAAATACTGAACGATCGTGTACGCCGTTTGATCTCCAAAGGTAAATGCGGTGCACAGGAATGGCTGGATGTAATGCGTGCAGCTCACAAGCTGAATATCGCTTCATCTGCCACCATGATGTTCGGCCACGTAGAAACAGTACTGGAACGCTTTGAACACCTGGTGGATATCCGGCAGGTACAGAGCGAAAAACCGGAAGGACACTACGGTTTCACCGCCTTTATACCATGGACATTCCAGGATGTAGATACGTTGCTGGCAAAAATCCGTGGCGTACATAACATGACTACTGCGGAAGAATATATCCGTATGATTGCGATGAGCCGTATCATGCTGCCGAATGTTAAGAACATTCAGGCATCCTGGTTGACGGTTGGTAAACAGGTAGCGCAACTTTGTTTGCATGCCGGTGCCAACGACTTTGGTTCTATCATGATCGAAGAAAATGTGGTAAGTGCTGCCGGTGCGCCACATCGCTTTACTTACCTGTCTATGCAGGAAGCGATCCGCGAAGCCGGATTTGAACCACAGTTACGCACACAACTCTATAAATTCAGGGAACTCCCTGCTGCCATCGAAGAGCAGGTTATAAATTACTAGAAGCTGTCATTAATTATAAAAGGGCATTCCGGTTTTCGGGATGCCCTTTTTATTGTGTGTAAACTACTCATTAGCAAATCATTAACAAGTGACAAAGAATTGTTAAAACTGTCTTGTAGATGTTACAAAATGCTCCCTTCTACGTCTAACAGATACAAACTAATCAAACTAAAGGAGGGAATATGAAAAAGCTGGGTCTTATCATGGCAGGATTTGCAATCATAGCCATGGCAGCCTGTACAAGCACCAAAGTAACGTCTTCCTGGCGTTCTAATGATGCACAGCAGCTGCAGAAGGAAAACAAAATAATGGTGATGGCACTGGTACCTCAGAGAGATCGTACGTTGCGCAGCCAAATGGAAAACTATACAGTAGCGGAACTTAAAAGAAAAGGATATAATGCCGTGTCGGCACTACAGACTTACGGACCTCAGGAGTTTGGCAAGATGACGGAAAAACAGGTAGTGAAACAATTACAGGGTAGTGATGTAAATCAGGTGATGACCATTGTAATGCTGGATAAAGGCAGAGAAAGAAACTTTGTTCCTAACTATCAGCCTTACGGCTATTATGGATTCTGGCCTTATTACTCTATGTGGTCTTCCAGAATGTATGCGCCCGGATATTATACCTACAACACTAAATATCAGTGGGAAGGTAATCTGTATGATCTGAAGAGTGGACAAATGTTATACTCTGTGCAGTCACAGTCTTTTGATCCGCCAACAACAGAAAGAATGGCCGTTTTATATGCCCAGCAAGTGGTGAAAGATATGGCCAGACAGCAGTTATTGGCAAAGCAATAAACAGGAATTAGCATTTAGTATTTAGCCGTTAGTTTTTAGATTGCTCTACAAGCAGACTAAGAGCTAACGGCTAAATACTAAATGCTGGTTGGATTTTACGTTAAATCGGTGTAAGTTTAACGCCCCTTTAAATCCAGCTATGTTCGAAATTACTGTAAATGAAAATATATACCTGCGACAACTGCAACTGCAGGATGCCCCACTGGTATATAAACAACTGGATGTGTCGCGGAAAAGTCTGCGTAAGTTTTTACCCTGGGTAGATTATAATACCAACGAAGAACATTCCCTCCGTTTTATACAATTAATGCTCCGCAAGGCCGAAGAACAAGAGGCTGTTGCATTGGGAGTATGGTATCAGCAACAGTTTTGTGGCGTTATTGATTTGCATGGCTGGGATCATCAGTTACAGAAAGCTGAAATAGGCTACTGGATAGGTGAGTCATTTCAGCGCAAAGGTATTGCTACCGCTGCTTGTAAAGGACTGATCTCTTTTGCCTTTAAAAAACTGCACCTGAACAAAATAGAAATCCGCTTCGTGTTACAAAATGAACGGAGCGGGCAAATCCCCATTAAGCTGGGGTTTGCCCGTGAAGGAACGTTACGCCATAGCGCCAAACTGCATGGGCAGTATGTGGATATGGTGGTAATGGGTATTCTGCGGCAGGACTGGAAGTTCTAGCCCTGCAGGGATTTCCGCACCTTACTGTGTTTTTTACCGTAAAATTGATAGATCAGCATTCCTATTGCCATCCATATAATGAGGCGTAGCCAGGTATCCCAGGGCAGAAACGCCATCATTACCGTACAGGTAAGAATGCCCATGATGGGTACAAAAGGAACCCAGGGGGTTTTGAATGCACGCGGTGCATCAGGCATAGAACGGCGCATCTTCCATACCCCCGCGCATACGATTACAAAAGCCAGCAGGGTGCCTATGCTGGTCATCTCCCCTACTACCCTTATCGGTACCAGCGCCGCAAATAAACTCACAAACACACAAAAGAGGATATTGCTTTTCCAGGGAGTACGATAACGGGGATGTACATCTGAAAATACTTTCGGTAACAATCCATCTTTCGACATAGAATAAAATACTCTTGACTGTCCCCATAAATCCACCAGGATGACGGAGGTATAACCAACGATAATGGCCAGAATAATCATTTGCCCCAGCCATTTAAACGGCGTATGTGCAATGGCGATAGCCACAGGTGCCGCACTGTTTTTAAACTCCTGGTAGGGTGCTAAACCCGTTAGCACGTGCGCAAAAAGAATGAAGAGCACTGTACACACCGCCAGTGAGCCCAGAATGCCTATAGGCATATTGCGCCGTGGATTTTTGGTTTCCTGTGCAGCCGTACTTACAATATCGAAGCCCAGGTATACGAAGAAAATGACGCCAGCGCCTCTCAGGATACCGGAAACGCCGTATTCGCCGAAGTTCCCGGTGTTTTTAGGAATATATGGGGTGAGATTGGCCGGCTGTATGTATTTCCAGCCCAAAATGATGAAAACGAGAACTACCCCTACTTTCAGGGATACTACCACTGCATTCCACAGCGCAGAGCCCTTGGTGCCACGTACTAAAATAGCAGACATCAATATCACGACCAGCGCAGCCGGCAGGTTAAAATAGCCATGCGTGGTTACACCATTGGCCAGGGTAACGGTTTCAAAAGGAGAATGTATAAATTGGGCAGGGACGTATACTTTATACCTGGCCAGGAATTCTACCAGGTAGTTGGACCAGCTGATGGCTACTGTGGCGGCGCCTACGGAAAACTCCAGCACCAGGTCCCAGCCAATAATCCACGCCAGTTGCTCTCCCATAGTGGTATAAGCGTACGTGTATGCACTGCCGGCCACCGGTATCATGGAGGCAAATTCGGCGTAGCAAAGGCCCGCAAAAGCGCAACCTACTCCCGCAACGATAAAGGAAAGGGTAATGGCTGGTCCGGCGTTATTACCGGCTGCAGGCCCTGTCAGGGAAAATAACCCTGCTCCGATAATAACACCCAAACCCAGCATTAACAGCTGGAAGCCGTTCAACGTACGTTTCAGCGTATGCTTACTTTCATCGGCCGACTCGTTGAGCAGCCATGATAAAGGCTTTTTGTAATATTGTTTCATTAGTATACCCTACTGTTTTGGTGGACTAGTGTGCGAAAGTAGGATATATTTATGAATTTAAGCGATATCGCAAATTCCGATGGCCTGTGTGAGAGAGGCAATCTGATCTTTGTGTGCGGGAATAAACTCCTGCGCCACATGACCTTTGAAACCGGTTTCGTAGATCGCCTTCATAATAGCCGGGTAGAACAGCTCCTGGGTTTCATCAATTTCATGACGGCCCGGAACGCCACCAGTATGGTAATGTGCTATATATTCATGATGATCACGGATGTTGCGGATTACATCTCCCTCCATAATCTGCATATGGTAGATATCATATAACAGCTTGAAATTAGGAGAACCCAATGATTTACAGAGTGCTACACCCCAGGCAGTATGATCGCACTGATAGTCGTGGTGATCTACTTTACTGTTCAGCAACTCCATTACCAGGGTCACTTTTTTCTTTTCTGCGTAGCCAATGATCCGTTGCAATCCTTTGGTACAGTTGTCAATGCCTTCCTGATCGCTCATGCCATTACGGTTACCCGAAAAGCAGATTAAGTTGGAGAAGCCGGCTTTGGCGGTTTCGTCTATATAATGTTTGAAATATTCTTCCAGTTTATCGTGGTGTGCTACCGTATTAAATCCTTTGCTGATGCCCCATTCAGGACCGTTGCTGGCTACCATGGCGGTGATCATGTCATTCTTCTTCAGTATGGAGAAGTCTTTCGGATCTACCAGGTCAATAGAATGAATGCCGATATTTTTAGCGGCTTTGCACAAATCATCCAGTGGTATACTATAACACCACGCGCATACGGAGTGGTTAATTTTGCCTTTTAAGGGCTGGTCTACTGCGTTTTCATGTGCAGATACCCGGTTAGTGAGAGATGATAGCGCGGTGGATGCCAAGGCCATGGTGGCTACTTTTTTAATCATATCGCGGCGTGAGTTTTCCTGATGCATAAAAAGGTTTGCTTTAAACGGAGATCAATGTAGTTGAAATTATGCTTACTTACAAGCCCCTGCTACCTTTTTAGGATGAAAAAAGACGTGGAAATACGGATTTTATTTTTCGAGTAGAACTATCTGCTGTCCTACTACGTTTATATGTTAAATTGCAGGTAGTATTCAAAGTTTGGTAAGTAATTTGTTTAAGTACAGAAAAAGCGGAGGTTGATATGGATAAAAAATATACTCCCAGTTTATGGATCTGCATCCTGATGGACGTTTTAGGATGCGCCAGTTATGCGGTACCGGTTTTAGGAGAAGTCAGCGACTTTATTTGGGCTCCCATTTCYGCCATTATTTTCTACCGCATGTTTGGCGGTACGCTTGGCACCTTTGGTAGTGTTTTTAACTTCATGGAAGAATTATTTCCCGGAACAGATTTCATCCCCACCTTTACACTTTCCTGGGTGTTGAAACGAGTGTTGGCAGGAAGAAGAAGAACGGTATCTATATAGCTTATTTTAATAGTGAAGGGCTTTTGTTCAACAACCAGGTTGCTGATCAAAAGCCCTTCGCCATTTTAAATGGGGAGATGACTATAATCCTCTGCCCGGACGGAATCCTCCGCCTCCACCGCCCCGGCCTCCGGGGAAGCCCATACGGTTACCTCTGTCTCCGCCTTTGGTATTACCTCCAAATTTGTTCAGGAAGTAGGTGAAGCTCACCATGAAATATTGCTGCAGCACATTGCTTTGTGTATCCTGGATATAGTTATCAGCTACCGAACGGGTTACACTGATATATTGTCTCAGTAAATCAAAGCCCTGTACTTTAATCATACCTTGTTTCTTAGGGAATACATATTTTGAAATATTAGCATTCCACATGGTAGAAGTCAGATTATATCCTACGGGTCTGCCGCGGTTCAGGGTGCAGGTGATATCACTGCCGATCATAAAGCCTTTAGGCAGGTTAATGTTAAAGTCGGTATTGATGTTGTAATCCAGGTAACGGGTATCTTTCTGATTATCATTTGCTGCCTGCGTATAGTGGACAGCGTTATAGTTGATACTACCGCCCAGCGATACATCCAGCAGCTCCTTGTACATATAATTCACATTGGCAGACTGAGATAACTGCAGCGTTCCTGTGTAACTGGTGGTATTATTTACCATAATAACATCCCGGCTGTAACCGATAGTAGTACCGGTATTCAGATTTTGTCCGGGTGTTTTAGACAATGGAATAGAGTTGTGCACCATACCGCGGACACTAAAAAATCCATTTACGTTAACAGGTTTCACGGTTTGTTTACCAGTCGTATTATCCAATGTGGTAGCATTGATGATTTTATTCATCGAGTACGATCCGTTCAGTGAGGCAAACATACCACGGAAAGTGATATTGTTGAACTGGTTGAAATTGATGTTCAGGTTATTGTTGAACGATGGTTTAAGGTCCGGATTACCCAGCTGTATGTACAACTGATTGCTGTTGTCCGGCACGGGCGCGAGCTGCTGCACAGTAGGCTGTTGCGTGCTTCCGTTATAGTTGATGCGTAACCGTTTGCTTTTTGAAAACATATAGTTAAAAGAGGCCTGCGGTGCAAAATTAACCGTACGTTGCTGAATGAGCGTGTCTTTCCCTGTGAGGAAAGAATGGGTGGTATTATCCAGGTTGTTGAACAATACATTCAATCCAAATGAGTAATCGTATTTCAGCTTGTTGGTCCGGATGGATAGCCCTGCCTGCTGGTTCAATGTGCTGTTGGTGAAAACGTTGCTCAGTGAGTCATTCATGAGGGTGTATTCATCTTTTCCTGCATCATAATCATACGTATACTTGGTGCTGGTGCTGTTGTATTTCGTGATGCCATAGTTTGCTTCAAGGTAACGGTCTCGCCCTATAGGCTCTGTATACGTGAGGTTGACGCTTTCATTGCGACTATCGGTATTGATCTGATTACGCTGATTAAAAGCATTCACACTATCTTTATCGAAGAAGTAAAAACTGGACTTCACATAGTTTTGCTGATCGTTATTACTGTTGCTGTAATTGAAGTTTGCACTCAGTGACCGACCTTGCTTTTTAAACCGTTTACGGAATAACAGGGAACCACCAACGTTGGTATTATTGCCCTGCCCATCGTTTACTGTAACACCTTTATTGATCGAGTCTTTAGCAGTATTCAGCGACACATTATTGGTAATACTATAGCTGTTCCCGTTAGTAAGGGAATAAGTGGGTGTAAAGATGAGGGAATGCAATGAATCGATCGTATATTCTATACGGGCGGAAATGCGGTTGTTGCTGTTATCTGTTTGTGATACAGAATTAGAATTATCGTAGGTGGTATTTGACTTGCCGGCTTTGTCTGTGGAGAAAGTTTGTCTTTCCTGTTTTTGTTCTACATCCGTTTTGGTATCATTAAAAAAGTAGCTACCGTTTACGATCAGTTTTTTGCTGAAGTCCTGGTTAAAGTTCAAGCCAGTGTTCCAATTGCGGGTGATACCGGAATTGTTACCACCGCCTCCGAAGCTTTGTGCCATGCCGCGCATGCCACCGCCACCACCACCGCGGCCACCACCTCTTCCTCCGCCGGCAGAACTGAAGCTCATCTGATCCTGCTGTGTGTAGCCCATGTTGTTCACATTGTTACCGCCGCCTAACAGCGACATCTGTTGATTTTCGCGGAAGCGGTTTAAGCTAAGGGAAACACCATAGCGGTCATCTGTTCCATACCCTGCTGTGGCGCGGCCAAACATCCCTTTTTTCTTATCTTTTTTAATGGTGATATTGATTGTTTTTTCTGTTTGTCCATCATCGATCCCGGTAAATTGTGCCTGATCAGATTTCTTATCTATCAGCTGTACTTTATCAATGATGTTTGCGGGAAGGTTTTTGGTGGCCAGTTTCGGATCACTGCCGAAAAAAGGTTTACCATCTACCAATACTTTTGTAACGGTTTCACCTTGTGCGGTGATCGCGCCATCTTTATCCACTGTAACGCCGGGTAATTTTTTCAGGAGGTCTTCAACTACTGCATTCTCGCGGGTTTTAAAGGCATCCGCATTAAATTCAAGGGTATCTTTTTTCACTACAATCGGCGGCTTTTCATCCACGATTTCAACGGTGTTAAGATTTACGCCTTTATGCCCCATGGCGATGTTGCCGAGGGAAATATCTCTGTGGTCGGGAGTTATCTGTACTTGTTTGTTGATCGGTTTGTAGCCCAGGAAGCTTACATAGAGGCGGTAGGCGCCATCTGCTACACTGGTCAGTTCAAAATTGCCTTTGATATCTGTCATGGTCGTGCTGGCAACGCTGGAGTCTTTTGCGTTTAACAGCACCACCGTGGCAGCGGGCATCGCCTCCCTGCTGCTGGAGTCAGTCAATTGGCCTTTAATCTTTCCTTGTTGCGACTGGGCCTGGGCATATGATATGCCCAAACCCAGTATCAGCAAGAGTTGTATAAGTTTCTTCATAAATGAAATTAACAGGAAAGGGGAAAGTTAGGATGAAATTCACTATTGTTGTTGCCGCTTACGTAATTTATCCATTTCCTGTTTCCTGATTTCTCTCATTTGATCCTGGGTTACTTTTTCAGCGCCGGCAGGGAGGCTCAGATCTGCATCTGTTATGGCTTTCAGGGTTACATTTTTTGCAACGAAAGAACGGTTACTGCCCTCTGCTGACAGTACTACTGCATTGTTTTCAGGTAATAAGCCATTGAGAGGAGAAAAGCTGAACGGTAATTCTGTGGTATACCAAACAGTGTAAGTGTCGTCTTTCAGCTGTATGGTGGCCTTTTTGCAGTTGTATCCGGCTATTTTTTTAGTCTTGTCAGATGACTTGGTATTAGCGGTAATGATGAAATCCTCTTCTGTGTAATAAGTTTTCTTATCATCGCCAAAGGTGCTGAATACCTGTTCGTATTTTTTGTTGGCCAGATCTACGTATTGGGCATTGTTACCACGACCCATGCCAGGCCTGCGTCCGTTGCGGTTGCTGGTATCGCCTTGTGGACGCTGTCTTCTGCCTGCACTGGTGTCACCATCGGCGCGTTGTCTTCTGCCGCCACCAAAGTCAGGACGCTCTGTAGTGATTTTGCCAATATTGTTACTGAAAGTAAAGGTTTGTTTGAAGGTGATGACATCCGGGATAGCCGGTGCATCATCGCCACCACGCTGGAAACCGCGCATACGCTCCGGATCTGTTTTAGCTGTGACTTCATATTCAATAGTACCTGATTGCTGTGCAAATACCGGGCTGGTAGCAGAGAGCAGCATGGCTGCCGCAAAGAATAAACGGATAGTTCGGTTCATACCTGGTTGTTTTTGTTATCACAAAAATGCTCCTTCGCTTTCATTTTTTGGGTTAAAAAGCTTTATTTACTGTTATTTACTGTTAAGGACTATCTGTAAGCGTTAATCTTCCTTATTTACTGTTAATTACTGTTAAGAGATTAGCCGGTATTAAGCCGGGAATGGATAGTTTTGTAAGGATCTTAAAATGCTTCATGAGACAAAGAATCAGAAATATCCTCATCCTCATGTCTGTCTGTATACTGGGTATATTTCTATTCCAGGGCTACTGGCTGTACAATTCTTACAAGCTGAGGGAGGAACAATTCAGCAAAGAAATTAATGAATCGCTCCGTATGGCGGTTTTCAATAAACAGTTTTCTGATGTACGCCGCTATATCAAATATTTCGGGAAGGACAAAGATTCACTGAACCGGCCTATGAGAGGGCTCGCTGATCAGCTGGAAGAAATTGGCATGCCTAAAGGGAAACGATTCAGGGGACAAAGAGACTTTGACCGCTATCCTGGTCCACCTCCACCGGAAGCTCTTCACAGTGATTCTCCCTCAAAAGTTTATGTGGATACTTTAGCCAGACAGATCTCTGAGATACTCATTACCAATAACTTACATAACGATAGCACTAACCTTATAAAGCTGGATTCCGTTTTTAAGGTAGAACTGGCGAATCGGCAAATTGCCACGCCTTACGAAATGGATACTTTTCATCTTAACTATAGCGGCTTTGAAAGAGAGAGTTTCAGGGATAGTATCCGCCGACGTGAGCCCCGGCAAACGGCCAAGATCCCCTTTAACCCGGCCAGCAGTCTTTTTGTACAGGCCAGCTTCGATTCTCCCCTACAGTTTATTCTGCAGAAAATGATCTGGACTCTGCTGAGTTCATTGGTGCTACTGGTGCTGACCACCCTCTGTTTTGTTTATATGCTGAGAACAATCCTGAAACAAAAAAGGTTGTCAGAGGTGAAAAATGATTTTATCAACAACATGACACATGAGCTGAAAACGCCCATTGCCACTGTGTCTGCTGCGGTAGAAGCATTACAGAATTTCAATGCGCTGAACGATCAGCGCAAAACACAAACCTATCTCGACATCTCTAAGAATGAATTACAGCGCTTATCCGACCTGGTAGAAAAAGTACTGCACATCGCTGCCGAAGAAAAAGAGGATATTGAGTTGTTCCGGGAAGAAACAGACCTGAATGAAGTCATCGATAATATACTGTCCAATCATCAGCTGAAAGCAGGGAAACAGCTGCAGCTGCGCTACGACAATAACCTGGCGGGTAAAATGGTGTATGTGGATAAAACACATTTATCCAATGCTATCAATAATCTGGTAGATAATGCGATCAAATATTCCGGCGAAGTAGTACAGTTATATATACAAACCAGCCTGGAAAATGGTATCTTAAAGATCCGGGTGAAAGACAGTGGTATCGGTATCCCGAAGGTGTACCATGGAAGTATCTTTGATAAGTTTTTCCGGGTACCTACAGGTAATCTGCACAATGTGAAAGGCTTTGGTTTGGGTTTAAGCTATGTGCAAAAGATTGTGGAAATGCATGGTGGTACTATACATGTGCAAAGTGAGCCGGATAAAGGCAGCGAATTTACTATTATCATCCCTTCAGCGTAGCAACAATAAATAAAAGACGTTATGGCAAAAGTATTATTAATAGAAGATGAAGTACAGCTCGGACAGATTGTAAAAGACAGTCTTGAAATGCGGGGTTTTGAAATGTTGTATGCGGCTGATGGGAAGGAAGGGTTACGTTTATACCAGCAGGAACACCCGGATGTGGTGGTACTGGATATTATGATGCCTAATATGGACGGGTTTACTGTTACGGCAGAAATCCGCAAGCAGGATAAATTTACGCCGATCATCTTCCTGACGGCCAAATCGCAGACAGCAGATGTGGTGAAGGGCTTTGAACTGGGAGGCAATGACTATCTGAAGAAGCCTTTCAGTATGGATGAACTGATTGTACGCATTACCGCCTTACTGAAACGTTTCGGCGACAATCCTGGTACCCGCGAAATGGAAGAAGGTGCCGTATCCATTGGGCAGTATGTGTTTAATTATACCAAGCAAACCCTTGCCCGCAATAATACTATTGAGTTCCTGTCTCACCGCGAGGCCGCTATTTTACAGCGGTTATACAACAACAAAAATGAGGTAATGGAGCGGAAGTCGGTATTGCTGGATTTATGGGGAGATGATAATTTTTTTAATGCCCGCAGCATGGACGTTTTTATCACAAAGCTCCGCCGGTACCTGAAGGATGATTCCAGGGTACAGATTGTGAATATCCGCGGGGTGGGTTATAAATTGATTTTTTAGCGGGTGGTGCTCATATTGGGGTCTACTTCAAAAGTAATGTATACACGGGTACCCTGCACGGTGTTCTCTTCTCCCGGGAGATCAGTAATTTCAATATTAAACTGGGTATGGTACATGGATCTGTAAAGGGAGGCTCTCTCCATACATATTTCCATGCCCCGGGAGTGATGGTTATTCGTCTTCAGGCCATCATGATGATATTGCAGGGCTTGTACGCGGCCTATACCATTGTCGGTTACTTCACAGGCGTAAAGATTAGTTTGTAGCTGCATCCAGCGAATATGTAGTTGCCGGTCTTTTTCCTTATGCATCAGCCCGTGCCAGATGGCGTTTTCCACAAAGGGTTGTACCAGCATACAGGGTACTGGTAATGCAGAAGGAGAGATTTGGGGATCCGTGGTGAGCGTATATTTAAATCCGTTATTGGTGCGTAGCTGTTCCAGTTTCAGGTATAGTTCCAGCATATCAGATTCTTCCTGTAAAGAGATAAAATTTTTATCTGCCAGCATTAATACTTTCCTTAGCAACATGGCAAATCCGGAAATATATTCCTGGGCCAGGGCCGTTTCTCCGGTCATAAGGGCCGTATAAATACCATTCAGGCAATTGAACAGGAAATGCGGATTTACCTGCGACTTCAGGGTGAGGAGCTTTAGTTCCGACAATTGTTTACGGAGCAGCAGGAGTTCTTTTTCCTGTTGGTTGGTATGGCGCACCATGGCGGCTTCACTGCCTTTGAGGACAAGGTAACGGGATCTGTAATGGAGGAAAAGGAGTAAGAAAACGATAGATACAGCCGTAACAAGTGACAGCAGTGTTGTGTGTATAGTTGTAGGCATACCCCTTCAGATTTGCTAATGAAAATATACGTCATTTCCGGGAAATAAGCTATGGGTTTATGCCGGTAGATTTACTTCTAATCGCTTATCTTTGTTGTTTATGGAACAGTTAGTACAGCAAATAGCAGCCTACAAAGAAGAAATAGCGGCTTTTACGCCTGCCGGCGCAGCGGATCTGGAACAGTACCGCATAAAATTCCTGGGTACAAAAGGTATAGTGAAAGCTCTTTTCGGGGAGATGAAGCAGGTACCGAATGACCGTAAGAAAGAATTTGGGCAGATATTAAACGAATTTAAACAACTCGCGGAGTCCCGTTATGAGCAGTTCAGTGATCTGAAAGATGCTTCCGGCGCAGATACCGGCGATATTGATTATACTTTGCCGGCGGCGCCACACCGGCTGGGCACCCGTCATCCTATCAGCCTGGTGCGGAATAAAATTATCCGCATATTTGAGCGTCTGGGCTTCAGCATTGCCGAAGGTCCTGAAATTGAAGATGACTGGCACAACTTTACTGCATTGAATTTACCGGAAAATCACCCGGCCCGCGATATGCAGGATACTTTTTTTATCAGCAAAAACCCTGACTGGTTGCTGCGTACCCAAACTTCCTCCGCCCAGGTAAGGGTGATGGAAGCAGGCAAACTGCCGATCCGCATTATCAGCCCGGGAAGAGTATACCGTAATGAAACTATTTCAGCCCGTGCACACTGCTTCTTCCACCAGGTAGAGGGATTGTATATAGACGAAAATGTTTCTTTCGCGGATCTTAAACAAACGCTTTATCACTTCGTGAAAGAGATGTTTGGTGAAAATACGGGCATTCGTTTCCGCCCCTCCTACTTCCCTTTCACAGAGCCCAGCGCCGAAATGGACATCGTATGTTTCATTTGTGGGGGTACTGGTTGCCCTGTATGTAAACAAACCGGCTGGGTAGAAATACTGGGTTGTGGAATGGTACATCCGAAAGTGTTGGCTAATTGCGGCATTGATCCGGAAAAATATACCGGCTTCGCCTTTGGTATGGGAATAGAACGTATTACCATGCTGAAATATCAGATTAAAGATTTACGCCTGTTCTCCGAGAACGATACCCGTTTCCTGGAACAGTTTGAAGGTGCTATATAGCGTTTACATTATTTAGTTATTTATATAAATGCAGCGGAGTTCTTCGCTGCATTTATATAAATAACCCACCTGAAAAATCCTCAAATAGTGATTCAATCTATTGCCGTATGCGGCGCAGGTACCATGGGTGCCGGAATAGCACAGATAGCAGCCTATAGCGGATTTAATACATTGTTGTTTGATATACAACAGGAAGGTCTGGATAGGGCGAAAGCACAAATTGAGAAGAGTTTAACGGTAGCGGTAGAAAAGGGTAAACTGGCTGCTGAAGAAAAAGAACTTATCCTGCAGCGCATCCGTTTTACCGCTGAAATTGAAGACTGTATAGCCGATGTGATTATTGAAGCTATAGTAGAAAAAATTGCCGCCAAAACAGCCCTGTTTAATCAACTGGCGGCTATCAACGCTCCGGATACCATCTTTGCTACCAATACTTCTTCCCTTTCTGTTTCCGACATAGCGGCGGCAGTAGTAGGTCATTCTTCGAGGGTGGTGGGAATGCACTTTTTTAATCCCGCACACCTGATGAAGCTGGTGGAAGTGGTAAGTGGTAAAGATACCACTCCCGAAGTAGCAGACGCTGTGTTTGCGCTGGCGCAGAAGATGGGCAAGGTGCCGGTAAGGGTGAAGGACTCCCCGGGATTTATTGTCAACAGAGTGGCCAGGCACTATTACCTGGAAGCCATGCATGTGGCAGCACAGGGACAGGCCGATTTCAGTACCATTGACCAGCTGCTGGAAAGCGCCGGTTTTAAAATGGGGCCTTTTGCCTTAATGGACCTGATAGGTAATGATGTGAATCTGGCAGTAACGCAGTCGCTATACGATGCATTTGCCCAGGCTCCCCGTTTTAAACCGAATGCACTACAGGAACAAAGAGTAAAAGATGGTAAGCTGGGACGCAAAACGGGATTGGGTTTTTACAGGTACGAACAATAGTTTTAGTTATTTTTGGTCCTCTTATAGTTTTAGAATTTAGACTTCATGATTTTAGTCACCGGCGGTACTGGTTTTTTGGGTAGTCATTTAATTCGGGCATTAGTTGCTGCAGGGAAACCTGTAAGGGCATTGTACCGTCAACAACCTTCTCCCCGGTTGCAGGATATTTCAGATAAGATAGAATGGGTACCTGGCGACATCCTGGATATATTCACCCTGGAAGATGCGCTGGTAGGTGTAACCCAGGTATATCACTGTGCCGCGATGGTTTCTTTTCAGGCGGCCGACAAAGATCGTCTCCTGAAGATTAACGTAGAAGGAACGGCTAATGTGGTGAATATGGCATTGGATGCCGGTGTTAAAAAGCTGTTGTATGTAAGCTCGGTAGCTGCCATTGGCAGGGCAAGGGATAATGCGGCGGTGAATGAGGAATGTGAGTGGCAGGACAGCAAAAATAACTCGCGCTACAGCATCAGTAAGTTCCAGGGCGAGATGGAAGTGTGGAGGGGGATTGCTGAAGGACTGGACGCCGTGATCGTAAACCCATCTATTATTTTAGGCGCTGGTTTCTGGGATGATGGATCCGGTGCATTGCTAAAAAATGCCTGGAAGGAATTCCCTTATTATACAGAGGGCGTAAATGGTTTTGTAGATGTGGAAGATGTGGTGAAGGCTATGATACAGCTGATGGACAGTGATATCAATGCGGAGCGCTTTATTCTGTCTGCCGACAATTGGGGGTATCAGCGTCTTTTCACCACTATGGCACATGCTCTGGGTAAGAAGCCGCCACATATTGCTGCAAAGCCCTGGATGGCGGAAGTAGTATGGCGTTTGGAAAAAGTGAAAGGGATGGTGACGGGAAAGCATCCGTTGGTAACAAAAGAAACTGCCCGTACCGCACAAATGAAAGTTAATTACGAAAACACGAAGGTGTTGAATGCGTTGCCGGGTTTTCAGTTCCGGCCGCTGGAAGATACCATTAAACAAATTGCAGCTGCTTTCCTGCAGGAGGGTTCCGGAAAGCAATAAAAGCGCAATGGCGGCATCTTTTGCCGTTGGCCGGGAGGGTGGTGTCGCCTTATTCCCTGGTGCTTCAAACGGGTGTTATTTTAAATCAGTACTATCTCCACTACAACAAAAACGCCGCGATAGCTGCCGACAGCGTTTTAGCAATTTCAGGATCTGCTTCCCTGCTTACCCATACTCTTGGTTTATCGCCGGGTATTACAGCCGCCACTGGTTGTCCGCGATATTGAAATTCATAGCATATGTTTTCATAAGAATTGACCTTGCCATAGCGGTTATGTGCCGTGATGCGTATATCTGTATCCGTAGATCTCAGGACGCCTACCGGTTTGTTTTCATTCAGCTCCAGGTAATGGGGGGCTTTAACGATCATTTCCCAGCGCTTTAGCGGCTCATTTTTGGTGCCATTGATCAGGGTGTAGCGAAGATCGGTGCCAGCAGCCAAACCACTTAAATAAGACGGTAAATCACGGTTGGCAAAGGCGATGGCTGTTGTGTTCATGGTTTGTACCAACAGGTGTTCGCTATTGCCGTTCAGATAAAAATTAAAGGCGTTTTTAGGGTCTTTAATGAAGGTGGCCTCCGCTACTCCATTTTTGCGGGAAGTAGTGGAATAAAGGCCAAAAGAGATGGTTTTAGCGGTAAGCCAGCCATCTTTTACTTTGGTGGCCCATTCCTGGTCGTTGCTATAGAGAGAACTGGTGGTATTTGTCTTTTTGGTAGTGCTGCAGCTCCAGAGGAGCAGGGGGATTAAAGCGGCAAATAATAGCTTCATGAAGCGGGTGGGTTTTGAGTGTTGTGGCACGGGTTAAAGCGGATTGTTTACCTGCCCGGCGGCAGACAAACAATCCGTTATTGAAAAGCTTATTTGAGATCTTTTACTTTTTCCCAGATTTCAGGAATGCGTTTGATCCAGTTGATTTCTTTCTTCCGATCGCGGGCATCTTCTACCGGGCTGCCAAAGTATACTTTGCCGCCTTCGAGGTTACCAGGTACTCCGCTTTGTCCGAGTACGATGGCACCTTTTCCGATAGTGAGATCTTTGTTTACGCCTACCTGTCCCCACAGAATTACATTGTCTTCAATGTGAGCTTTACCGGCGATACCTACCTGTGCAGCAATGAGGCAGTTCCTGCCGATTACGGTACCATGACCTACGTGGATCATGTTATCCAGTTTGGTGCCACGACCAATGATCGTGTCGCCACTCACGCCTTTGTCGATGGTACAGCCGGCGCCGAGTTCCACATCGTCTTCTATGATCACCCTGCCGCAGCTCACCATCTTATCATACATGACTTCCCGTTCCGCTCTTTTCTTGAAGTAAAAAGCGTCTGCACCGAGTACAGTACCTGCATGAATCACTACGTTATCTCCTATTACACAGTGATCGTAAATAGTTACGTTAGGATGAATCAGACAGTTACGTCCGATACGCACATGATTGCCAATGAATACGTTGGGTTGAATAACGGTGCCTTCTCCAATGACAGCGCTATCGCTGATGGCTTTGGTTGCCGGTTCAAATGGTCTGAATCTTTTTACCAGTTTTACGTAGGCACTGAAAGGGTCATCAAGTACCAAAATTGCCTTGCCTTCCGGACAATCTACCTTTTTGTTAATGATGATAATTGTTGCTGCCGAATGCAGACTGGCGTTATAGTATTTCTCAAAGTCAACAAAGGAAATATCTCCTGGTGTTACCTTATGAATTTCATTGATGCCAGTGGCCATCAATTGACTGTTGCCAATCAGCTCTGCGCCTATGTATGCTGCTATTTCAGTTACTGCAACAGGTGCTTCGAACTTCATATACTCTGAATTATTAAAGAATGTTAAAGAGTAACAAAGGTAGTGAATCAACGATTGCAATAATCAAAATATGGGGAGATGATGATGATGTTCGGAAAGTTTCAACCGGCTGTTATCCACAATTATTTTAGTGGTGTGAATAAATTTTTTTGTAAAATTTTTCTTTTGTGATGAAATTCTTTTTAATATTGTGTAGGGAATTTTGTTTCCCTGTACTTACTAACCCATTCACATAACAAGAAAGTCTGATTGTTAAAACGGTCAGACTTTTTTTATTGCCTCTGAAACCCGCACGAATAAAGCGTTACAGCCGATCGTTATTTTACCTTACTAAAAAACATACCTGCTGCTCAATTACTTTTTTACCTTTTTTAAGCTAGTCCGGTGAAAACCGACCAACCCTCATTTTTTATGTTTTTTGGGAATTTTACCCTGGAACGGTGATTTTTTATCCTTTTCAACCCAACTTTTTTTATGTTTTTTATGATTCACCCGAAGCGTGAAAAATTAAACGAATCCTTATCACTGATCTTTGCTTCTCCGGTGAATCATAAAAAACATAAACAACCAGGTTTAGATGGACTTGCTAAACAATTGTGAATGTGGTACTTGTCGCCACAGACGTGCATCAAAAGCCATGCAGATGTTGCGTATAAACGGCTTGCCTTTAGCTGTCACCACCACCTTTTGAGGAGATACCTGTACCAGTTCATCCTTCTCCAGCTCCTGTAGTCTTTGCAACCCATCTATCACGGCATCGCATTGTGTGTCTACCTTATGCCAGGTAGTTTCAAAGTGACACATCAGGTCGTGAATATGTTTTCTCAACAGCAGGTCTTCTTCATTGAGGATGTGGCCACGCACCACCGGAAATTCTCCTTTGTTGACCAGCTCCTGCCAGGCATCAATCTTTTTCTCATTCTGTACATACGCGTACCAGTTATCACCAATGGAAGACGCGCCCAAACCCACCAGCAGGGAGGTATGAGAAACCGTATAGCCCATGAAGTTGCGGTGTAATCTCCCCTGTTTAAAAGCAGTATCTAACGCTTCTCCCGGCAATGCAAAATGGTCCATCCCGATCTCTGTATATCCATTGCTGTCGAAAAGTAACTTGCCCAGTTCATACAGCTGTTTCTTTTCTTCATCTCCCGGTAAATCTTCTTCTGTATATCTGCGCTGACCAGTACCCTTTATCCAGGGAACGTGTGCATAACTGTAAAAAGAGATCCGGTCAGGGTGTAATCTAACCACCTTGTCGATGGTGTTTTGCATACTGTTGGTCGTTTGCAACGGCAGTCCGTAAATCAGGTCGAAGTTGATGGAAGTAAAACCAATCTTCCTGGCGTTCTCTACTACAGAAGCTACCATCTCAAAAGGCTGCAGGCGGTTAATAATTTCCTGTACCCGTCTGTCGAAATCCTGTATCCCCAGACTGATCCTGCGGAAGCCCAGGTTGTATAGTGTTTGCAGATGCTCTGGTGTGGTATTGCCCGGATGACCTTCAAAACTGAGGGAGGCATCCGGAAGTACTTCCGCAAGACTGTAAATACCTTTCAACAAGGTGGTTAAATTTTCTGCACTGAAGAAGGTGGGGGTGCCTCCTCCCAGGTGTAGTTCGCGGATACGCGGCTTGCTACCAAACGTGTCTGTATACAGTTGCCACTCTTTCAGCAAAGCAGCTATATACGGTGCCTCTACGCCGTGATTAACGGTGATATATTTATTGCAACCACAGTAGGTACACATGCTTTCGCAAAACGGAAGATGAATGTAGATGCTGATGCCGTCCTTACCATTAGACTCCAGAAAGGATTTCTTCAGCAACGCTTTCCAGCTGACCGGATTAAAACTGTTTTCTTCCCAATATGGTACGGTAGGGTAACTGGTATACCGCGGCGCGGCTACATTATATTTACTGATGAGGCTCATGATATCTTATGATTTATGACAACAATTTTCGACGACATGTTCACTATGTGGTACCAATGTAGGACTGATATAAGGGATGCCCAGGTTAAGGCCCCGGAGGATCAGCAATATCCCCATTACGCTCACGACAACCGGTATCATGCTCCGCATTTTATTCCGGACCGTAAGACTGATCAGATGACTGAACCAGGTAACGCCTGCCATCGCAGGTAATGTGCCTGCACCAAAAGCTGCCATGAACAACATTCCTTTCAGCACATCGCCGGTAGCAATAGCGCCGGCAATTCCCAGGTATACAAGTCCACATGGCAGGAGTCCGTTCAAAAAGCCAATAGCATACAGTGTACGAAAGCGTTGTTGTTGCAGCAGGCTGCCCAGCAGGGATTTTATTTTTGTTGTAAATGCGTTAGGGAGATGTCCACCTTTTGTCCAGCGGATACTGGTGTATTTCAGGACAGCCACCAGCAACAACAAACAGCCGGTAATGATAGATAACCATTGTTGCAGCCCGCCCAGGTACAACTGTTTGCCCAGCCAACCAAAGATGAGTCCTAATATGGAATAAACACTGATACGACCGGCATTATACAGGAGGATGCCTGCCATTTTTTTGCTGCCGGTAAGATGTTGCACCGGTAACGTTAAGGCAATAGGACCACACATACCAATGCAGTGAAAGCTACCCACAAAACCCAACATAAAGGAGGCGATCATAATATCCGTTTTTATTGGTTAGTTAATATTGATGGGCTGTTCCTGGTAAAATGGCCGGTCATTCATGATCCACTGCACCTTGAAACGATACAGCCCTTTGATAAATAACTGTCTGTTTATCAATTGATGTCCGGCGTTATCAGGCTGTAGTGGCAGCTGTATATCTTTCCCTGAATCAGAGGGCCGGTAGAAGGTAACTTTACCCGTAATCGCTTTGCCCTGCAGCTCATGTGGGAAAGTAAGCAGGATACCTTCTGCTGCTTGCGCAACATTGACTGGGGCAGAAAGACCCGATGCATTTTGCTTACCGTCTATTACCTGCTGATATTTTAGTTCTTCACCATAATAATCCGGCGTCACCATGTCTATTTTGGTACGCATACTTTTGGTGACCAGTGTTAAAATGCCGGCAGCAAATACTACAAATACAATAATGATCTTGTGTCCCCAGTTCATAATAATCAGTTTAAAGAATGTTATATCGATACCAGCTTACTGCACCGGGCCTAAAAAGGTGGTACGTAACCGGGTAATTTTTTCATGATGCTCATAAAGGCCTACGTATAGTGTGGACTTGCGCTGATGCACCATCGTCTTTGGCAGTACAATAAAAAAGGTACCTTCTCCCTGTCCTTCTGCTTTTACATGGATCACCTCATTACCAATCATCGACACCACTCCGTTTTCGTCTTCCAGCTTCAGCTCAAGGGGAATATCTTTACCGGTTTTGTTCACCAGCTTAATGCGGTAGAGGTTAGATACACTATCTACTCCCCGCTCCTGGTATAACATTCCCGCAGTGCGCATGATGGTGCCGCTCACCGGCTTACGGCTGCCCAGCATAAAGCTGATGACCAGCAGCAGCAATGTCAGCACGGTAGTATATACTTTTAGCCTGGTGGTAAAACGCAGCTTTTGTTGTTGTGCAATCCCGTTTTCAGAAGCATAGCGTATCAGTCCTTTCGGCCGGCCGGTTTGTTCCATCATGAAGTCACAGGCATCTATGCAGGCGGTACAGTTTACACACTCCAGCTGTGTTCCATTCCGGATATCTATACCCGTAGGGCATACTTTTACGCACTGCATACAGTCGATGCAGTCGCCATGCGCCCTGGAATCGTCTTTACGGAACTTACCACGGGGTTCTCCCCTTTTGTAGTCGTATGCAACCAGTATGGAGTTTTTATCGAGCAATACCCCCTGCAAACGACCGTAAGGACAAACAATCGTGCAGATCTGTTCCCGCATAAAGGCAAATACGCCGTAGAATACCCCGGAAAACACCAGTATGGCAATGAAGCCACCAGTATGAGCCGAGAGCGGATCAGTGATGATATGGCCCAATGCTTTGGCACCAATGATATAAGCCAGGAATATATTGGCGATAAGAAACGACAGCGCATAAAAGGCCAGGTGCTTCCCTGTTTTACGGATTATTTTGTTAGTGTTCCAGGGCGATTGCTGCAATATTTTCTGTGATGCGGCATCTCCCTCTATCCAGTACTCCAGCCGGCGGAACAGCATTTCCATGAAAATGGTTTGTGGACACATCCATCCGCAGAAGAGTCTACCGAAAGCCATGGTGAATACTACGATGAAGAGAATGAATGCCATCATCGCCAGTCCGAAGATGAAAAAGTCCTGTGGCCAGAAGATGGCGCCAAACAGTATAAATTTCCCCTCTATCACATTCAGCAGAAATAAGGGTCTGCCATTTATAGAAATAAACGGCAGGCTAAAAAAAACACTAAAATAAAAGAGGCTCACCCAACTGCGGATATTATACCAGCGCCCTTTAGGCTGCTTTGCGAAAATCCAGTTGCGCTTGCCTTGCTTATCAACGGTGGCTATCGTATCTCTGAATGTGCTGTCGGTCATGATGTATACTGTTTATCCCTGCTTGTCAATGATGCTGTTGTATCTATGGCTGTACTATTGGTTTATTCCTTCGTTCCCTGTGCTTCCTGGGCATTAGGAGGGTTGCTGCCGTGTATAGACTTAATAAAGCTGGCCAGCTGCGCCAGTTGTTTCGGAGAAAAATCCTCTTGCCAGGCTTTCATCCCTTTATCGGCTACACCATATTTAATGGTTTTAAAAACCTCATTTATTTTACCGCCATGCAGCCAGTAATCGTCTGTAAGATTAGGCCCTACCACACCTTGCCCCTGTGGCCCATGGCAGGGAGCACAGTTAGAGATGAACATCTTCTGACCTGCAGCAATATCATTAGGATCAGCGAGTAGGGTGACGCTGTTTTCATCAATATTGCTGGCCGCTTTTTTCAGGTATTCCTGTTTGGCAACGGCTGCTTTTTCTTCTGCAGCGGCTAGTTCTTCCAGCTGGCCTGGCGCTGAATGTGATATTTCTGTTCGCCAGAAGTACACGATCCCAAAACATACCGTGAAAATGAAACCCCATTTCCACCAGGGAGGTGTAGGATTGTTTAATTCATGAATACCATCAAAGTCGTGGCCCATGTCTTCATCAGCTTCTGCTATAGCATCCACGGTTTTGGTATTGTTTATTTTCTCCAGCCAGGATACCCGCGGTTTTCCCGGTACTGGTACTTTAGCTGGCTTACGCTTGCGTTTAATACCTGCCAGGAAGCGTAACACAAATAACAGGCTGATGATAACAGCCAGTTCCACAATGATCACTGATACCAGCAGGTAAAAGGACGGTTGTGATAAATGAGTGAAGTAAGGAGAAGAAGCCGGCGCCTGATCTGCTGACATCGCAAATGAGGATTGACTCATGAGTGTCAGTGAGACAATACTTATGGTGACCAAGGCTTTGTCTGCATCTTTTTTCATCTTCTCTCTGAAAATATCCATAGCGCCTAATACGGCATTGCCAAGAAGAATGATGGCCAGTAACAGCCCGCCAATTACTACCAGCAACAGCAAGGCAACCGGATCATATAATTCTGACGGAGCATTGGCGCCGCTATCTGCAATAGCCGGCATGCTGCATAATAAACTGCCGCCGAGTAGCTGTATAAACCGTTTATTCATACGTTTTCTTTTACAGGGGATTAGTCTCATCATTATCTAAAGGAATACGGCTGATCCGATCCACCATTTTTTTATCTGCTTTAAAAGCCCATAACGAAGCACCTATGAAGAAGGTAAAGAGCAACAGCAGTGATGCCATCGGATAAACGCTGATGCCGGCTATGGATTCCAGGTAATTAATGAACTTCATGATGTGTGATTTAAAATGCTTCTTTATCGGCAACAGGCGCCGGTTTAGGTGCTGACTTAATATCTTTTCCCATGCGTTGCAGGTAGGCTATCAATGCAATGATTTCACGATCTGCTTTAATGGGCAGCTTATCTTTTTGCAGAGATGCCGCAATTTCCTGTGCCTGTTTTTCGAGATCAGCGTTGGCCTGTTTTTCATAGCCCGCCACATAAGGCACTCCCAGCTTGCGCATCACGTTGATCATAGCAGGTGTTTTGCTCTTATCTACCCTTTCTTCAAACAACCATGGATAAGCAGGCATAATAGATCCCGGCGACATAGACGTTGGATCCAGCATGTGATTGAAATGCCAGGAATCAGGATACTTGCCGCCAATACGGGCCAGATCCGGACCGGTACGTTTGGAGCCCCACTGGAAAGGATGATCATATACAAACTCACCAGCTTTGGAGTATTCACCGTAGCGTGCTACTTCATCGCGGAAAGGACGTATCATTTGTGAGTGACAGTTATAACAACCTTCTCTTAAATAGATATCGCGGCCATGTAATTCCAGTGGTGTATATGGTTTTACACTGCTGATAGTAGGGATGTTACTGCGTATCAGGAAAGTGGGCATCATTTCCAGTAAACCACCTATGGATACCACTATCAGGCTAAATATCACCAGCTGTAAGGGACGGCGCTCTATCCAGTTATGCCAGTGAGCTTTGCCATGGGTAGCAATGACTTTAGGTAAAGGTGCTGCTTCCGCTGCTTCGTTGGCAATGAAGGAACCGCGGCGGATGGTTTTGGAAAGGTTCACGATCATCAGCACCAGCCCACTGATATATAGCATACCTCCTACTGCGCGCAGGGCATACATGGGCACTATGGTGGTAACTGTTTCCATGAACTGATACTTCAGTTGTCCTTCTTCCGTAAACTGTTTCCACATCATGCTTTGTGTAAAGGCTGCCCAGTAAAGCGGAATTACATAAAAGATGATGCCCAGTGTACCAATCCAGAAGTGGGTGTTGGCCCATTTGCGGGAGTACAGCTGTGTCCCAAACATGCGCGGAATGAGCCAGTAGAGAATACCGAAAGTCAGGAAGCCATTCCAGCCCAGTGCGCCCACATGTACGTGTGCAATGGTCCAGTCTGTATAGTGACTAATGGCATTTACGTTTTTCAATGATAACATCGGACCTTCAAAAGTGGCCATACCATAGCAGGTAAGTGCTACCACAAAAAACTTAAGGATAGCATCTTCTCTCACCCGGTCCCATGCACCGCGGAGTGTCAGTAAACCATTCAGCATACCTCCCCAGGAAGGAGCAATGAGCATAATGCTGAAGGCGGTTCCCAGTGACTGTGCCCATTCAGGCAGGGCGGTGTACAACAGGTGATGCGGGCCGGCCCAGATATAAATAAAGATCAGTGACCAGAAGTGAATAATAGACCAGCGGTAGGAATATACTGGTCTGTTGGCCGCTTTAGGTACAAAGTAATACATCAGTCCGAGGTACGGCGTGGTCAGGAAAAAGGCTACTGCATTATGTCCATACCACCACTGTACCAGTGCATCCTGCACGCCCGCATACCAGCTGTAACTTTTGAACAGGGATAATGGGAACTCAAAGGAGTTAATAATATGTAACATGGCAATCGCTACCCAGGTACCGATGTAAAACCAGATAGCCACGTATAAATGAGATTCGCGTCTGCGTAAAATGGTACCCAGCATATTGGCGCCAAATACTACCCAGATAAGGGTAATGGCGATATCGAAAGGCCATTCCAACTCTGCATATTCTTTGCCGGTAGTATAGCCGAGGAACAAGGTGAGAGCGCCGCCGGCGATGATAGCCTGCCATCCCCAGAAATGTATTTTACTCAACAGGTCGCTGAACATACGTGCTTTACATAGCCGTTGCAGCGAATAGTACACACCCATGAATATACCATTACCCACAAAGGCAAAGATCACAGCATTGGTATGCACGGGTCTTAATCTGCCAAAGGTGATGGGGGCAAATCCCATATTAAGGCCGGGGATCACCAGTTCCAGCGCTGCCCATAGACCGGCCAGCATGCCTATCAGCCCCCAGAACATACAAGCGTAGGCAAACCATTTTACCGTGCGGTTGTCGTAATAAAATTTTTCGAGTGACATATTGGTATTTAAAGGTGTTGATAAATGCGTTTAGTCGTTTACGTTATCATGCTTATCCTCAAAAAGAATGCGGTGTGCCGGAGAGAAATCATCTTCAAACTGTCCGTTTTTTACAGACCAGATGAAGGCGGCCAGGAACCCCAGTGCTACCAGTAAACTGGCTCCGAGTAATATGATGATAACGCCCATGGATGTAGTTATTTAATGAGAATAAATCGTGCTGTTTCCAGCGCCTGTAAAGCATGTATCTCGTTGGCAGGAAAGGAAAATACGTCGCCGGTTTCCAATATGGTCACCTCTTCGTTCAGCATAAATGCGATCCTTCCTTCGAGTATAAGTATCATCGCATTTGCCGGCGATGTATGCGGTGGAATCTGGTGCCCCTGCTGCATAATAAGCAGTGTGGCATCAAAGCGTTTAGTTTTCAGGATAGCACAGCTCTTCACTCTTTCATTTCCTGCTACCTGCATTACGTTCATACCTTTCATTTGCTGTTTGTTGTGATGTAATACAATGCTGCATTTCCGGCATGCCTCACCCGCTGCGTGTAAACAGTCACTTTTTTTGCGACTACTTACACGCACATTTCATGCGAGCTTCAATTGAGGTTTGCTTAGATTATACTATGTATGTTTCGTGTGATAGCAAAGGTAATCTCCTGGTTTGGCCACTACTATGACTTTACTCAATCAGGAATATGATTTTTATCAGTCATTTGCTGTAATCCTTTATTGTAAAGCCTTTTCCCCTGCCACTCACTAGATGCGTAAGTGATCAGTATAATACTGATGGAACTTGCAGGCATCAGAATAGCAGCTACCAGCGGTGATAAAATTCCTTGCACAGCGAAGTATAAACCAGTGATATTATATAGGAGCGACAATGCAAAACTCACGAGGATAATTCGTTTGTTGGCTTTGCATAATTGTATGAAGTTGAATAGTAAAGGCAGTTGTTCCGCCGCCATAATACCATCGCTGGCAGGCGTGAAATTGTTACTGTCTTCTGTGAGGGAAATACCGATATCACTTTGTTTTAATGCGCCTGCATCATTTAATCCATCACCAATCATCATTACCTTTTTTCCTTGTTGCTGAAGGGAGATGACATAAGCGAGTTTATCTGCCGGTTGTTGTTCAAAAAGTAAGGTGGCATTGTCGCCCATGAGTTTGCGTAACTGTGTGGCGGTATGGTCGTTATCTCCGGAAAGTACAGACAGCGGGTAATGTGTTTGCAATAATTGCATTAGTTGCCGTAATCCATTGCGATAGGTGTTTTGGATCGTAAACAGTCCGGTTAGTTTTTCATTGACAGATACATATACAATGCTACCCTCCTGCTCATTTTTTTTATGCGCCCCGGTGAAGTCAGCGTTGCCCAAACGAACAAAAGATCCATTCACCCAACCACATACGCCTTTTCCTGTAAAGTGTTGAAAATCATGCATGTGTTTTGTATTTGGGGTGCCACAGTATTGCACAATGGCTTTGCTGAGTGGATGAGTAGATTGTGCAGCTAGTGTTGCAATCATCGCTTCCTGCTCCGGTGTTAACCGGGTGCCATAATATATAACGGAGCTACCGGTTTTGCCGGTCAGCGTACCTGTTTTATCAAAGATAATATGTGTGGTGGCTGCCATATTTTCAATGGCCTGTGCATTGCGTAGGTAAAGCCGCTGCCGGCTGAGGATACGTAATATATGTCCGTTGGTAAAAGAAGAGGCCAGTAGTAATGCACAGGGGCAGGCAATAATCAGGATGGCAGTAACGGCAGGCCATATACGTGTTGGTTCATGAATAGTCCAGTAACCTGCTGTGATGGCGGCAATCAATAGTACTACCCAGGTAAAATACCGGCTTAACAAATGCACAAAGGAGACTTGTTTGGCGGCTTTATTTTTGAGTTCATCCCTGTTCCATAAACTGGTCAGGTAGCTTTGTGCCACTTCTTTAATAGTCAGTATTTCCAGGTTGCCCTCCAGTTGCCGCCCGCCGGCATAAATAATTTCTCCGGTGGATTTGCTCACTGGGGCTGATTCTCCTGTTACGAAGCTGTAATCTATCAGTGCTTTACCTCTTACAATAATGCCATCTGCCGGCACCAGCTCATTATTATGAATGCGGATGGTATCGCCGGTTTTAAGTTCCGGTAGTGTGGTGGGAATTTCTTTCTCCTCTTTAATAACGCTGACGGCTATCGGAAAATAGGCGGTATAGTCCCGGTCAAAGGAAAGCCCCTGGTAGGTTTTATCCTGCAGTACTCTGCCTATCAGCATAAAAAAAACAATGCCTGTCATAGAATCGAAGTAGCCCGCATGTCCCTGCCATACTTCCACGAGGCTACGCGTAAACGTAACAAAGATGGCCAGCACAATGGGAACGTCTATATTCAGAAATCCATGTTTTAACCCGCTCCAGGCTGATTTGTAAAAGGCCTGCGCACTATAGAAGAGCACTGGCAATGCCAGTACCAGGTTCATATACCGGAACAGGCGGTTAAAACTTTCTTCCAGTCCGCCTGCACTGGCAAAGTAATCCGGAAAACTAAGCAGCATGATATTGCCGAAACAAAAACCAGCTACGCCCAGTTGATACACCAGCTTACGATTGGCCCCGGGCTTTTTATGTTGCAGATCCTGCAAACTGATATACGGTTCATATCCGATAGCCGTCAATATTTCCGCTACCCTTCTTAATGATGTTTGTGGATGAGAAAAGATGATGAGTACTTCTTTCTTACTAAAGTTAACGGTTACACGTTGTACGCCATTTTCCAGTTTGTGCAGATTTTCCAACAGCCATAAACAGGAGCTGCAGTGGATTTGGGGAATGTAGAAGTTTACATGCGTTTGTGTTTCATCTTTATAAAGATATAACTGTTGCGCAATTTTTTCATCGTCCAGAAAAGCAAATTTGTCTCCGCGCACAGCAATACGTTGATTAATCCCGGGTTTGTTGTTAAGGTCATAATATTCACAGAGATCATACTGGTTTAATATTTCATAAACCATTTTACAGCCCTGACAGCAGAAAATCTTTTCCTGCAGGGTAATATCCTTATCAGTACAGTCTTCCCCACAATGGAAGCAGGTAATTTGTGTATTGGTGTGCGAAGTAACAGCCATTAGTCAATAATTACGTTATTAATATCGTGTTGGGTGATCACTATGGTATGACCTGGAATAGCTGCCGGGTAAAGGATATTTTGTTCTACGTATATCCATTGTTGTAGCAGTTGTTCCGTAGTAAAAATGTCGTTTACGCATAATTTATATTCCGGACTCCAATGTTTTTGCAGTTGGTAGTTGGCGGAAATTTGCCGGGGTTTTTGCAGCAGTAGTAGTATTTTCTGGAACGACTGCTGTATGCTGTCATATGCTGCCGGCCTTATATTTTTCTGGTTTTTGTTGCGTGAAGAAGTATTGCGGATAACGGGGAATAATACAGTTGTTTCTTTGCTGATGAGCTCTGTAATTTCCGAGTACATTTTACCAAACAGTAATTGCTGTAAATCGGCGGTGGCAGGGGCGTTTAGGTCTTCTTGTCTTTCCATGTTAAAATAGGCCATTACCTGTTCTGCCAGGTGGTGAATAGGGTAATGGAATTTGTTGGCAATAACATTGCACAGGTTTCCGGGTGTTTGTTCATGGAAATTGATGATGGAATAAGCGAACATGAAGCGGACGTTTTATATTGGTACAAAAGTACCTGTAGCCGCAACGGGGGGCAATGATATGCGTCAAGGGAAAGTATGACATTTGTCACTTTTGCTGTTAGCCGTTAGCTTTTAGGGGTGGATGCGGGGAGTAGGTTAGTCCTGCAGGTTGGCAGTACGGATAATTTCGGGGAGGTCGAGCAGGCGGATTTTTTTGCCTTCCAGTTCTATCATGCCATCTTTCTTAAATTCAGAAAGCAGGCGTATGGCAGATTCGGTGGCGGTACCAACGAGGTTGGCGATTTCATCGCGAGACAGGCGTACGCTGAGGGTATGACCGTCTTCTTCGAGGCCATAGGTTTCTTTGATGAAGAGTAAAGTTTCTGCGAGTCGTTCTCTTACCGGCTTTTGGGCCAGGTGGGTGATTTTCAGTTCTGCCTTGCGCAGCTCACTTGATAAGATACGCATCATTTCAAACGAAAGGGAGGCATCTTTCTGGAGAATACTGAGAAACAAGTCTTTAGGGATGAAGCAGATGGAGGAGTCTTCCAGGGCGGTAGCTGTGGCGGTATATCTTTCGTTACTGAGCAATGCTTTGTAACCCATGATATCGCCGGCTTTGATGAGACGTACGATTTGCTCGCGGCCGTCATCGCCACTGTGAGATAGTTTTATCTTACCGTCATTGATACAATATACGCCGAATGGGTAAGCACCTTCATGGAAGATCACTTGTCCCTTTTTGTATATGGAGCACACCTTTGCCTCTGAAATTTGTTCCAGATTGCACTGTTCCGCTTTGCAGAATATTGAAGAGAAACGATCCTTGCAGTGTTGACACGAAGGATTGTGGAACGATGTAGCCATAATCAATTTGCAAAAGTACTAATTTACGGCTCCTTAACCAAAGCAAAAGTATTCGTGGCGCTTTATTATTATATTATTTATAAACCATATGAGGTTTTGACACGCTTTACTCCGGAAGGCAATAAAGCCTGTCTGGCAGACTATTTCAAAGTGCCGCCAGACGTATACCCGGTGGGCCGGCTGGATTACGACAGCGAGGGGTTGCTTATTCTCACAAACGACAAGGCATTGAATCAGCGATTGTTGTTGCCGCAGCATGCGCATGAAAGAGAGTATTGGGTACAGGTAGATGGGGCTGTTACGCAGGAAGCAGTGCAACAGTTACAGGCGGGTGTGCAGATCAACGTAGATGGTAAGCTATACCGGACCAAACGCTGTATTGCAGAGATATTCCAGGAAGAGCCACTATTGCCGACCCGTAACCCTCCTATTCGTTTTCGCAAAAGCATCCCGGCGCCCTGGATCAGGATGGTGCTGGGCGAAGGAAAGAACCGCCAGGTAAGACGAATGACTGCCGCTGTTGGATTTCCTACGTTGAGGCTTGTCCGTTATCGCATCGAAGATATTACCATTGCTGGGATGCAGCCCGGGGAAATGGTGCAGCTAAGCCGGGAAGAGATTTATAGTAAGTTGAAGCTGAAAGCATAAAGCCCAAAGCCACCGGAGCGATACTTAAAAAGAATTCCCTTTATATCCGCTTTGGTGGCTTTTTGCTTTGGGCTTTATGCTTTCAGCTTTTTTAACTAGGTTTGTCAYCTACAAATTTCTATTATGCTGAAATCAATGACCGGCTTCGGAAGGGCAGAAAGCACAAGAGGCGAAACTAGTATCGTAGTGGAGATCAAATCGCTGAATGGTAAGCAGTTTGAAGTGAATCTGAAGTTTTCTCCTTTGTTAAGACCCTATGAGTTCGACATCCGCGCCCTTATGCAACAAACCTTGCAGCGGGGAACACTGGATGCAACTATTAATATCCGTCAGAATGGGGCTACCCGACCGGTTGTGATTAATACAGACCTTGCAAAATATTATTACCAGTCTATCACCATGCTGGCTAACCAGCTGGAACTGCCTCAGGGTGATATGCTCAACGTACTGATGAAATTACCGGAAGTGGTAAGTCCTGCTACCGAGCAAATGACAGACGAAGAGTGGAAAGACGTGGAAGATACCCTGCGCCAGGCATTAACCGATCTGGATACCCATCGTATAGATGAAGGACAGATGCTGGAAGCTGACCTGCAACAACGTATAGAAAACATTGACGCCTCTATGCAGAAGGTGAAAGAACTGGATCCGCTGCGTAAAGATCGTATCCGTCAACGCCTGGAAGGATTGCTGGCTGAACATGTAGGTAAAGAAAATGTAGACAGTAACCGACTGGAACAGGAGCTCATCTTCTATCTGGAAAAACTGGATATCTCAGAAGAACTGTCCCGCCTGGAGAATCACCTGCGTTATTTCATGGAGATATTGAAAGATACTGATTCTGCCAAAGGAAAGAAACTGGGTTTTGTGTTACAGGAAATTGGTCGCGAAATAAATACAACCGGCTCCAAAGCCAATGATGCCGGTATACAACAATGGGTGGTGTTGATGAAGGATGAACTGGAAAAAGCCAAAGAACAAGTTTTAAACGTTTTATAGTAAGGCGAATACCGTATGAACAGACTTTTCCTGGCAACAGCAGGCTTGTTATTGTTGGCTGCAGCCTGCAAGCCGCCTAAAATGGACACTTACGAGAAGAACCTGGAAATCCCGGGGCATGAGTGGACGTATGATTATAAACCGTCTTTTGAAGTAAAAATACAACCGGAAGACACGGCGTATCTGTATAACATCTATGTAAACATCAGGCATACAGATGCTTACCCTTACAGCAATATATGGCTGGTGGTAGGAACGCAGACTCCCGGCGACAGTACCGTCAAAGAACAGCGGGTGGAATTACCACTCGCTGAAACATCAGGCAAGTGGGCAGGTTCCGGTCTGGATGATATTTATGAACACCGCGTATTCATTCAACAGCGCGCGATCCTTAATAAACCGGGGATCTATAAGTTTACCTTTGAACAAAATATGCGGCAAAATCCGCTACCCCATGTGATGAATGTTGGCTTGCGGATTGAGAAAGCCGGTACGAGGCAATGATGACAAAAATTTTCAATAAAATGCAGGAGGGTAAATCCGTTTCCCTCGTCTATTTTTTAGTACTGGCATATACAATAGCAGCCCTGGTGTGGTGGGGCATTCTCCTGTTCAGACAAAGTGAACAGATCAGCGGCTTTGAACGGCAAAATCTCTATTTACGTGTAGACAGTCTTGCTCAACCGATCGCTCATCAGCTGGAATTGCAGCGTATTAACAAGGAAGAGCATATGCGCTCTTTTAAATACCTGGGCGAAGGCCTCATTTTTTTAGGTATCATTTTACTCGGCGCACTCTTTGTATACAGGGCAGTATGGAAATATATGAAGCTCAGCAGACAGCAACAGAATTTTATGATGGCCGTCACGCACGAATTGAAATCACCTATTGCAGCTGCTAAATTAAACCTCGAAACCATCCGCAAACACCGGCTGGATGAGGAAAAACAGCTGAAGCTTATCAATAATACCATTCGTGAAACCAATCGCCTGGACCAGCTATGTAATAATATCCTGCTGGCAGCGCAACTTGAAACACACAAATATCAGCTGTATAAAGAGCCGCTCGATTTTTCAGCACTGGTGGCAGGTAGTATCAAAGATCTGGATGGCCGCATAGGTACCCATCAGATAGAAGCTGATATTTTACCGGATGTATGGCTGGATGGTGATAAACTAACCCTGCAGATTATACTCAGCAACCTGGTGGAAAATGCCGCCAAATATGCACCCAAGAACACCGTTATCATTGTAAAACTCTTTGAAAGCGACGACCAGCTGAAGTTACAGGTAATTGATGAAGGACCGGGGATACCGGAAGAAGAAAAAGGAAGGATCTTCCTGAAATTTTATCGCGTTGGTAATGAAAATACCCGCAAGGCGAAAGGCTCTGGCCTCGGCCTGTTCCTTACCGCCAAGATTGTGGAACAGCACGGCGGCGAGATAGAAGTAAAGGATAACTTACCCGCAGGTAGCTGCTTTGAAATAACCTTGCCTGAATATTCCGTGCAAACGGCGTAAATTAGATGACGGATTGATGAATACCGGAGAATCCGGATTCGATGTAAAATCAAACAATAACACATGAAGGAAGCGACAAAGGCATCAATACTACTGGTGGAGGACGAAGAAAATCTCCAGGAAGCGCTGAAGCTGAACCTGGAGCTGGAAGGATACGAGGTTACCGCAGTAGACAACGGCACCGCTGCGCTTAAAGCAGTAAAAAACGAATATTTCGATCTCATTATACTGGACATCATGTTGCCCGAAATGGATGGTATCGCGGTATGCGAAAACATCCGTATTCAGAACAATGAAATACCTATCCTGTTTCTGAGCGCCAAAAACAGCAGTGCAGACCGTGTGCTCGGACTCAAGAAAGGCGGCGATGACTACATGACCAAGCCGTTTAACCTGGAAGAACTGTTGCTGCGGGTGGAGAAACTCATCGTAAAAAACAAGAAGATCCAGGACAAAGACAGTGTGCCCAATGTATATCGCTTCGGAGATAATATGATCGACTTCGCTGCACAGGAATGCGTAGGTAAAGATGGTAAGCATTATGAGCTGAGTAAGAAAGAAGCCATGCTGCTCAAATTACTCATCGAAAACAAAGGCGAAGTAGTTACCCGCGAAAAGATACTGCAGGTGGTATGGGGATATAACGTATACCCTACTACCCGTACCATCGACAACTTTATACTCAACTTCCGGAAGTACTTCGAAGAAGACAGCCGCAACTCCCGCTATTTCCACTCTGTTAGAGGTGTAGGATATAAATTCACCGAAGCATAAGATAGCTTTTAGCCGTTAGCTGTTAGCTATTAGGCGATGCAGCGAAGATCCATGATATGTTGGACATGCGCTGCATTGCCTAATAGCTAACAGCTAAAAGCTGGTTCGCTGCATTGCCTAATAGCTAATAGCTAATAGCTAACAGCTAAAAGCTTAATCGCCACTTTTCACCTCATTCTCCCCGGTTTCCGTTAAAATTCAACCTCGTAGTAAATCCCACTTTCTTAAGGTGATTAATTAGCCGATATTTATTCCGCTTATACGAGAAGAAGATCATCTTCCTGTAAACCTAATATGTGGCACATTATTACACAGAAATAGTCTTTGCTGCGGAGTGGCCGTTCTGGCTGTTTTTTTTGTTAAGTCTCGTTACCCTAATAGTATTTTTTACCCTGCGTGAAAGAAAAATCAGGAGAGCCTCAGCGAAAGAAATAACCAAACACCACACTCAGATAAACCTGGAGCTACATGCTTTCCAGGCGCAAATGGACCCTCATTTTATCTTCAATAGCCTCAACGCTATTCACCATTATATTCTTACGACCAGTACAGATATGGCCTCCCTGTATCTTACCCGCTTCTCCCGTTTAATGCGCCTGATGATAGGCAACTTCAACAAAGAATGGATTTCCCTGCAGGATGAACTGGATGCACTTGAACTATATATACAACTGGAACAACTGCGGTTTGACGAACAGTTCAACTACCAGCTGAATGTGTTGCCGGAAGTAAACAAACAGTTTACCCTGATCCCTCCCCTGATCATTCAGCCATACGTGCAGTATGCCATCTGGCATCGGATACTGCTCCGACCCGAGAAAACAGGCGGAGAGCTATTGATCACCATCCGTAAGGAAAAAGACCGGCTGTTTATTCAACTGGAAGATAATGGGATCCTGATCACCGAAGTGCTGGATAGTACCGGCGAACGGCAGGCCTCCGGAATAGATATCGCTTCAGAAAGATTGTATATGATGAGCGAGAAATACCATATGCAAGCCAGCATCAAGGCTTTGCAGGTGTACGATGAAGAACAGTTGCCAACTGGCAACCGCTTAATTATCAGTATGCAACATGTAGGCAACCGGCAATCCCTGGCGGGCTGAGTCTTTAATTGGAAATATGCCATTAATTGCTTAATTTCTACATGGATTTTTCGAATCAATGACCATATTTAGCAAGATCTCACTGCAAATCTGTAATACCCAGACTTTTAATTCAATCTGATCAAATGCGTACCATTATTGTGGACGACGAGAAACATAGTCGGGATGCGCTGCTAATGATGTTGGAGAGGTATTGCCCGCAAGTTACTGTTCAGGCCGTTTGTAGTAATGGTGCTGACGCCATCACTGCTATTAATGAATTACAGCCCCAATTAATTTTCCTGGATGTGGAAATGCCCGGCATGGACGGTTTCGAGGTATTGGAAGCCTGTCATCATCACGATTTTGTTGTTATTTTCATTACCGCCTACGATCAATATGCCCTGCAGGCTATTCACCACAGCGCATTGGACTACCTGCTTAAACCCATTGATATTCAGGAACTGAAGGATGCGGTGGAAAAAGCCGGCACCCAAACCAACGCGGATAGTAACGACAAGGTAGATAACCTGCTGCTATTCCTGCAACAGCATATGTACCAGGACGAAAGACTGGCCCTGCCTACTATGGAAGGTTTACGTATGGTAGCCGCTAAAAATATTATCTATTGTAAATCTGCCGGTATCCAGACTAAGCTGCATTTACAGGAACCCGAAAAGCCGGTAATGGTATGCCGCACTCTCCTTGAAATGGAAGAATGGCTTTCTGATAAAGGCTTCTTCCGGGTACACAACAGCTTCCTGATCAACCTGTCCTTTATGGATAAATATATTAAGGGAGATGGAGGCGAAATAATTATGTGTGATGGCTATAGCGTTCCGGTAGCGCGTGAAAAGAAACATGATTTCCTCCTGCGTATAGAACGGTTATAGTGTTTATAACCGCTTGATGTAAGCACAACTGATCCATCCGTTTTTGCCGTCTGCCAGTTCTATTTTGCAGTAGTCGGCTGTAGCATCTGTGATATGTACTTTCATACCCTCTCCTACTTCAAATGCATCGCGGCTGTTTTCATCAGGAGATGATTTTGCTTTGATATTGCTGTTCATCACAATACCGGATTCGTGGTTGTTGGAAGAGAGGTAAGTGTCAATGGCCATGAGCAGGTAAAGTAAGGATAATGCGCCTACCACATAACTACCCCAGCGGAGGAACTTATTTCTCCATCCGGGAAGAAAAGTATTGAGCATAACGCCTGCAATCAGCAACCAGAATAACACTACTGTACCTATTGCCCATCCATTGGCCTTATGAAGATGTTGCAACTGTAGCCACCACTGCTGAAAAAACACCAACGGCAATTCTTCCACGTAGCCATTTACTTTCTGATTGGCAATTGCCAGGTTATGCTTTACGGCAGGATCGTTGGGCGATAGCTGTAATGCTTTTTCGTAACTATATACAGCCTGTCCGGTTTTACCTGCTTTATACCAGGCATTGCCGGCGTTGAAATAGAGTTCTTTTTGAGCATGACCTTCGTCGAGCAGTTGCTGATAAGTCCTGGCGGCTTCTGTAAACTTGCTCTGGTTGAAAAGAAGATTAGCCTGCTCAAAGCGTTGTTGCTGGTTGTTTTGAGGAACCTGCGCCTGGCTAACGATTGCCGTCAGCAGCCATGCTATTGCAAAAAAGACCGGTTTAATATTTCTGTAGTTCAGCATTTTCGCCTTTCGTTAAATAATTAGTTCTTCAACGCTTCTTCCAGGTTACTGATAATGCCAACAGCCTTTTCATAAGTGCCCTGCATTTTACGGTCATCCTGACCAGGTGCATACAGTGCGACTTCACAGTTGTCTATCAGGTTAAACAGTTCGTGAGTATTGCTACCGTTAATACTGCGGGCACTCAATTTATCCTGCACGAGTTGTTTACTCAGATCAGCCATTGGTATTTTCAGTTTCACACTGAGGTATCCCCATACAGCGCGGGAAGTTTCTTCATAAAATGCTTTATCCTTTCCTTCTTTCAGGTAGCGGGCGGCCAGCTCCAGTCTTTTCAATGCTACCTTATTGGCATAACGGTGCTTCAGGACAGCTGCATTGGTAGTATTGTAGTCTTTTCTGCGTTTGTAGAAAATGATACCTGTAGCAATCAGCAATGGCAATAACAAGAGGATATAGAACCAGGGACTGAGAATAAACCAGCTGTGATTCCTTGTCCAGTCGAGGATACCGGTATTATTTTTCACCAGGTCATTTTTGCCGGTGCCATAATCCTGTTTATCCTGTTTAATATGTTTACCCTGGTCAATGTGTACATTGAAAGGTTGGGAGCRCAGTGTTTTAAAGCTGTTGGCAGCCGGATCAAAGTAAGAGAATTCAACGGCCGGAATGGTATGGTCTCCGGCTTCCTGTGGCATCAGTACATACTCGAAAGTACGGCTGCCGGAGAGCGGGTTGCTGTTCTTTTCTATGTCATCGGTTACCTTGGGGTCGTATCTGTCAAACCCGGTAGGGGTTTCTATTTTAGGAGAGTTGAGCAGGTTTACGTTACCCTGTCCGCTGATGGTTACCTTTAAGGTGAGGGCATCATCAGTGGTCAGTTTATTTTTATCTACTACGGCCGTCATGTTGAATTTACCTACAGCGCCATTATAGCTCATAGGTCGTTCGTCAACAGGAACGGGTTTTACATTGATCTTAATCGGGCTGCTCTGTATTTTGTACGGAACATCCTGGTATTCAACTTCGGGCCGGTTAAAGAAGTCATCGAAGAAGGGATCTTTAAAGGCGGGGTCATTGAAGAAATCTTCAAACGGATCTTTGGCGCGGCCTCCCCCCTTTTTGTTACTGACCATTTTCACCAGGCGTACCTGGTTGTCTACTTCCACAGGATCCAGTTCCAGTGCGCCTGATTGCAGGGGGAACAGGAGTGTTTTGCGGATGGTAAATACTTTATAGGGTATACCATTGACCCTTTCCTCGGTAGCCTGTGGAGGATTGGGTAGCTCAATATCTTTAGCGGAAAAGCCTTTGAAAGCCGGTACTTTGGTAACGCTTGAATTAGTTGGGAGGCGTGTATAAAGTTTATACGTGGCCGTTAGTTGTTCGCCTTCGTATAGGTTGGTTTTATCCACATCTACTTTCAGGAAAATATTCTTCTTCAGTTTTTCATTGATGTCTTCGCCTTTTTTCAGGAAACCTTCTGGCAGGTCTTCCCCGCCACGGTGGGGCTGGGAGCCGGCGGAAGCCTGGGGCACCTGCTGCTGCTGCTGTTGTTGCTGCTGGGCATTGCCTTTTCTTACCTCAATTAAAACCGGATTTGATTTAACCACATTTCCATTGACGCGGGCTTGTGCGCCGGCAATGGTGAAGCTGCCTACATGCTTGGGTTGCAGCAGGTAGCTCAGTGCAATGTATTCAGAGCGCTTGCCATTGAAGATAGATTGCCCCTGCATTTGTGAGGGACCCTGCAGTACTTCAAAGTCTTTGAAACTGGGTGCTGTAAAGCTGGCAACATTCACCCCGTTTTCCAGCATAAACTGAATCTGGAACGGTTCATCCTGCGTCACAGTGTTATTGCTCACAGTGGTAGTAAAGCGGAACTCCTGAGCGGAGGCGCAGGCTACCAGTCCTAAACAAAACAAAATGGAGTAAATACACTTCCTTATGCAATATCTGTACATCATAATTATGTCAACAAATTTAACCAAAGCCGCACCGGAAGCGCTGTAAGGCCCCGTTAAAAGTTAGTTAAAACATTTTAATATGTTCTTATTTAGTTATTTTGATAATCTGTGTTGAAACAAATCTCCCAATAACAATCTCCCAAAATAATAAATGCTTTAAATATCTCCCAGCATGGGTCTGAGCAAAATTTCTTCAATAACGGTTTGTTTGGCCATGGTCCAGGCAGACCATATCACGCTGGCAATATCTTCAGGGGGCATCATTCTGTCTGGGGCCGCTTCAAAGCCTTCCCATGAAGCTGTCAAGGTAGGTCCCGGGCTCACGGCTGTTACCCGGATATTGTGTGGGATCAGTTCTTTCCGCAGGTTTTTGGTAAAGCCGAGCAGGGCATATTTGGTGATGCTATAGGAGCCTCCATTAGGATAAGCCCCATAGCTGGCAGTAGAACACATATTGAAAATATGGCCTTTACGATCAGCGATCATAGCGGGTAATAAGGCCCTGGTGAGATGATAAGCGCTGTATACGTTTACAGACATCAACTTTTCCAGCAGGCCATCCGCTTCTTCATGGAGACTACCAGGCACAAAGATCCCGGCGTTATTCACCAGTATGTCTACACGGGAGAAGGTGGATTTGATTTTCTCTCCAAAAGCCRGTACCTGTGATTTATCTTCCATATCTACCACCTCCGCCAATACGGTTACTGCCGGGTTTTTTTGCTGAATATCGGCTTTGGCGGTTGCCAGGGTATCTGCATTCCTTGCGCAAATCGCTACATTAAAGCCTTCCAGCGCCAGTTTTTCCGCAATAGCCTTTCCAATGCCTTTGCTGGCGCCCGTAATTACTGCATTCATAGTTTCGTTGATTAGTGCAGTAAAATAACGAATTTACTTTTAACAGACAGGGATGCTTCCTCGATGCAGGAGGTATTTTGTACCTTTGCGCAGTCATGAAATACAAACATCTTTTCTTTGACCTGGACCATACACTCTGGGACTTTGAAACAAATGAACAGGAAACCTTGCTGGAGCTGTACAACAGCCATGCTTTAGAAAGTAGAGGAATACCATCTTTTGAGGCGTTTTCCGTGTCTTATGTGGATCACAATGAACGTTTATGGGATCGCTTTCGCAGAGGATTCATTACCCGCCGCGAATTGCGCGATAAACGTTTCCGCCTTACGCTGGTTGATTTCAAGATAGGAGATGAAAAGCTGACGCAAAAGATCAGTGAGGAATTCCTGGAAATCCTCCCTTACAAGAAAGCATTATTTCCCGAAGCAAAGGAAACGCTGGAATACCTGGCAGCAAAGGAGTATCCAATGCACATGATCACCAACGGGTTTGAAGAAACACAGTTGCTGAAAATGAAAAATTCCGGTATCGACCAGTTCTTTACGCATATCGTTACCTCTGAATTAGCGGGCAGCTTAAAGCCTTACCGCGAAATTTTTGACTTTGCCATCAGCAGAGCAGGTACCAGTGCTACAGAAAGTGTAATGATCGGAGATGCGATGGAGCTGGATATTAAGGGTGCTCACGGCGTGGGGATGGACCAGGTATACTTTAATCCTGGCAAACCACCGGTCGATTTTCAGCCTACTTATGTTATCAGCCATCTGCGGGAACTGCGGGAAATATTATAAATAGCATAAAGCGAAAAGCTATTGAGGCGAATGATCTGAGCGAAAGGTTAATACCTGCTTAGATCATTCGCCTCAATAGCTTTTTGCTTTATCCTTTATGCTTTCGGCTTATTTTTAGTGGCGGCAGCCATTCTCAGGCTGGCGGTTTTAGACGGTTGCTGGCAGCAGCTTTTACCTTTTGCAGTGGTTTTACAGGTGGCAGCAGAACAGTTCTTTTTAGCGGACTTGTCTGCGGTTTTGCTGTTTGTTTTTTCCTGGGCAAATACAACACCTGCCAGTAACAGGAGGGCTGCAGCGCCGGTAAAAGCTTTCTTTATCATAAAAATGCCATTTAGCTATTAAAGATACTAGATTTTAGCTATAACAGATACACCGCCCTGCACTACTTCTTCCAGTTTTACCGCTACTTCGGTACCAATGGGGAGGTAGAGATCTACACGGGAGCCGAACTTAATAAAGCCCATTTCCTCATTTTGTTTTACATCCATTCCTGGTTTCAGGTAGTTCACAATTCTACGGGCCAGTGCGCCGGCAATTTGTCTAACCAGGATATCCGTTTTACCGTTGCCGATCACCACGGAATGTCTTTCATTTTCAGTAGAGGACTTTGGATGCCAGGCTACCAGGTATTTACCCGCATGGTATTGCGACAGTTTTACCACACCACTGATAGGATTACGGTTTACATGCACGTTAGCGGGACTCATAAAAATAGACACCTGCAGGCGTTTATCTTTGAAATATTCCGGCTCATATACTTCTTCAATCACCACTACCTTACCATCGCAGGGAGAAACTACCAGCGAATCTCCTGTTGTGTATTGTCTTGCCGGAATCCGGAAGAAGGATACGATGAACAGGAAGAATGCCAGGGATATAAGAGATACTGTCCAGCAAAGGCCGGATGAATTACCGAACCAATAAAATACTGCTCCGTTAATTAACGCCAGTACCAGGAATACAAGGGAAATGGTAGCAAATCCTTCACGATGGATCTTCATTGTTTTTTTATTAAAATGATTGATTTATGTGTTTAATCAAAGTGCGAAGTTAGTTCAATTCAATTTTTTCGGCATACGAAATTATGGTTAAGCCATCATAAAGAACTGAACATAGATCCAGGCGAAGGGAGCGGCCAGGAGCAATGAGTCGAAACGGTCCATGAATCCGCCATGGCCGGGCATGATGCGGCCGGAATCTTTTACCCCTGCCATTCTTTTCAGTTTAGACTCTATCAGATCCCCGATAGTGCCGAATATGGCAGCTATGAGCGCCAGGGCTATCCAATGCTGCAGGGCCAGGTATCCGGCCCCCCAGAAATGACCATATATACCTGCAGTGGCTACTGCCAGGATCATACCACCAACAGTACCTTCAATGGTTTTTTTAGGAGAAATAGCCGGTGCAAAAGGGGTACGCCCAATGAGCGATCCCACGATATAGGCCATGGTATCGTTTATCCAGATGAAAATGATGAGCAGTAAAGGAATCAGCCATCCCGGGGCAGTACCTACATCCGAAGGGGTGTAGTGAATATTGATGGCGTTGAGCCTTATATTTATCAGCAGCCCGAATGGAATGATGATATACAGCAGTCCAATGGCCGAGTAGCCGATGTTCTTTAAAGAGAAATCTTTACTCATTAACACTTCTCCCAATGGCATTACCAGCAGGAAAATAACAGCTATCCACCAACCAATAAGGCCAGTGGGGATGTGGGCTATCTGGAAATTATTGCCTGTAAAAGTGAGGAGTATAGCAGCTCCGGCGATGGTGGCTCCCCATTTATGCCAGGCAGGAACGCCCGCATAATCAGGATCTATATGCCGGATTAATTTAAAGTACTCCTGCAGGGCGAAACAACCTATCAGGAAAAAAAGCAGAAAAAATGTATAGTCGGTCCATAGGATACCTCCCAGCATTACTGCCACAAACACAAGCGCAGAGGCAGTGCGGGTGAAAAAAGTCTTCATTATGCTTAAATCTGGTGATTAAATTGCTGCCCGCAAATGTGGATAAAATAACCCGTTGGAGCAAATCCCTGTCAGACACTATTCAAGTGGGTAGACGTCTGACAGGAGCTGATACCCCTACTCAGGATCTACCTGGTTGGGGTCGCCGGTGGGCAGATTGTTGTGATTATGCACCAGACTTTTGGCAGTTTCTTCCTGGGTTTGATGAACATATAGTTCCGCCTGCCCAGGTAAGGTAATGTTATAGGAAGATGACTGCCTGTTCAGTAATACCGCTTCTACGCCATTATCCAGCAACATTCCTTTCACTATTTCTGCTTCAAATGGCCTGTCACTTGAAAAAATTTTAACCCAGTCTTTTTCCATAATTATAGCTTTAATGTCTTAGTAAGATTACAAATTTTCGTCCATTCCTATTTCATCTACCCCGTCTTTCTTTTTTTCCTCCACCGGATCAATCATCGACATAGGTGTTGATTTTTTACTTAACGCCCAAAACAGGGCAATGGTTACAGGAATACTTAAAGCTACATAATACCAGGCCACAGGCGTGTCTTTCATGGGATCATCCTTCATCATGCCGTGCTGGAAAAGATATAGCATAACAACCTGTGAGCCATTGTTGAGTATATGTGCCAGGATGCTTAACCAGAGATTGCCACTGATCACGTAGATGGCTCCCAGTCCAAAGCCCAGCACCACACGGGGCATGAAGCCCAGCACTTCACCATGAATGGCGCTGAATAGAATAGACGTGATAAATACGCTCAACCATACTTTACGGGTGGCTTTTATGACAAGGCGTTGCAGCACGCCCCGGAAGAACAGCTCCTCCCCGATGGCGGGTATAATGGCTACCAGTACCAGGTTGATAAAGAGGTCCTTCATAGTAGGCATGCGTAACATGACTGCCAGCAGCTTTTCTGCCATGGTCTGCATATCCTTCGCAGATTGAGATATAGGCCAGGTCTCATTCCACTCGCCTAACAGGCCTGCCAGTGGTAATACGCCATACATGGCAAACAGGGCAATCACTATCTGGATGCCTTTGGGTGCCGGTTTTAAACCAAGATAGGTAGCAGGATAAGGCTGCCACAGATAGGCAAAAAGCGCGGCTGGCACAAAGAATGCCACGATGGTATAAAAGAATTGTGTTATTTTCAGATAGCCGATGAGGTTAGGATCATTAAAGGCGCCACTTTGAATGGCCTCCAGGCTTTGTCCGGTCATAGCAGGTGTTATAGTCTGCAACGCTGCAATGTATAATGCAAAGAACCCAAAGAAAAAGCCCAGGAAGGTAACAAACTGTAATAAAGTGGAAGACTGCTTCAGATAACCGGTCATAAGAAAATACTGTATTAAATTTTGCGTAAATTTACAGCGCGAAATCCAGTTTTTGCAGTTACTTATTGATCATTACAGCTGCCTGGCGTTAGCTGTTACTGCAAAGAAATCCTGCTTGTAAAAGAAATAGTATATAAAACATTAAAATAATAACTACGGCAAAACCTGCTGTGGTTATATAAATTATGGTGAAGATAGGAAATATTGAACTGGGAGAATTCCCTTTATTACTGGCGCCCATGGAAGATGTGAGCGATCCGCCTTTTCGTGCGGTGTGCAAGGATAATGGGGCCGATCTCATGTATACTGAGTTCATATCTTCGGAAGGACTGATACGTGATGCTATCAAAAGCCGTAAAAAGCTGGACATTTTCGACTACGAACGTCCGGTAGGCATACAGATTTTCGGGGGTGATGAGGAATCCTTGTCATTGGCCGCGCAGATCGTAGAAGCCACCAACCCTGATTTACTCGACATTAACTTCGGTTGCCCGGTAAAGAAAGTGGCCTGTAAAGGTGCTGGCGCAGGTATCTTGAAAGATATACCTAAAATGATAAAACTGACGGCAGCCGTAGTAAAGGCAACAAGACTGCCAGTCACCATTAAAACCCGCCTGGGCTGGGACGATGATACCAAAAATATTGAAGAAGTAGCGGAAAGGCTGCAGGATGTGGGGATCAAAGCCCTTACCATTCATGGCCGTACCCGCACACAAATGTATAAAGGCAGTGCCGACTGGACACTGATCGGAAAAGTAAAAAACAATCCACGCATACAAATTCCTATCTTTGGTAACGGTGACATATGTACGCCGGAGCAGGTAATTGCTGCAAGACAGAAATATGGTGTAGATGGGGTAATGATAGGCAGGGCTGCGATTGGTTATCCATGGATTTTCAGGGAGATCAAGCATTTTATGAAGACTGGCGAACATTTGCCACTACCAACTGTTTTAGAAAGAGTGGAAGTTTGTAAAAAGCACCTTCACCAATCAGTTTCCTGGAAAGGAGAAGTAGTAGGCATACTGGAAATGCGCCGCCACTACACAAATTACCTCAAAGGGTTGCCACATATAAAGGAATTCAGACAACAATTAGTAACTTACAATACATTAGCTGAAATAGAGGAAGTACTAGACGCGGTGGTGTTACAATACAAGGACCATATATTCGAAAGGGCTGCTCCCCAATTAGCTGCACACGATTTTCTGCCGGCTGATACTGAAATGGCCGGTTGTAACGTTTACGGATAAACGGATAAACCCCAGAGTATAAAAAAATAAAAATACTTTCACATGACCACAATTAAAAATCTGAAAAATGAAGTCTGGAAAGACTTACAGATTAAAAACAAATCTGCCCTGCGTAAAAAATACGCTGTATCAAACATGGGGAGAGTGATCAGTTATCATGAAAGTACCGAAGATGGTAAGCTGCTCACGGGGTCTACCGTGGAAGGCTATACGGTATTAAACGTAAAGCCCGCAGATAGCTATCAGTCACTCTACCTGCACCGGGAGGTGGCCAAACTTTTTAGTAAAAAAGGAGGACGGGCACATAAATATGTGATTCACCTGGACTACGATAAAAAAAATAATAAAGCCACCAACCTCCAATGGGCAACCAAGGAGGAAATGGAAGAGCATCAGCAAAAAAGCCCTGCGAAGCTGGCTTATAAAGAAAAGCAACGCAACCGTGTAAAAGGTCTGAAGCTGAATGTGACCAAAGTAAAAAGCATTAAACGCCTGCTGAATAAGCCTGGTAAGAAAACTATGAAGCAGATTGCTGAACAGTTTGATATCAGCGAAATGCAGCTTTACCGCATCAAAAGCGGTGAAAACTGGGGGCATGTAACATTGGATTAAAGCCTGGATTTCCAGGAGTGATCATATATGATGTTGTCTAAACTGTGGCCATACTACCAGTATGGCCATAGTTATTGGTGGCTGGTACTACAGCACTCCTCTCACCATCTCCCCCAACATCTTCCGGTAATGTGCACTGTCCTGCAGTACCGGCTCATATCCCAGGATAATTACCTGTTTTCGTGCACGCGATAACGTTACCAACAACTTACGGTCTACTTCTATCTCTTCTTCTTCCCAGCTAAACTGTCCCAGGCACTGTAATGTCTGYACCTGCGCCGCATGATATACTGCCAGGGAAACGATGATAATGTCGTTTTCAGAGCCCTGGAAGCGCTCAACGGTATCTATATTGATGTCCTGCAAGGCGGTATCTTCTGCTATCAGCTCGCGGATAAGACTGATTTGTGTACGCCATGGCGTCACCACACCAACTGTGTCTTTACTGAAGCCAGCGCCATAACGACTTTTAAGATGTTGTAACAAGGATACTACCCATTGCGCCTCGGTTCTGTTCATTTTGGAAGTCGCTTCATAGGGGCTGGCAATAAATATCTTTCTTCCTAAAGATAAAACCCGCTCCCACCCTACGTTTTCATGATCCTTATAGAGATCAAAGCCAGCCTGTTGTTCCGGTTTTCCGGAAGATAATTGACCCGCATAGTAATGATTGACCAATGCAGCGATACTGTCGTGCATCCGGAAATGTGTATTCAGCATGCCCCAGGCATGGCGCCAGTGGCTGGTTTTACAGCGTAGTATTAACCTTTCGAAAATCGAAGTCCGCAGATCACGGATGCCCAGCTCTACTAAACAGTGGGCTTTTACCCGGCAAAAATATTCTTCCTGTGCTACCACCGGTGGCAACTGATTCTGATCTCCTATCAGGATAAATTTGCGAAAAGGCATCAACAAGCCCAACAGCTGGGGTTCTGTTAACTGAGATGCTTCGTCCACAATTAAAGTATCGGTAGGAATCCCCATCATTATTAATTGTTCCAGACGTGTAGCCATCGTGGCTACTGTGGCCACAAATACCCGGTGACTGGTAATATAGCTACGGGCCTCGTCCAGTGAGCCATCCAGGCAATATTGCTTCAACGTTAGCGAAGCTTCTGAGCTGCGGCCACCCATACGGAGATGGGTAATATTTTTAGCAGTCAGCTTATAACAGATTTCCTCTACCGCTTTATTGGTAAAGGCAACAATAATTACGTAGGTATCCTGCTTAACCATTTCTCCTACGATGGTGGTTAACAGGGAAGACGTTTTACCTGTTCCTGGAGGTCCCTGTAAAAGGTAGTAGTCCTGCGCTTCCAGGGCTTGCTTTACAATCTGTTCCTGGTTAGGGTTAAACATAGCCGGTGTGGTACGTTGCAGCGGGTACCAGCGGGGAGTGGTAAGCCCCAGCAGCATATTGGTGCGCTCCCGGTAGCGTGGCGAAATCACATGAAACAGCGAAGCCGCTGCAATCCAGTAATTCGACTCGTATATATCGTGTTCAATAATCCATTCATCAAACTGCCGGAAAAAGTCCAGGGTCATCTGTCGGTTATTCAGAGAAAAACTCAACTGCTCTTTTCCCACTTCCTCTATCCTGCCTTTCAGCAGCTGTTGCTGCATGGGCTGCAGTTCTGTGCTGGTACGCGGGTAAATAATTGCGGTATCTCCCCGGCGGAAGTTATGGCTAACGGGTACGACTATATCAAATAATACGGAACTGTTTACCGTATCAAATTCCCGGAAACGTAGTCCTGGTATAATATTGAAGCGGGAAAGCTTGTCTTTTTCCTGTTGCAGCCAGAGTGCGGCAAATCCATCGGCATCATCTTCCCTGTTAATTTCCGAAAACATACCGCACTTTGCCTGCAGATATTCCCGTAGCATAAATGCCAAAAACTCGTGGTAGTAAGCTTTCGCCACTGGTGGGGCTGTTTGCCAGGCCTGTTCAAAGGAGGTAAAATGTGCCGCGCTGAAAGATGGTAGTCCGAGCGCTGCCGCCGTAGTAATGGTAGACAGCACTTCAAATTCACAGCCTGCCAGCCGGAGGAGCATGCCTACTACTTCATTGCGGAGCAGTAATAAATCATTTTCTGTGAGATGGGTACTGCTCACATTCCTCAATGGGCTGGTTGCTGCGGCGGAGTACAGGATAGCAGAACTACCTTTGCGGTGCCGGCCAAAGGTAGAACGGAGCAACAGGTTATACCCTACTACCTGCATTTCATGGTTTTTCCAGGTATTAAAGTCCGGGCACTTTCCACTTTTTAACTCGAATATTTCTTTACGGTATTCATCGGTATCATCTTCTGCCATCAGGTCTAAACGTCCTTGGAGCCCGTATTGGGCGGAGAAGAAGGTGGGCTCTATACGTACCGGTTTATCCTGTAGCTCTTTCACTGTATTGTGGAGGTTTCCCCAGTGATGCTGCTTGATATCGCGGAACATTTCGTTTATTTTTTCCCTGCCGTAGGCCGCTGCCTGTAGCACGTTTTCAGCTACCGCCTCCACAAAGGAGCTTTTGAAATCTATTTCCCTGTTGCGCAACATCTCATCGAGCAGTGCATTCACCAGGTTTCCCTTGAATGCAGCCGGGCTGGATTGCTGTGGCGTCAGTTTTTTAACGAGGTATAATAAGCGGTTAGGACCTTTATGGGTAAAGCATTCCGCCAGGTCACTGATATCGATGAGCAGATCGGGTTCCAGCACCACCTGGCTTTCGCTGGTGGTGGCGTATTCATGCCCTTCTGCACCCTGACGGCAATGAAGCACATTAATGGTGTCGTAAGGACGTAATAGGCCATGTAACGATACTACAGTAGCCGATTCCATATGTTCCAACTGTAGCTGGAAATCGCCCTGTTCATCATTTTTTACATCCAGCAGTAGGGTATATTTTCCCTGGGCTCCCGTGGTGAGTGGGCCTACGGCAGTTACCATGCATTTCAAAAGGGCTAAGCTACCAGGGCGGTGCTGATAAGCCAGCGATAATTTATGTGTACCTGAAGGAGCGTAGATCTCTGTTAATGCTATCGGTGGTTCTACCTGGTAGCACCATGCCACCGATTCTGTGAGGGCTTTGATACAAAGTAAGTGTTCTGTTTCCTGCAGGGGGAACATACCACGTGTAGCCTTGTTCGTTAGTATACGAAGGGCAGTCAGTTGCTGAAGAATATCGGGGGGAACTGTCTGCCGGTCAAAGAAGAATTGCATGCGTGCAAACAGGTTCCCGAAGGAGCGGGTTTCTTTCCTGGTAAGTTCTCTGAAAAGGATTTCCAGTATCTGTTTATAGTGTCGTGTTTTTTCTTCTGTATTCTCAACACCGTGTGCTTCTTTAATCCTGGCGTAAAACGCAGTTGCTGTGTGTAATGCCTGCATAGCTGCAAGGTAATGAATCGTTGCCGTTTGCATGGATGCAGCATTTGTTATACCTTCCGTAGGATTTATAGTGTAAACATAATTTGTTATGTCAGCCAAAAAAATAGCCATTATAGGTGGAGGAAATCTGGGCTCGGCCATTGCCCAGGGATTGCTGAAGAGCGGTTTTTCAAAGGCCGGTGATATCACTGTTACCAAGCGTAATACCAGCACCCTTTCTGCGCTGCGTGATGCAGGCGTACGGATAGAAACAGACAATGATGTAGCGATCCGCGAGTCAGAAGTGATTGTGGTGGCATTGAAGCCGTACAATGTGCGGGAAGTATTGCAGGAGTTTCAATCATCTTTTGATCCGAAGCGGCATATATTGATCAGCGTTGTTACCGGTGTGAGTATCGATGACCTGGAACATGTGGTGCCAGGAATGCCGGTAGTACGTGCTATGCCCAATACCGCTATTGCCATACAGGAATCTATTACCTGTATTTCGCATAAACATGCTACCGAAGAACAGATCCGGTATATAAAAACCATGTTTGATCAGTTGGGGGCTACCGTTACCATCGATGAAAAGCTGATGGATGCAGCCACCGTACTGGGGGCCTGCGGTATTGCCTTTGCTTTGCGTTATATCCGGGCCAATATACAAGGTGGTATTGAAATAGGCTTTGATGTGCGCACCGCCAGTCTTATTGCGGCACAAACGGTAAAGGGGGCAGCAGAACTGCTGATCCGGGAAAACCGTCATCCGGAAGAAGAAATAGACAAGGTTACTACGCCCAAAGGCTGTACTATTGCTGGTTTAAATGAAATGGAGCATCAGGGGTTCAGTTCTTCGCTGATAAAAGGGATTACAGCATCTTATAACAAAATAGTTAAAGACTAGTCTTTCCGGGGGTATTCAAAGAAGAGGAACTTTTTCTTTGCCAGGTCAAAATCTTTCCAGTTGTCCGTATCTGCCTGTATCCCAAAGACGCCGGCGGTAGGCACGTTGTCTATTCTGATTTCTTCCGTCAGGTAATTGGCGAAATCGGTAATACCGGGATTATGTGCAAATATAGCTACTGCGCCGAAGTCATCATCTATTTTGGTAATGACTTTCAGAAAGGTGGCTGCATAACAGAGATAGAGTTCTTCTTCCAGCAGGATGGCCTGTTTGGGATACTTCCACTCGCTGGCCATCATTTTGGCAGTTGTTCTGGCTCTTTTGGCCGGGCTCGAAATGATTAATTCCGGCACCATACCCCGTGTAATGAGGTGTTGGGCCATTTCCGGGGCATTTTGTTTTCCCCGTTTATTGAGGGGCCGGTCAAAATCATCCATGTCTGGATCTGTCCAGCTGGATTTAGCATGACGTATAAGTAGTAATGTTTTCATGGGCTGAAAACCGATAGTTAACGAAAACGAAAATACAGATTTTACAGGAAGTTAACTTGTTAGACTTATACTGTTCGCGGAAAAGGGGTTATTTAAGATAAAATTAACATGGAAACATTTAGCCATCTGATGTAGGCTGATGGCTTAAAGGATAAAGCAAAAAGCTATTATTTACAAGATGTAAGGGAGGTGATCCGATTAAATCCTGTAAATAATAGCTTTTATTATTTAATTAATATCCTCTTTCGTTTTTGCCTTCCATGAAGTTCATAAATGCTTTATTTACGACACGGTTGCCGCCCGGAGTAGGGTAATTACCGGTAAAGTACCAGTCACCCAGGTTATTCGGACAAGCCTGATGCAAGCTTTCGATAGATTGATAGATCACTTCTATTTCAGCACGGATACCGCCGGGGTTGAGGATTTCTGCAATTTTTGCGGAGATCTGTTCCGGGGTAAATGGTTTGTATATATTCTTTACTACGTTTTGTGCGTGAAGGGTATTGGTGCGTTGCAGTTCCTTGCAGAGACCATAAGCTTCGTTCAGGATATGTTCCTTGCCGTGGTCTTTCAGGAGAGCAATGGCGGCCTGGAAGGCTACGAAATCACCCATCTTGCTCATATCAATACCATAGCAGTCCGGATAGCGGATCTGAGGGGCGGAAGATACGATGATGATCTTTTTAGGTCCTAAACGATCCAGCATTTTAACGATACTTTCTTTCAAAGTAGTACCGCGAACAATGGAATCATCTATTACCACGAGGGAGTCAATACCGGGTCTTACTTTACCGTAGGTGATATCGTACACGTGTTGTACCATTTCATTACGGCTGGAATCTTCGGTAATGAACGTACGCATTTTTACGTCTTTGGTAGCGATCTTATCGATGCGGATACGGCGGTTCACCATTTCAGTGAGCTTTTCCTCATCAAAGTCATTACCCCAGGAAAGAATACGTTCTACCTTTATTTTGTTGAGATAATCTTCCAGTCCTTTTAACAGGCCATAGAAGGCTACTTCAGCGGTGTTTGGAATAAAGGAAAAGATGGTATTGCGGAGGTCATTATCGATGGCCTTTAAAACCGTACCGGATAACAGACGGCCCAGGTCAGTACGTTCCTTATATATTTTTTCATCGTTACCACGGGAGAAGTAAATCCTTTCAAAGCTGCAGGCTTTACGTTCCTTAGGTTCGAGAATTTGTTCGATGCTGTAGTCACCGTTGTTTTTAACGATGAGGGCATTACCTGGCATCAGTTCCAGTACTTCATTTTCCCCTACGTTAAAGGTAGTGCGGATAGCGGCTCTTTCAGAGGCCGCCACAATCACGTCTTCATTAATGTAGTAGTAGGAAGGACGGATACCGTGTGCATCACGGATTACGAAAGCATCTCCGGAACCAATCAGTCCGCAGGTATGATAACCTCCGTCAAACATAGAAAATGCCTGCTGCAGGATTTTTTTGATATCAAGGTCATTGCTACCTTCATTATCTTCCTTCGCGAGGAAATGGTGTACCACTTCCAGCATAGCGGCGAGATCGCTGTTTTTGTGTACCTCACCTGGTTCAGCTTTGGAGAACTCAAACAGTTCATCCGTATTGATCAGGTTGAAGTTACCTGCCATAGCGAGGTTACGGGCAGGAATGGTATTGTAGCGTACAAAAGGATGGCAGAGTTCCACGTTGTTTTTACCCTGTGTAGCATAACGGATATGTCCCATCATGAGTTCACCGAGAAAGCGTACATGGCCTTTCATCAGCCCTGGATATTTGGTAATTTCCGGCTGATATTTTTCTATCTCCTGTATTTCGTCACGTACTTTTGCGAAGATATCACCGATCGCTTGTGGAGCTGCACTACGGATGCGGTGCATAAAGGGAACGCCAGGTTCGGTGTTCAGTTTTACGGTAGCCAAACCAGCGCCATCCTGGCCTCTGTTGTGTTGTTTTTCCATGAGCAGGTACAGTTTGTTTAGCCCATAGAAAACGCTCCCATATTTTTGTTGGTAGTAGGAAAACGGTTTTCTTAATCTTATAAATGCCAGACCGCATTCATGTTTGATCGCATCACTCATGGCAGAAAATTGAAGTCGCAAAGGTACGGCAAAAAAGGAGAAAACCAGAAAGGGGATGGTAAAGGTATCAGCCTTTGCTGATAAGCTATTAGCCATTAGCTGTTAGCTTTTAGTGTTTTGGGAAGTGAAGTGTATCCGTAAGAGTGGGAATGGCGGGCGGGGTAAGGGATATCATTTTTAATTATTTGTCCAAAAAAAGCGGAGATAAAAGCTTTTCGCTCTTATCTCCGCTTTACTAACTGCTGATAGCTAAAAGCTAACCGCTGATGTTATTGTTTGGCCAGGGCTGCCATCCACTGGCTGATGTGATTACAGTTTTTGTATTCCTCATCTACGTGTACATAGAAGGTTGGTATCTTTTCGATGAGCCATTTGTTGATAGCTTCCGCACGTTTGATATCCAGGGTACGTTGCTGTATGCGGGAGTAGTCATCCGTAAGATTTTCTCTATGTGGTTGTGAGCGTGTTTTCAGGTAAACGATACGTACCGCCTGGCGGCCGCTTTCGTCTGTGAATTGCGCTGGTGCAGAAATTTTACCTGGTTTCAGGGTGTCGAGCATCAGTACGATGTCTCTTTGGCCGGGATCGTCCAGCTGATCAATGGTGATCAGGGTGCTACCATCGCCTGTTTTAGACTGGAGCATACCACCATCAAATTTGGCGCTTGGCGCGTCGCTGTATTTAGCAACGGCTTCGGCAAAGTTAATTCTACCTGCCAGGATGCTGGAGCGTATAGAATCCAGTTTGGCGATATTAGCTGCCAGGTCGGATTTGGTAACAGCTGCTCTCAGGATGATGTGTTGCACGGTGATGTTATCGCCGGAACGTTTCAGCATCTGGATCAGGTGGTATCCGAACTGGGATTTAACCGGAGAAGACAGTTCGCCTTCTTTCAAACGGAAGGAAGCGGCCATGAACTCAGGATCCCAGTTTTTATCACCACGGTTGAGTACCATGATACCCTTGTTATCCTTTACGCTTGGATCTTCGGAGTACAGGATAGCCAGAGAGGTGAAGTCTGATTCCTTGTTCATTACACGTTTTTTGAAATCGAGGAGGCGTTCAATGGCGTATTGGTCCATTTCGCGGGTAGCCTTCGGTGTTAACACGATGGTACCTATTTCCAGTTCTGATTCGTAAAATTTGAGACTATCCTTAGGGATGGCGTCGTAGAAGCGTTTTACTTCTGACGGTGTTACTTTTACCGGTTCAATGATTTTGTTACGCATTGCCTGTGCCAGCAACCCTTCTTTGATGGGAGAACGGAAGCGTTCGCGGAGCTGGTAGATGGAGTAGCCGGTAATTTCCTTCATCTTTTCTTTAGAGCCGTACATCTGTTCGAAATAGCGGATACGGTTTTCCATTTGAGCTTCCACATCGCCGTCGCTTACGGGTAAGCTGTCTCTTTCTGCTTGAAGCACCATTACCTTCTGGGAAATCAGCATTTCCAGGGTTTTGCAGGCAGCATCGGGCATCAGATTTCCATCTGGTGAGTTGTGCATCTGATCGGCCAGCGCCCCATCCATATCGGATTTGAGGATAATCTTATCCCCTACTACGCCGATAATCTTGTCTGCAATCAGTTTCTGCTGAGCCGAAGAGGCTTGCCATAGCAGCAAAGCGCCTGCGGATAATGCTAAAAGTTTCTTCATACAAAAGCGGTAAAAATCAAAAATAACCATTTAAAGGTCAGTAGCATAGGGAAAGTCGATGGATTTAACAAAAGTTTAGATAAGCAGGGAGAATTCAGCTTTTAGCCGTTAGCTATTAGCTTTTAGCAAAAATGCAGCGAAGACATGAGCGTAGTTATTGTTTAACTTTTGCTGATGTCTTCGCTGCATTTTTGCTAAAAGCTAATAGCTAACGGCTAATAGCTGTTTTATAATGTTCTCTTTACTTCTACTTCTTCAAATCCTTCGATGTTATCGTTAGGTCTGAGGTCGCTGAATCCACGGATACTCAAACCACACTCCATGTTGGCGGCCACTTCCTTCACGTCATCTTTATAACGTTTCAGGGAGCCGAGTTCGCCGGTGTGAACCACGATACCGTCGCGCACCACGTTGATACGGGTGTTTCTTGTCAGCTTGCCATCTGTAACGAAGCAACCTGCCACGGTAACTTTCTCGAATTTGTAAGTTTCGCGCACCTGAACGTTGCACACCACTTTCTTTTCGATTTTTGGTTCCAACATACCTTCCATGGCGCTCTTGATTTCATCGATCGCGTCATAGATGATGGAGTAGTTACGGATCTCGATATTTTCTTTTTCCGCCAGCTTAGCAGCCTGGGAAGAAGGACGTACCTGGAATCCGAGGATGATGGCGTCAGAAGCGGTAGCCAGCAATACGTCGGATTCTGTGATCTGACCTACTGCCTTGTGTACGATGCTGATAACGATTTCTTCGGTAGACAGTTTCTGCAGGGAATCGCTCAATGCTTCTACGGAACCATCAAAGTCGGCTTTGATGATCAGGTTCAGCTGTTTGAAGTTACCCAGTGCCAGACGGCGACCGATTTCATCCAGTGTGATGTGTTTCTTGGTACGGATACCTTGTTCACGAACGATTTGAGCTCTGCGGTTAGCCACTTCTTTTGCTTCAGACTCGTCTGCGAACATTTTGAATTTCTCACCGGCCTGTGGTGCACCGTTTAAGCCGAGCACCTGTACGGGCATAGATGGACCTGCTTCTTCCATTTTCTGACCACGTTCGTTGAACATGGCTTTGATTTTACCGAAGAAGGAGCCGGATACAATGGTATCGCCCTGACGGAGGGTACCGTTTTGTACCAGCAGGGAGGCTACATAACCGCGGCCTTTGTCCAGTGTTGCTTCCACGATACTACCAGATGCTTCGCGGTCTGGATTTGCTTTCAATTCCAGCAGTTCCGCTTCCAGCAATATTTTTTCGAGGAGGATATCTATATTCAATCCGTTTTTAGCGGATATTTCCTGACTCTGGTATTTACCGCCCCAGTCTTCTACCAGGAGGTTCATGCCGGCCAGTTGTTCTTTAATTTTTTCAGGGTTGGAGCCTTCTTTATCCACTTTATTGATAGCGAATACCATTGGCAGACCAGCAGCCTGGGAGTGGGATATTGCTTCCCTTGTTTGTGGCATGATGGCATCATCGGCAGCTACCACGATAACAGCGATATCTGCTGCTTTGGCACCACGGGCACGCATCGCTGTAAACGCTTCGTGACCAGGTGTATCGAGGAAGGTGATTTTTTTACCACTTGCGGTAGTTACCTGGTAGGCACCGATATGCTGGGTGATACCACCGGCTTCACCGGCTACCACGTTTGCACTACGGATATAATCGAGCAGGGAGGTTTTACCGTGATCGACGTGACCCATGATGGTCACAATCGGAGCACGTGGTTCCAGGTCTGCAGGATCATCTACTTCGTCTTCATCATCGGATTCTTCTGCATCTTCCAGACCGATGAATTCCACTTCGTAACCAAATTCGCCGGCCACCAGTTCTATTACTTCCGCATCGAGGCGTTGGTTGATAGATACCATGATACCGAGGCCCATACATTTAGAGATAACTTCTGCGAAGCTTACATCCATCAGGTTAGCCAGTTCAGATACAGAAACGAATTCTGTTACCTGGAGTTTGTTGTCTCCATCTCCTTCCTTCGCTTTCTGGTGGGCTCTTTCTTCACGTTTTTCTCTACGGTGTTTAGCTTTCACGTTTTTACCGCGACCGCCACCGAGTTTGGCCATTGTTTCCTTGATCTTATTCTGGATCTCGTTCTTATCGATTTCTTTTTCTTCGGTAGTGCGTTTGTCTTCGCCACGGTTACCCTGACCTGGTCTGTTGTAACCGCCGCCGCCCTGGCCTGGCCTGTTATAGCCACCGCCTTGACCGCCTGGTCTGTTACCACCACCGGTTCCGCCACCTGGACGATTGTAACCGCCACCTTGTCCGGCAGGTCTGTTACCACCACCGCTTGCACCGCCTTGTCCGGCTGGCCTGTTATAGCCTCCGCCCTGACCCTGACCTGCAGGTCTGTTGTAACCACCGCCACCGGTTCCGGTGTTGGCGCCGCCTGGACGGTTATTATTATTGTTGCGATTATCGCCTTGTGGACGATTTCCGCCACCACCCTGGTGTCCCTGACCCTGATGACCGCCACCGCGGTTATCATTATGGTGAGGGCGATTACCGCCACCACCTTGTCCGCCGTGTTGATGTGGGCGATGTTCGCCCGGAGTGCCACCTTCTTTGCGGTCGCCTTCCTTGAAATCTTTAGGCTGAACAGGTTCGGGTTTCTTTTCCACGATGATACGCTTGCGTTTGCGTTTTTCGTCCCTGCTAAAGTTGTTCTTATTATTATCGCGTCTGTCAGATTGAACTGGCAGCTCAATTTTGCCGATTACTTTAGGGCCGGTTAATTTTTCGGCCTGAATATTTTCAATGACAGCAGCACCAGCTGGTTCGTCCTGTGCCTGAGGGGCAGCGGGAGGAGGTGTTGGTGGTGTGTTATCGACAGCAGCAGTGGGTTTGCGATGTTCTGTCTTTACGACTTGTTTAACAGGAATGTGCGCCGGTTCTTTGACTGCAGCCGGTTTTGCCTCTTGTAATACTTCTTCCACTTTTTTAACTACAGGTTTATCTTCAACCGGTGCGGCTTTTTCCGTTTTTTCTGTCGTATCGGTCTTTTCTGTTTTCGCTACTTTCTCTGCCGGAGGGGTAGTTTCGGCTTTAGGGGCCTGTTCTACTTTTACGGCTTTATCAGCTTTCTCAACTGGTTTTTCAGTTGGCGCTGTAGTTGCTTCCTGTACGGGAGGGGCAGGAACTGGCTTAGGTTCCGGTTGTTTTTCAGCAACGGGAGGAGCGGGTATAACTGGAGCCGGGGTAGGTTTTTCTTCCTTTACCGGAGGTTTTACTGCTTCAGGTTGCGGAGCCGGAGTTTCTTCCTGTTCTGCTTTTTTAGCAACTGGTTTTTTATTGCGGTTTAATGCGTCCAGATCGATGGTAGTAATGACTTTAGGGCCGTTAATTTTCGGCGCTTCTGTTTTTACTGTTTCTGGTTCAGCCGGAGGAGGCGTTGCCGGTGCTTTAGGAACTTCCGCAACAGGGGGAGCTGTAACAACGGGTGGTTCAGGCTTCGGTTCTGCTTTTTCCTTTGCGGGAGGTGGTGTTGTTGCCGGGGCAACAGTTGCCTGTGGTTGTGGTTCCGGTTTAGGGGTTTCCTTTACTGGTTCCGGTTGAGGCTCACGTTTTTCTTCCTTAGGCGCTTCTGCTACTGGAGCGGGAGTTGCCTCATTTTCTTTATTGGTATTCTTTTTAGCCGCCGCTTCCGCTTCCTCCTTCTCTTTCTTCTTCATCGTTTCTAACACGCTTCCTTTGGGCAGGGCTATCTGGTCGCTTTTGCGTTTGTTAGCCTTGTCCTGCTGGAACTCCGACTGCAGTGCTGTGTACATAACAGCCGTAAGGCGGGCATTGGGAGAACCAAAGCCACCCATGTCAAAGCCTTTATTGCCAAGGAAATCGATGAGGGTTTCCTTACCAATATTAAACTCCTTGGCTGCAGCCAGCAAGCGTGGTGTGTTGTTTGTTGTTTCAGGCATATCGTATTTCGGGCCTCCCCTGTTTCCCGTTTCTTCAAAACGGGATGTTTTTTTACGTTTAAACAATAACTCGAAAAAATCAATTCCCTTTCTAATAAGGCCTTTACCTGGGAAGGGTTGTGGCTCGGCTTTATTCTTTGTCAAACTCTTCCTGTAATATTCTTCTTACATCCTGCACTGTCTCTTCTTCCAGATCTGAACGGCGAACCAGTTCTTCAACAGTCAGTTCTAATACGCTGCGGGCAGTGTCACAACCTATTCGCTTCAGTTCATCTATTATCCATTCTTCGATTTCATCCGAGAATTCTTCCAGATCGATATCAAACTCAGACTGTTCTTGTGCTTCATCACGGAATACATCAATCTCAAAACCAGTCAGTTCGCAAGCCAGCTTAATGTTTACGCCTTTTTTACCGATGGCCAGTGATACCTGGTCAGGGTTGAGGTAAACGGAAGCATATTTGTTTTCGTTATCCACTTCCATGCGGCTGATTCTGGCGGGTGTTAATG